>JACMOZ010000045.1 GCA_014377785.1 Aeromicrobium sp.
CAGAACGCACCATCATCGATGCTCTGCGTCTTCGTGGGGACCTCGGCTACGAGGCCGGTCGTGAGGCATTGCGTCGGTGCGTTCGGCGGGGTGGCAACGCCGCCGCCCTGCTGGCGCTGGCCAAGGCACTCCCACGCACCAAGGCTCCGCTGTTGCGGGCTTTGGAGTCGCTCTCGGTGACCACTGGCGAGCACGCCATCGACGGCGAGAAGGAGGGCGCAACGTCCGCAGACGGATACTCTGGACCCATGACCGAGTTGTCGAAGATCGACGTCGAGCGCTTGCGCGAGGTGTGCCAGCGCTACGGCGTGCTGCACCTCGACGTCTTTGGGTCGGTCGCTCGCGGCCAGGCTGAAGCAGGCAGCGACATCGACTTGCTCTACGTGCTCGCACCCGATGCGCACTTGGGCTTCGGGCTGTTCGATCTGGAGAGCGAGCTGTCCGAAATCTTCGGGCGCCGGGTCGACCTGGTCCCACGCAAATATCTGCATCCGCTCCTGCGCGACAACGTGATCGCCGAGGCGCAAGAGCTTTATGCCGAGTGATCGCCTGTTCGTACAGGAGGCCATCACCGCATCCGAACGCATCGTCACCCTGGCCGCGGGTGAGACCGCTGAGACGCTTGCCGCTGATGCGAACACACGTGACGCGTTGTTGTGGAACTTCACAGTGCTAGGCGAAGCGATCGGCAGGTTCGCACTCAAGGACGAGTTCCCCGAAGTCGAATGGCACAAGCCTGTGTCGCTGCGCAACCGGATTGTCCACGGCTACTGGTCGGCAGACCTCGACATCCTGATCGATGCCGCACAGCGCTCCGTTCCCGACCTGCTGAACCAACTCACGGGCATTCTCGTCAAGCTTCCAAGCTGATTGGGACACAAATGGGACACATCAGAATAGAAAACTGCCCGAATCAACCAGCGGCATCCAATCGTTCCAAGGGCCGAAAACCGTTGCAATGCCATTGAAAACTAGCCATTCTCAACAACGACCAGCAACCACCCGAAATCTGCCTTTTCGCCCTTTCACGGCGGTAGCACGGGTTCGAATCCCGTTACGGGTACCAAGAGTCACAAGTTTCCCAGCAGATCCCCGAAAACTGTTGCTGATGACAGGTTGCACCGGTGATCAGTACCAGTTTTCTGTGATCAGTCGACTACTCCACTCAGCTCCGGTCGGTCGCTTCGCGTTGCGAGGACATGACACGCTTCGGGTATGAACGTCATTCGCGCCACGTCGACCGATGTCCCCCTTGCCGCTCCTCTCTTTGCCGCGTATCGGGAGTTCTACGGGGAGCGCTATGACCTCGAGGCGGCCGCGGCATTCCTGACCGAGCGGCTCGAACGCGAGGAGTCGATTGTGCTGCTGGCCCTCGACGGCGACGCGACGGTCGGGTTCACCCAGATCTATCCCTCATTCTCCTCGACCCAGCTCGCGCCGATCTGGGTCCTCAATGACCTGTTCGTCAGCGAGGACGCGCGAGGCGGCGGCGCCGTCGACGCTCTTCTCGATACGGCCGCAAAACTCGGCCAAGGAGCCGGTGCCATCGCCATCAATCTGCGGACAGCCCACACCAATCTCCGCGCACAATCGGTGTATGACCGGCACGGCTACCAGCCCGACGAGAAGTACCGGAGCTACGAATTGCCGCTTCAAGGAATTGGGAATTGATCGACCGGACGGAAGCCAAAGCCAAAGCGTCCGCATAAATGGCCATTTCCGACTATTGTCCGCGGAAAGCAGCTGGTATTAAATCGCTGCATGAGTTCTTTCAGGGCTCTGAGGGAGTGCGATAATTTGACTCATTTTGTTTCGTCGGTGGCGGAAAGTTGCCTTCTCATTGAGGCCACAGTCATAACGGACAATTGATTTTCAAAACTCAACAGTTTTCACAAGCTTGCGCGATCTATCTCCCTCCCGGCGCAGGACAATTTCCCCCATCACAGCCCGTGATGGGGGTCATTTGTGGGTGATGCCGCACATACACCCGGCGTCCGCTCCAAAGGCGCCCGATAATCCTCTAACCTGACGCCATGACCGCCGGACGCTTCGCCCCCAGCCCTTCGGGCGATCTCCACGTCGGCAACCTCCGAACGGCCATTCTCGCCTGGCTGTTCGCACGAAGTACCGGCCGCGATTTCCTGCTGCGGATCGAGGACCTCGACCGGGTTCGGCCCGGTGCCCAGGAGGGCCAACTCCGCGATCTACGCGCCATCGGCATCGACTGGGACGGCCCGTTCGTACGCCAGTCCGATCGCGCGGCTTTGTATGCCGACGCCGTGGCACAACTGACTGCGGCCGGGCTCGTCTACGAGTGCTATTGCTCGCGCAGGGAAATCCACGAGGCGCCCTCGGCGCCACACCACCCACCCGGCGCCTATCCCGGGACATGTCGCGATTTGACCGACGCTCAACGTGAGGTGCGGCGTTCCGAACGCCCGGCGGCGTTGAGGCTGCGCGCCACCATCGGTTCGCAGACCGTCACCGACCTGTTGCACGGTCGGGTCGACGGAGCGGTCGACGACATCGTCCTGGTGCGCAACGACGGCGTGCCGGCCTACAACCTCGCGGTCGTCGTCGACGATGCGGAGCAGGGGATTGACCAGATCGTGCGCGGCGACGACTTGCTGAGTTCTGCGCCGCGACAGGCTTACCTCGCCTCGCTGCTGAGATACGCCGAGCCGACATACGCGCACGTGCCTCTTGCCCTCAACGCCGGGGGCAAACGACTTTCCAAGCGCGATGGCGCCGTGACGTTCCGGGAGCTTGCATCCAAAGGGATCGACGTCCGTGCGCTCATCCTCGAGTCGATGGGTATGACCTCTGTCGAGGACTTCGACCCCAGCCGTTTGCCACGAGAGCCCTGGGTCTTTGTGCCGCCGGCCTGAAGCCCGATCCCCAAGATTTGGCCGCTCAAGCACCGGGAACCCCTCATACGGGCTGAATTCACGTGCCACAGCGGCCAAATCTTGGGAGGTGGGTTAGTTAAATCAGGCCCTTGTCGGTGAGCCATTGCTTGGCCAGTGTCGCCGGGGCCGTCTTGTCCGCGCCCTGGTTCTTGCTGTTGAGGTCCAGCAGGTCCGAAGTCGTCAAGACCGCCGAGATCTTGTTGAGAATATCCTGGACTTTGGCGCTTGACTTCTTCGTGTTGATGAGCGGAATGACGTTCTGCGCGGAGAACATGCTTTGCGGATCTTCGAGAGTGACGAGTTTGTTCTCAATGATCGATGGCGTCGTCGAATAGATGTCGGCGACCTGCACCTTGTTGTCGAGAAGTGCCTTCAGCGTCGCCGGTCCGCCGCCGTCGCTGATCGGAACGAACGTGATGCCCTTGAGCCCATAGATCTTTTCGAGGCCTGGGAGGCCGAAGGTGCGCTCCTTGAACTCGGGGTTGGCGGCAAGGCTCAAGTTGCTGACACCCTTGAGATCGGCGATCGACTTGAGGTTGTTTTTTGACGCGAACTCGGCCGTGACGTTGAGCGAGTCCTTGTCTTCGGCTTTGGCCGGATCGAGGACTTCCAGTCCGGCAGGGACCTTGGCTGTAAGCGCCGTTTGGACATCAGCCGCCGAGGTCACAGTCGCGGTTTTGTCGAAATAGGTCAGCAGATTGCCGGTGTATTCGGGAATCAGGTCGATCTCGCCGCCCTTGAGGGCCGGAATGTAGGCCTCGCGGGCACCAATGTTGAGCTTCTTCGTGACTTTGACGCCCTCGGCTTCGAGGGCCTGAGCATAAATCTCGGCGATGATCTCATTTTCGGGGAACGCGGCCGAGCCGATAGTGATCGTGTCCGAAGCCGACTTGGTGCCTGCCGTGGGGTCGCTGCCGCACGCGGTCATCGTCAGACCCAGTGCGGTGGCCGCAATAAAAGTGCTGAGTATTTTCATGGTGGGGCTACTCCTGGTGTTGAGGTGATTAAGACCGTATGGCCGGGTTGGGTGAGGTGCGTTCCCGCAAAGCAAGTTTCTGGAGTGATGCGAAGACTCCATCTAACACGAGAGCGATCACGATGATAAGCACCGAACCCGCCGCCATTCGTGGAAAGTCGCGAACGGCCAGTCCGTCGATCAGATAACGACCAAGCCCCCCAAGGCCCACATAAGCCGCCACCGTAGCGGTGGCCACGACCTGCAGTGTTGCAGAACGAATGCCGCCGACGATGAGTGGCAACGCCAATGGCACCTCGACCTTGGCGAGGATCTGCCACTCGGTCATACCGATCGCGCGGGCCGCGTCGATGGTTTTGCGGTCCACCGATTCAAGTCCCGAATAGACGCCGGCGAGTACGGGGGGGATCGCCAGGACGACGAGCGCAATGATCGGCGGTGTCAGCCCGATGCCGATCAACAGGACGATCCCGGTGAGCAAGCCAAGAGTGGGGAGGGCGCGCAGCGCGCCGGTGACGATCACTGCCAAGCTGCGGAAACGGCCGGTATGGCCGATCCAAAGCCCGAGAGGTATAGCGATCGCAGAGGCAACCACAACGGTCTCCGCGGTATAGCCAAGATGCTGGACGACAAAATGCGGGACACCGTAATTGCCATGCCAATGAGAAGAGTCCGCGAACCAGTCGACGGTTTCGCTGAAAACACTCATGCTTCACTCCTCGCCCGGGCGACGGACGCCCACGGCATCAGCACTTTGGCGCCGAGGATAAGCAAAGCGTCGAAGACCAGGGCCACCACGACGGTGAGGATCACGCCTATGACAATTTCGGTCGTGAAGCCACGCTGGAAGCCGTCGGTGAAGAGCGAACCGAGGCTACTGATCCCCGTGAGCGCGCCGATGCTGACCAGGCTCACCGTGCTCACGGCGACGACGCGCAGGCCGGCGAGAAGCACCGGCCCGGCAAGCGGGAGATGGACGGCTAAAAACAGTTTGACCGGCGAATAGCCGGTAGCCGTGGCCGCGTCGAGAACCTCGGGCGAAACCGCGAGGAAGGCGTCCGAAGCCGAGCGCACCATAATCGCAGCGGCGTAGAAGGTCAAGGCGATGACGAGGTTGATCGGGCTGAGGATCTTCGTCCCGATGAAGGTCGGCAACAGCACAAGCAAGGGAAGCGAAGGAATCGTGTAGATGACGCTTCCCGTGCTGAGTATGGTGCCCCGCAGCCGCGGGTGTCGGCTCGCATACCAACCGATCGGCAAGCCGAGCATGAAGCCCAGGACGATCGGAATACCGCTCAGCCAGATGTGCTTGAGCGTCAGACTCCATACGTAGGGGAAGTTTTCGATCAGCCAACTCATTCGGCCAGGATTCCCGCCGGTTTGCCACTCTCATCGACGACGATGGAATGGCCGTCGCGCTTCTCGATCCGCAACGTCCGCTTGCCCTTGTCGAGGCCGACGAAACTGCGGACGAAGTCATTGGCCGGCGTGGCGAGGACGTCGGCCGGTGAACCGATCTGTGCGATCTTGCCGCCCGTCTGCAGGATGACGACCTGATCGCCCAGCAGGAACGCCTCGTCGATGTCGTGGGTGACGAAAACGATGGTCTTGTCGAGCTCGCGTTGAAGTCTTATAAGTTCGCGTTGGAGTTCGTCGCGCACGATTGGATCGACGGCGCCGAAGGGCTCGTCCATCAGCAGGATGTTCGGATTGGCCACAAGTCCGCGGGCGACTCCGACGCGTTGTTGCTGGCCGCCGGAAAGCTGACTCGGATATTTCGTCGACATTGAGGAGTCCAGGCCGACCTTAGCCAGTGTCTCCGCCGAACGCGCATACGCCTCTTTCCTGGAGACGCCGTTGAGCAGCAACACTGTTGCCACGTTGTCGATGACTTTGCGGTGCGGCAATAGACCGCCGTCTTGCATGACGTAGCCGATGCTGCGCCGAAGTTTGACCGGATTGCGGGTCGCAATGTCGACGCCGTCGATCCGGACCTGCCCGTGCGTAGGGTCGACCATGCGGTTGATCATGCGCAAAAGTGTGGTCTTGCCACAACCGGAGGAGCCGACAAGAACGGTGGTGCTGCGCGAAGGCAACACCAGGCTGAAGTCATCGACGGCTTGCGTCCCGTCCGGGAATCTCTTGCCGACGGACGTGTACTCGATCATGAAACTCCTAGCGCCGGGGCGTGCGGACTCACCACAGTCTCTACTGTCGAGACCAAGTCGGCAACGATAAACCTTCGTCGCACCACGGGGAGTTCACCGCGCCAGGACGCCGTGAACTGCGCCAGCGCCCAGGCGCTTGGGCTCGCGCTGTCGACCTGCGGCTGCGCTAGGGGTCTCTTTGTGAGGGCGGCCAGCCGTGGGTTAGGATTGCGGTCGCGGTGAGCCGCTTTACACAACTCCATAGTTTGGCCCCGTAGCGCAGTTGGTTAGCGCGCCGCCCTGTCACGGCGGAGGTCGCCGGTTCAAGTCCGGTCGGGGTCGCAAGACGAAGTTCCCACATCCATTTCCATCGGATGTGGGAACTTCGTATTTGGTGTGGCCCCCTCGTTTTTGGGTATGACTATGGTGAGGGGAAGAGCAGAGGCTTTCCATTGAACCCACTATCGCAATCGAGAGGCAGACAATGACCGCACCGTGGAAGAAAAACCAGACCACACTGGACAAAGTCGAGGAACGCGTCACCGACTGGCTCGACCAGTTGAAGATTGAAGATCGCGTGGGCGACTTCAAAGAACAGATCAAGGACCTGAAGCTTGACGAACGGGCTGTCGACCTCAAGGACCAGATCGCCTCAAGCGATCTCCTCAGCGACATCAAGGAACAGATCAAGTCCAGCGAGCGCATCGACAACCTGCGCGATCAGGTTCCCGGCGTGAAACCGGCCAAGAAGTCCAAGAAACGCCGCAATGCCCTCCTTCTCGTCGTCGTCGGCGCAGGCGCAACCGCATTTTTCGCCATCCGCCGCAAGACAACCGGCGCCAGCACCGCAACGCCGGCCTATTCACCGCCGACGTATGCGCCGCCGAAACCCGCTCCGGCTCCCGCTGCCACTCAGGCCCCTGCTGCATCCAGCGCGCCGAAGGACGTACCCCCTGCGAAAACTCCTGCGGCCAAGGACCCTGCACCCAAGGATCCTGCGCTCAAGGACTTTGCACCCAAGGACCCTGGCAAGCACTGAGTCGAGTTGCATTCTGTTTTGTGAGGAAGCCCACGTATTGATCTCGCGATACGTGGGACTTTCCTTACCTCTCGCATAGTTGAACTTTCCATGACTTCACTGACCCTTGAAACACCTCTAGCTCTGTCCGAAGACGCTCAGAATCTGTTGTTCCGCGAAGCTCGGACCGCCAACAAATTCACCGACGAGCCGGTTTCCACCGAAACGATCGAGGCAATTTATGAGCTCGTGAAGTTCGGCCCCACCGCCATGAACAATCAGCCGTTGCGGCTTCTGCTCGTCCAGAGCGATGAAGGCCGCGCGCGCCTCGCCCCGCATATGTCCGAAGGCAATCGCGCCAAGACCACCAGTGCGCCGGCCGTCGCCATCCTCGCCGCCGACACCGATTTCCACGATCACCTGCCCCAGCACTTCCCGCACTTTCCCGAAGCACGTGACATGTTCGTCGGAAAGGACGAGTTCCGCAAGGATCAGGCGGCATTCAACGCCACCCTCCAGATCGGCTATTTCATCGTCGGCGTACGGGCTGCCGGGCTGGCCGCCGGGCCGATGGGTGGTTTCGACCGGGAAGGCGTCGATAAGGAGTTCTTCGGCGGCAACGCCTGGAAGTCTCAGCTCGTCGTCAACATCGGCCACCCCGCCAGCGATGCCTGGCTCGGTCGCCTCCCGAGGCTGGCCGTGCGAGATGCCGTCGCCGTCGTCTGACTCCAAACACGGGCGATTTCAAGACGGGCTTTGCGGTGCGATAAGGTGATCGTCGCTCCTGCGCACTGCGCTGGGGCGGTGGCCAGGTAGCTCAGTTGGTACGAGCGACCGCCTGAAAAGCGGTAGGTCGCCGGTTCGATCCCGGCCCTGGCCACAGTTCAAAATGCTCAACGAAGAGGGTCCCGCGAGGGGCCCTCTTCGCACGGTCAGTTACGCCCCGGCCACGGACTGAAGACATGAACAGTGTGTTCAGTCCGACAGACATCCCAGTCGATCGATCTTCCTCAGCTCTGTGCCTTTGAATTCAGGGTTGGCGCGGGGACGAGTTCGGCGAGCAGTCTTTCCACACGTGACTTGATTTCGTCCCGGATCGGGCGCACGGCCTCGATGCCTTGCCCTGCCGGGTCTTCGAGCACCCAATCTTCATACCGTTTGCCGGGGAAGTATGGGCACTCGTCGCCGCAACCCATGGTGATGACGACATCGGATTCTTTGACGGCATCTTCGGTGAGGATTTTCGGTTGTTCTGCCGCGATGTCGATGCCGACTTCGGCCATCGCTTCGACGGCGGCCGGGTTGATCTGGTCGGCGGGTATCGAGCCCGCCGAGAGCACGTCCACGGCCCCGCCTGCAAGCGCAGTCAGAAAGCCTGCGGCCATCTGTGAACGACCGGCGTTGTGGACGCAGACGAAGAGGACGCTGGGGCGGTCAGTCATTGGGTTCTCCTTGACGGGTGGTTGCTTGTGCTGAGTTTCGGGGGGCGGTGGGGTCGCCGGGGAAGTATTTGCGGCCGGCCCAGAGGGCGACATAAACCAGGCCCACGAGGACGGGAACCTCGATGAGGGGTCCGACGACGCCGGCGAGGGCTTGACCTGAGGTGATACCGAACGTGCCGATCGCGACCGCAATGGCGAGTTCGAAGTTGTTGCCGGCGGCGGTGAAGGCGAGCGTGGTGGTCTTGGCGTAGCCGAGTTTGAGTTGGCGGCCGATGATCATGCCAAGACTGAAGGTGATGGCAAAATAGGCCAGCAACGGCAAGGCGATGCGGACCACGTCGAGGGGGTTGCTGGTGATGGCGTCGCCCTGAAGCGCAAAGAGCAACACGATGGTGAATAGCAGGCCATACAAAGCCCAGGGCCCGATTTTCGGAAGAAAAGCGGTCTCGTACCAATCGCGACCCTTGGTCCGTTCGCCGATCTGCCGGGTGGCGAAACCTGCCACGAGCGGTATGCCGAGGAAAACCAGAACACTTACCGTGATGGCCGTCAACGAAAATTCGGCACTGGTTGTTTCGAGTCCAAGCCAGCCGGGAAGCGTTTGGAGATAGAACCAGCCGAGGGCTGCGAAGGCGACGACCTGAAAGACCGAGTTGATCGCGACCAGGACGGCGGCGGCTTCGCGGTCGCCGCAGGCCAAGTCGTTCCAGATGAGGACCATGGCGATGCAGCGGGCTAGGCCGACGATGATCAGGCCTGTCCGGTATTCAGGCAGGTCCGGCAACAAGAGCCACGCGAGAGCAAACATGAGTGCGGGGCCGAGCACCCAGTTCATGACGAGGGAAGCAACGAGAAGTTTGCGGTCAGCGGCGATGCGTGACGTCTCGCTGTAGCGGACCTTGGCGAGCACCGGATACATCATCACCAGCAGACCGATCGCGATCGGGACGGAAACCGAGCCAATGGTGAACGAATCGAGCGCATCGGTCAGGCTGGGGAAACCTCTGCCGAGCACCAGGCCGATGGCCATCGCAAGAATGATCCATACCGGCAGGAACCTGTCGAGGCGGGAGAGCCGGCCAATGACAGCCTCGGCGCTCCCCGTCATCGGTGATTCGCGGGTTGCATCGCTCACAAGTGCTCCTTGACATATCGACAAACATCTATACATAGACTCTGCTGGATGTATCGACGTTTGTCAATACGTGTGTCAGACTGAATTCATGCCCAACACGCTTCCATTCATCCATGAAGAGGTCGTCGTCTGTTGCTCTCCGGTCACTGGCGTTGCTTTCGACGTCGAGGGCGCCGAGCGGCTGGCGCACATGTTCAAGGCGCTGGGCGACCCGACTCGCGTGCGGCTCTTGTCGCTCATCGCGTCGCAACCGACAGGCGAAGCGTGCATTTGTGACCTGACCGAGCCGGTCGGATTGTCGCAACCGACGGTGTCTCATCATATGAAGCAGCTCGTCGATGCCGGCCTTGTCATTCGCGAGCAACGCGGTAAATGGGCGTTCTACCAAGTAGCCGATTCGACGCTCAACGCTCTCAGCCAGTCGTTGCTGACCACGGCCCGCCTGACGCCCTGAGTCACCGCCGTCAGGGCACTTGGGCACAATGGGCGTATGGATCTTGGGCTGAAGAACCGCGTTTACATCGTCACTGCCGCTTCCAGGGGACTGGGCCGTGCCACCGCGCAAGCCCTCGTTGATGACGGGGCCAAAGTCGTCGTCTCATCCCGGTCGGCCGACGGCCTCGCTCATGTCGTCGCCGAACTCGGCGAAGCAAACGCTGTCGGAATCGCGGTCGACAATGCAAACCCCGATGCCTCCGCGCAGCTGATCAAGGCCGCCAAAGACAATTTCGGCCGACTTGACGGAATCCTCATCAGCGTCGGCGGTCCGCCGGCCGGACCCATACTCGCCAAGACCGACGACGAATGGCGATCCGCCTTTGAATCGGTCTTTCTCGGCGGATTGCGTCTCGCGACGACGATCGCCGCCGATTTGGGCGAAGGCGGTTCAATCGCGTTCGTCCTTTCGACTTCGGTGAAGCAACCGATCGGCGGCCTGGCCATCTCGAACGGCTTGCGCCCAGGACTGGCGATGGCCGCCAAGACCCTTGCCGACGAGCTCGGCCCACGTGGCATCCGGGTCAACGGACTTCTCCCCGGCCGAATCGACACCGAACGCGTCCAGGAACTCGATGCGCTTTCGGACGATCCGGCGGCAGCGCGCGCCGCCGGCATGGCCGCCATCGCGCTCGGCCGCTACGGCGAACCGGCCGAATTCGGTCGCGTTGCCGCCTTCCTCCTGTCCCCCGCCGCGAGCTATCTGACCGGCATCATGTTGCCGGTCGACGGCGGCATTTCCCGCGGTTTGTGAGCTGACGTCATCCCCAACGGAGGCCAGAGGACACTGTTCTCAGGCGCATCGTGGGGATGACGTTAGAGGAGCGCGAAGGGCTCGCGCGGCTGCTCGACCTCCACACGCTTTTCGCCAGGATGCCAGCCCGGCGGCATGAAGATGTAACCGACTTTGTTGCGGAACGTTTGCGCACTGCGAACATCGCGGAAGAGATCGACAAACGGGCCGTATTGGAGCCGCAGCACGTTGTAGGTGCCGACCGGAACGGTGAGCCCGTAGGTCGGCCGCTGAATCTCCTCTTGATAACTGCGGAACATGCGGTCCCAGATGATCAGGATGCCGGCGTAGTTCTTGTCCAGATAGATGGGGTCGCTGCCATGGTGCACGCGGTGATGTGAAGGCGTGTTGAAGATGAATTCAATCGGACGCCACATCCGGTTGATGCGTTCGGTGTGGACAAAAAACTGAAAAACCAGGTTGAAGCCGAAGGCGACGTAAAGGGTCCATGGTGCGAAGCCCAGAAGAGGGAACGGCAACCAGAACAACGCTTCGGCCCAGGGGTTCCACTTTTGCCTCAAGGCCGTCGAGAAGTTGAAGAATTCACTCGAATGATGGGCCTGATGTGCGGCCCAGCCGATGCGAACCCGGTGAACGAAACGATGCTGGAGATAGAAGGCGAGATCGAGGCCGAGAATGAGCAGCGCCCAGTACCACCACGTATCGGTAGGCATATGCCACGGCGCGACCCAGACACTGACGGCGACAAACATAACGAGAGTCAGAAGTTTGAACACCGCACTGGAAACGAGTGAACCCATACCCATGAACACGCTCGTCCGGGCGTCCTTCCTCTCATAACCGCGCATCTCCTCATCGCTCTCAAGCCACTTGAACGCCGCGATTTCGATGAGCAACGACAAGACGAAGAACGGGGCTGCAACCAGCGTGGGATTCTTCAACGGGTCGAGAAACTCCGACATGGACGGCTCCTTGCAGCGACATTCACAGAAGTGACTTTTGAGTAAGTTACCATAGGGATACATGTTCCGCTAGAGTTATCCTGGTGACCCGAAAGAATGGTGTGAACCGAACAAAGGCCGGCACCAAGGGCGTCCCGCGCCTCGACCGAGAGAGCCAGATCCTCGACGTTGCCGCCAAGGAGTTCGCCGCGCAGGGCTACGCGACGACCAATCTCGCCGTCATCGCCGATAAGGCCGGCATCTCCAAACCGTTGATCTACAACTACTTCACCTCCAAAGACGGCCTCTTCACCGCATGCCTCGACCGCGCCGGAGCCGTCCTCGCCGACGAGATCGAGCGCATCGCCCGCGAAGACACTGT
This sequence comes from Aeromicrobium sp., assembly GCA_014377785.1. GTDB lineage: Bacteria > Actinomycetota > Actinomycetes > Propionibacteriales > Nocardioidaceae > JACMOZ01. Next base: position 12,200 of record JACMOZ010000045.1, read on the forward strand.
CGGCGTTGAGCGCGGCATGCGCACACTGGAAGGCATCTTCACGATCTTGCAGCCGCAGCCCCATTTCTGGAAACTGTTTTTCGACGGCTCGGCCCCGACGATCGGTGCGATCGGCAGGTCGACGGCCCACTACAAGGACCGCATCACCAAACTCGCCGAAGAAGGCGTCACCGAACTCATGACTATGAACGGGGACAGCAACTCGCTCGACATTTCGGCCATGATCGCCGTCTGGATGAGTATCGTCGACGCCCTCGTCAATTGGTGGCTCGACCACCCCGACCAGACTGCCGAGCAGATGACGCAACGCTGTATGCGGCTGATGCAGGCACTCTTCGCCGAAGTGGCGAAATGAGACTCAGTGCCGAAGTGGCCGTATGAAACTTGCCGGCCGCACCGTCGTCATCTCCGGGGCATCCAGCGGAATCGGCGCCGATGCCGCTCGCAAGCTTGCCCGTCTCGGCGCGACCGTGTGCCTCTTGGCCCGCCGCGAAGACGAACTCCTCGCCGTAAAGGCCGACATTGAGAAGTCCGGTGGCGTCGCTCATGCCTATGTCGTCGATCTCGCCGACGTCGATGAGGCCGCAGCGGTGGCCGCACAACTCCTGGACGACCACCGCCGGATCGATGTTCTCGTCAACAACGCGGCCCGCTCGATCCGAAGGCCCATCGCCGACTCGACCGATCGTCTCCACGACTACGAGCGCACGATGGCGATCAACTACTTTGGCGCCGTGCGGCTGACTCTCGCCCTCGTCCCGCACTTCCTCGAGCAGGGACACGGGCATGTGGTCTCGGTGTCGAGCATGTCAACGCAAATCCCGATCCCCTTGTTCTCGGCGTATCTCGCCAGCAAGAGCGCGCTCGAATCGTTCACCCGCTCACTCGACGCCGAGCTCGGTTCGCAAGGCATCTCGACCACGATCGTCTACTTCCCCATGGTCCGTACGCCGATGTCCGCGGCCACCGATGCCTACGACAACATGCCGATGATGTCCTCAGCCCGGGCCGCCAATTGGCTGGTCAAGGCCGTCGTCGACAAACCATCGCGGGTCACCAGCATTCCCGGAGCTCTGGGTGGGCTCGGGATGGCAACCCTGCCGGGTGTCGTGACCAAGGTGACGAGGCCGCTGTTCCGACGCATGGGCTGATCCGCGTCAGGCGGCTTCGAAGTAGCGGCCGGGGTTCTTGACCAGGATCGTGTCGATGTCGTCCTCGCTGACGCCGCCGGCGAGCAGGGCCGGGATCACGTCTTCACTGATGTGGCGGAAATTCCAGTTGGGGACGGCGGCTTCCTTCGCGTCGGCGGGAAACCAGTCGATGAAGCATGACGCGTCGTGGGCGATCGTGATCTTGTCGGCATAGCCGCGCTTGACGAGCTCGACGATCGTGATGATGCGATCCTCGAACGGGAGGATCACATCGAGTCCGAAACGATCCATCCCGAGGAAAGAGCCTGCGTCGGCCAGCTTCATCAGGTAGTCAAGATCGGTCGAATCGCCGGAGTGGCCGATGACGACCTTGGTGAGGTCAACGCCTTCGTCTGCGAGCACCTGCTGCGTGACAAGGCCGGACCCATTGTGCGGGAAGGTGTGCACGGTGATCGGCGCGCCGGTGCGTACGCTTGCCTGACCCACTGCCCGCATCACGCGCTCTACGCCCGGGGTGAGTCCTTGCTCTTCGATGGCACATTTGAGGAATGCGGCCCGTACGCCGGTGTCGGCGATGCCCTCGGTGAGGTCCTTGACGAAGAGTTCGGTCATCGGCTCCGGCACATCGAACAGCAATCCCGGACCCGAGTAGTGGAACTGGAAGGGGATCTCGTTGTAGGTGTAGATGCCAGTGGCCACGAGGATGTTGAGCTCGGTCTGTTCGGCGATCTTCTTGATCCGCGGGATGTAGCGACCCAGGCCGATGACCGTCGGGTCCATGATCGAATCAATTCCGAGTGCCTTCAGTTCGTTGAGCTTGACGACCGCATCGGCGGTCTTCTCTTCCTCGTTCCAGTCGCTTTGATAGTTCTGTCGATACTCCTCACCGACCACAAAGATGTGCTCGTGGACGAGGGTCTTGCCCAGCTCGCTGGATTCGATGGATCCCTTGACCGTGTTGATCGACGTCATGCCTTCGACTTTCGGATCGATGCCTGTGCGGTGAGTTCGTCGCGGCCGATCGCTCTCTTCAAGATCTTGCCGGTCGCCCCCTTGGGGAGTGCGTCGACGAACTGGAACAGTCGGGGCACTTTGTAGGCCGACAGCTGCTCTTTGGCCCATACGCGCAACTCATCACCGGTCAGACTCGCGCCCGGCGCGAGCACGATGACCGCCGCGATCTCTTCGCCAAAGTGTTCATCGGGCACTCCGACAACCGCAACTTCGAAGATGGCCGGATGCTCATAGAGGACTTCTTCGACCTCGCGCGGATAGACGTTGTAGCCGCCACGAATGATGAGGTCCTTGGTGCGATCGACGATACGAATATCGCCGTCTTCGTCAATCGTCCCGAGGTCACCGGTCTTCAGCCAGCCGTCGCGGAGGTCTTCAGAAGTCGCCTCGGGGCGCTCCCAGTAGCCCTTCATGACGGTCGGACCCTTGATAAAGATCTCGCCGACCTCGCCGGTGGGCACGGGCACGCCGCTCAGGTCACGAATTTCGACGTAGGTGTTGGGCAGGGTGATGCCGACCGAGCCTGTCTTGGCTTCCCGATTGAGTCCGTTGAAGGTTGCCGCACCCGTCGTCTCAGTCAGGCCGTAACCCTCGAGGATGACGCAGCCGAACCGTTCGGTGAACGCCCGTACGACCTCCGCCGGCAGCGAGGCGCCTCCCGATGATGCCATTCGGAGCTTGCTGAAATCGGCCGCGGTGAAGTTGTCTGAGGCGTGCAGCATCGCATTCCACATTGTCGGCACGCCTGCGATTGCGGTGAGCTTGTCACGCTTCATCATCTCCAACATCGCGTTCGGTTCGAAGGGATGCAGCAGCGACAGGGACGCGCCCAGACGAAGCACCGTATTCATGACGACGGCCTGCCCGAACACGTGAAAGAGCGGAAGCCCGGTGCCGAAACGGTCATCGTGCTCGAGCTCGAGCACCTCCATGAACGCATCGGAGCAGCCGAGCAGGTTGCCGGCGGTCAGTTCGGCTCCCTTCGGCCGACCGGTGGTCCCCGAGGTGTAAAGGATGACTGCCGTCGACTGCTCGTCGATGTCCAACGGGCCCTCGACGGGCTCTGCCCCAGGGCATTCTGCGCCGGCCTCGAGAAGCCAGAATGGGAGATCGCCCGACGTTGCGACGGTGCGCGCATGCGTGGCGCTTTCATGCCACGCGATGATCATGCTGGCACCCGAGTCCTGCACGACATAGTCGATCTCGGGCGCGGTTGCCATCGTGTTCATGGTGATGGCGGTGGCGCCGATCAGCTGGAGCCCGTAGTACGCAACGACGAATTCGGGCACGCTCGGTGCGATGAGCAGGATCCGGTCCTGGGGCTTGACGCCGGCCGATTTCAGTGCGCCACCGTAGTGCGCCGCAGCCGATCGGACCGCCTCGAACGTCCATTCCTGCAAAGGTGCGCGGAGCGCGACCTTCTCGGGATCAGCAACCGCGTTGTCCCATAACCCAGCAGCGACATTCACCATACGAACAACTACCTCCAGGGTTCAGGACACTGACCGTGACCTGCGTCTCATAATAATCGTACCTGAATCCGGTTTCAACTTGCCCCGGATCTTCGCAGTCTTCAGCTGCCGCCGGCTTGCCGGCTGCGACCGAACACCGGCTGTCGCTTCTCGACAAATGCCTTGACCGCGCCGACATGATCCTCGGTAAGCCCGGATGCCTTGTGCAACGGCACTTCGGCATCCATCGAGGCCTCGAGATCGAGATGCGGGGCATTGAGCAGATTCTGCTTCATGGCGGCGAGCGCGAGTCGCGGACCGTTGGCGAGCTGCTCGGCAATCTCGGTCGTCTTCTCCGTCAAGGCGTCCTCATCGACGACCCAGTTGAGAAGACCGAGCTCGAGGCACGTCTCGGCATCGACGCGAGGGTTGAGAAACATCAGCTCACGCGCCTTGGCCGGTCCGACTGCTTGTTCGAGCAGCCACGCAACACCGAAGTCGCCGGCGAGGCCGACGGCCGCGAAGGCGGTTGCCATCAGTGCACGGCGGCTGCCAATGCGAACGTCCGCAGCGAGTGCGAGGCCGATTCCCGCGCCTGCGGCCGCACCGGGAAGCGATGCGATTACCGGTTTGGTGCATCGGTAGATACGGCCCACCGTCTCGAGTTGGCTCCGTTGCTGGGTGCGAACCGCTTCGGGGTCGACCTCTTGGGCACCCTGCCCTTCGCCACCCCGCTCATCGAATTTCTGGACGTCACCACCGGCACAAAATGCCTTGCCCGCGCCCGTGAGTACGAGGACGCCGACCTCATCTGCGGCTTCCATCGCACGCAACAGATCGGCGAGACCGCCGATCATCGCCTCCGACATTGCATTACGGCGCTCGGGACGGTTGAGGGTGATCGTCCCCACGCCGTTGGCCACGACGCCGAACACATCGTCTTGGGGGCCGGTTCCGGCAAAACTCATGAGTCTCTCCTGTTGGTCTGCGACTTCTCCGCGTGAATCGTGCAGCTTCGAAGAACTCGGCCGCAGTCATACCACCGCCGCCGCACAGGGGCACACTTGAATCTTACGTCAAGTTCAAGTTAGATGAGAGTCGCATAGTCGTCAAGGATTCGTCGAAGCGTTCAGAACAGAACCAGCAAAAGGTGGGCATGACCGATTCCCCAAGCGGCGCGAGTCGAGTTCTCGTGCCGGCACTCTCGCTGACAGTGATGGTAGTCGCGCTGCTGCAGACCGTTGTCGTGCCCGTTCTCGCCCAGATCGGCGATGCACTCGATGCCTCCGCCTCGGCGGTCGGCTGGACCGTAACTGTCACGCTCCTTGCGGCCGCCGTTTTCACCCCGTTGCTGAGCCGTATCGGCGACCTGTATGGGCGTCGACGAGTGCTGATCGGCATCCTGATCGTCGTCGCTGCCGGCTCCTTGCTCGCCGCGGTGACGACGTCACTCCCGTGGCTGCTGGTCGGCCGGATTCTTCAGGGCGCCTCGTTCGGCCTCTTCCCGCTGTCCATCGGAATCCTGCGCCACGCGCTGCCGGCACACAAACTCACCTCGGCGATGGCGATCGTCAGCGGCACCCTGGGCATCGGAGGCGGCATCGGCCTGGTCCTGACCGGGCTTCTCACCCGCGATGGCGGCGACTATCACCGCATCTTCTGGTTGTCGCTCGCGGCCAGTCTCATCGCGTTGCTCCTCGTCGTCATGACCGTACCCAAGCATCGTCCCGATCGCGCAGGGCGCATCGACTGGCTCGGTGGCTTCCTCCTCGGTGCAAGCCTCGTGCTCCTGCTGCTCCCGCTGTCCCAGGGACACCAATGGGGCTGGAGTGCACCCACCACGCTCGGCTGTTTTGCCGGCTCGGCGCTCGTACTCGCTCTGTGGCTGGTGGTCGAGCGAAGACGGCGCGACCCGCTTGTGCCCTTGGTCCTGATGGACAATCGGCCGTTCATGATCACCAATGTCGCGGGCCTGTTCATCGGCTTCGGCATGTTTGTCACATTTTTGGGAATTTCCGGCTTCGTCCAGACGCCGGCCGGGGCTGGCTACGGATTCTCCGCAAGCGTCCTTGAGGCCAGCTGCATCTACCTCCTGCCTGCCGCCCTGGTCGGCGTGATCACGGCACCGATCGGCGGTCGGCTCGTTCGGCTCTACGGCGGAAGAACGACGCTGATCATCGCCGCGCTGATCGGGCTGTCGGGATTTCTGCTGATGGCCACGCTGCATTCGCAGAGCTGGCACATTATCGTCGGAGGCTCGCTCGCCAACGGCGCGGTGAGCATGGGGTATGCGGCGATGCCCGCGCTGATCGTGGCCGAGGTCTCGACCGAAGAGACCGGCATCGCCAATGGCGTCAACTCGATCGCCAGAGCGATCGGAAGTGCGCTGGGAAGCGCCCTGGTCATCACCCTTCTCAGCAGCAATCTCCTCGCCACAGGCGTCCCTCACGAGTCCGCCTACACCACAGCGTTCCTCATCGGCGCCGCGAGCATGATCTGCAGTGCGTTTATAGTCGCGGTCGGCCTGCCAAAAGCGAAAGCCGTTCGACTGCCATCGACCGAACTGGCGTTCGACCATGCACGGATCACACCATGACAAGAAAGAAGCGCCCATGACCATCACCGCCCAGCAGGTCCGACTCAAAGAACGGCCCACCGGTTTCCCCGACGATCAGACCTGGGAATACACCTCTGTCGAGCTTCCTCCGCTAGCGGCTGGCCAGTTCCTCGTCAAGGTCGACTATCTCTCGCTCGATCCGGCGATGCGCGGCTGGCTCAACGACGTACGGTCCTATGTTCCGCCCGTCAAGATCGGCGCAGTCATGCGTGCTCACGGAATCGGAACCGTTGTCGAGTCTCGCCATGGCGACTTCGAGGTAGGGGAGACCGTCGTCGGCATGTTCGGCGCTGCCGATCATGCGATCAGCGACGGTCAGGACGTGACGCGCGCCGATCTCGCGATCGCCGATGCGCCGACCTGGCTCGGAACCCTGGGTATGACCGGCATGACCGCATACTTCGGTCTTCTGGACGTCGGCAAAGTCGAGACCGGTGACACGGTCGTTGTCTCGGGCGCCGCAGGTGCCGACGGCAGCGTCGTCGGCCAAGTGGCCAAAGCCAAGGGCGCCACAGTCATCGGCATCGCCGGCGGGCCGGAGAAGTGCGCATGGCTGACCGAGACACTCGGCTTCGATGCGGCCATCGACTACAAGAATGAATCGGTGTCACGGCGCCTGCGCGAGCTCGCCCCCAAGGGCATCGACGTGTTCTTCGACAACGTCGGCGGCGAGATCCTCGACAGCGCACTGGCAAATCTGAGTCGCGGCGCCCGCGTCGTCATCTGCGGCGGCATCTCCTCCTACAACGAATCAAAGCTCCCACCCGGACCATCGCGCTACATGTCGCTGTTGGTTTTCCGGGCCACGATGACCGGATTCGTCGTGTTCGACTTCGAGGACCGTTATTCCGAGGCCACTGAGCAGATCTCGGCCTGGCTCGCCGACGGCACGCTCATCGCGCGCGAGTACGTCGCCGAAGGCGGTATCAGTGCCTTCGGCGATGCCTTGCACATGTTGTTCGCCGGCGCCAACACCGGAAAGCTGGTGCTGAAGGTATGAACGCCATTGAGAGCCTCTTCGGACTTGAGGGCAAGGTAGCCATCGTCACCGGCGGCAGCCGTGGCATCGGCCTGATGGCCGCACGGGGGCTGCTGCAGGCCGGCGCCCGGGTCTACATCGCCTCACG
>JACMOZ010000407.1 GCA_014377785.1 Aeromicrobium sp.
AGCCCTACCTCCGAGACGAGGCCGCCGACTACGAGCGAGACGCGCAGTTCCTCCGGGGACTTCGAAGGGCCAACTGACTCCGACCCAGCGACCGGGATCCTCTGACTCGTGCGAAACGGCACAGCCTCTGCACGCTCAACCAGGGAGAGTGCCCCCGGGAAAGATCGCTCTGGCCGTCCCAGTGAAGGTTCCTGCTGCGGGACGGTCGACACCGCCATTTCAAATCGAAAGAACACCGCCAAAAGAATCAGAAAGTGAAGCGCTCCAGGTTTGATGCCGCATTTTTTGAGTTGTAAGGATGCAGATCATGCCAAAGAAGATCGATCCTGCCCTCCATGATCGGGCGGTGCGGCTGGTGCGTGAGCACCGGTCCGAGTACCCGTCGTTGACGGCCGCGTCAGCGGCCGTGGCCCGCCAGATCGGTGTCGGGCACGAAGCCGTGCGCCGGTGGGTGCTGCAAGCCGATATCGACGACGGAACCCGCGACGGGGTGACCTCCGTCGACCATGCCGAAATCAAGCGGTTGAAGGCGGAAAACACACGCCTGCGTGAGGATGTCGCGGTCCTGCGGACGGCGACGAGTTTCTTCGTGGGGGAACTCGACCCCCGAAACCGTTGATGATGGGTTTCATCGACACGATGAGATCCGAGGGGCACGCGGTCGAGTCGATCTGCCGGGTCCTGCGAGAGCAGGACTGCCAGATCGCCGCGCGCACCTACCGCCCCTGGTCCCCTCAGAAGCCAATATTCAACGTGGTCCGCGAGGCCGCGTGGACCACTGTCGAACTCGCTGGGCGCCAGGTGCGCAAGCTCACGCCGGAGGGTCTCTATGGTCGGCGGAAGATGACCGCGCTGATCCGGCGCACCACGATCCCCGACGCGTCGAGGGGCTCGATCGATCGCGCCATGTGCACTCTCAGGTTGTTGGGCATCCGCCGCGACAAAGGTATCCGCACCACGATCCCCGCCAAAGATGGGATCCGCGGCGGAGACCTTCTGAACAGGGACTTCACCGCCCCGCGCCCGGATCACACCTGGGTGATGGACTTTACGTACTAACGAACCTGGGCTGGGTGGGTTTACGTCGCGTTCATCGTCGACGTCTATTCGTAACGCATCGTCGGATGGCATGCGCAGACCAGCAAACATGTCGAACTGGTGATGATCCCGCTGCGGATGAGTCTGTCGGAACGCGGCCGCCAAGGCCACCCGATCCAGCCCCAGCAGCTGCGGGCACATTCGGACGCTGGATCGCAATATATTTCGTTGGCATACACCGACAAACTCGCCCTCGATGGCATTGCACCCTCGATCGGGTCCGTCGGCGACGCCTACGATAACGCGCTCATGGAGAGTATTAACGGGCTCTACAAAGCCGAATGCATCCGCACCACCGTCTTCCACGACGGGCCGTTCAAAACCATCGCAGACGTCGAATATGCGACCGCCGGCTGGGTCGATTGGTTCAACAACCGTAGGCTTCACTCGAGCCTCGGCTGGGTCTCACCAGCCGAGTTCGAGCAACCCCACTACGCGGCTCTCAACCGAGACCCGCGACCCGCATAGGAGCGGCAGAAAACCTGGGGCGCTTCAAAGCCACAGTCAGCCCATTGGACGCGCGATAGCGCTAGTTACTGGTGCTCGCTTGGAGAACGAGGGGGGCTGACAGTACTCACGCTCGTTGACGTGCGGCGAGTGTTCGAAACATCCCGTCTTCGGCTAGTAGTTTAGGGTAGGTGCCGTTTTGAACGATGCGACCCGCGTCGATGACAATGATCCGGTCCGCGTCTTTCACAGTACTTAGCCGGTGCGCGATAACGATGCGCGTTGCGTTTAGCGTGCGCGTGCTGCGAGTGACGACTTCCTGCGTTCTGTTATCGAGAGCACTTGTCGCTTCGTCGAAGAACAGAATACGCGGGCGGCTGATCATGGCCCTGGCGATCATCAGCCGCTGTCGTTGACCGCCGGAGAGCGTAGCGGCGCCCTCGCTCACGATGGTGCTGAGTCCTAATGGCATCGAGGCGATGTCTTCGTCGAGTCCTGCAAGGTGCGCGGCAGCCAAGATCTCGTCGTGACTATAGGCGCCGGAGCCCGCGATGTTAGAGGCGAGGTCGCCGGCGAATAGTGCGCCGTCTTGCAAAACGACTCCGCATTGGCGGCGCACGGAACCGACGTCGAGGGTGACGAGGTCACGGCCGTCGTAGAGTACGGAACCTGTTTCGGGCTGTTCAAAACCAAGGAGAAGTCTCAACAGTGTTGATTTTCCCGAGCCGCTCGGTCCGACGACAGCGATGAATTCACCGGGGGCGGCATGAAAGGTGACGCCTTGCAAAATAGCTGGTCCGTCTGGGTTGTAGCGGAATGTGACTTGGTTGAGTTCGATCTCGCCGACAAGCTCTCCTGCGTCGAGTTTGTCGGCGCTGACTTCGGGTTCGGTTCGAATTACGGGAGAGAGGCTTTCCAGGTATGGCACGACCGTCACGACGGTTGCCACGGTGTTGGAGACCGCCACGACTGCGCCGAGCACCTGGGCGAAAGCGGTGTAGACGATTAGGAACGCTGCTGTTTGGATATGAACGACTTGGCTGGAGATCAGAAACAGTGCGATAGTGCCGCCGAGAACGAGGGCCGCGTTGAAGACGGTTAGACCGTTTTGCGCGACACGAGCCCGGAAGGTTGCTCGCCGCTGGGCGGCGAAGGTGGGAGCCCAGTGCGCGAATGCTCGGTCCTCAGCACCTGCGGCACGGAGTTTTGCCACGCCGCGCACGAGTTCGTAGGTCTTGGCGTTCAGCTCTTGCGATGCGCTGAACGCGGTACGTTGACGCCGCACTTGGCTCGAGTTCGCCACACCTGCGACTGCGATCGCAATCGCGACTACCACGAGTGTCATTAGGCCCAGAGCGATACTGAAGTAGAAGATCAGCGCCATGTTGGCCAGACCTACGATGACGGCGAAGATTGTCTGCACGCCCGAAGCTGCGAGTACCTCTCTTGCTGCACTGACCGAGAGGATCGAGGTCACCAGCGAGCCGACCGTGCGATTGCGGAAGAACGATCCTGGCAACGAGATGAGTCGATCCCACACGGCCGCTTGGAGCACTCCGTCCAGGTGCCCTTGAAGTCGCAAGAGTATGAGGTTCTGACTTACCGTGAGTAGGCCGCTGGCCGCTGCGGCGGCGAGCAGAATGAGGCAGAGGTCCGCGATCAGGGTGGAGTCGCCTTGTGGCACGAGTGTGCCGAGGATGATACCGGTGAGTATCGGCACTAGTAGACCAATTATTGCGACGGCGACTCCGGTGAGAGTGATCCAGGTGAGAGAGCCGAACGTTCCACGAGCTGCGAATTTGGTGACGTCTTTCGCGGTCAGCGAGTGTTCGGGTAGCGACCGGTAGAAGATCTCAGCGCGAGGTGTTATCAGCGCGGTAGTTGCTTTGCTCATTCGAATAATGGTGCCGTCAGAAGGGTCGCGTACGTCGACTCCTCCGCGGCGCGGGATCAGTGCGACGGGTCGATGGTTGTCGGCGAGTTGCCCGACCATCGGCTCGGGGCTGTTCTTCCACCATTCACCATCCAAGCGAACCGATCGCACGCGGATACGTGAAGCGTGAGCGATCACCTGCAAGATGTCGGTGCGCGACGACTGTGTGGTAACTGCGGGCATTACCAGTTCGATGCCACTCACCCGGGCGACAAGCACTGCTGCTGCGAACGTTGCATCGGTTTCGCCGCGTCGCTTTTCGGCAAAATCGGTGTCTTTGTCGTTGCTTAGGAGCGCGGCTAACAAGCGATCCGGAAGCTCCGCCCCCCGATCATCGAGGTGCTGTCTCTTTTCCTGGCGTGACTCTTCGATCGCGCGTGCCGCGAACACTCGCCCCTCGGCCTCATTCAGCGCACGGGTCACGAGGCTTAGCAGGAGGGTCCAGCCGGCGGACTCAGAAAGCATCACGGCGAGGTCTTGTGATTCGAGGACCGCTCCATCGACCGTCGTGACCCAGTCATCCACACCGATCAGAGTTGCGCTGCCCGCGTCGATGGTGGATCTGGCATCACCGTGCCGCGAGACCCGGCCCGATAGCACGGTAAGGATTGTCAGTTTGTCGGTTGATCTGAGGGTTGTCTCGGCGCCGAGTGTCACGATCTGACCCGAACGGATTGGTACGAAAACCCGAGGTGGAGGCTTGGTGTGTCCGGTGCTGAGCAGACCGCCGAGCCATGGTGCCAGGGCAGCAGCCGCATCGGGCAACCCGGCCGCGGTGGAGACAGAAATTGGGCGGAGAGAAGCGCCAAGCGAGGCCATGCCGATTTGCGTTCGACCGGATGCTGTGAGCGGGAGACCGCCAACTAAGGAACCAGGTTGCAGTGATGCCAATGGTAGTAGTCGGTCCTGGACCAGTTCGCGTGGTCCGAGAAAGACATCGACGTCGCCGTCTTCGACTCGCCAGAACAGTCCAGGTGTCAGCACCACCGATCGGGTGGGAAGCGTGGTGCTCATGCTTCTGTCACCAGTGACGCGTAGGCGCCCTCGCGGAACATGAGTTCGAGGTGCGTTCCTCGTTCAATGATCTTTCCCGCGTTCATCACGATGATTTCCTCCGCGTCACGAATTGTGCTTAGCCGGTGAGCTGAGATGACGCATGTGCAGCCGCGTCGTCTCAGCGCCGCATCGATGAGTCGTTCGGTTTCCGAGTCGAGAGCGCTCGTCGCTTCATCGAGCACGAGTATCGCCGGGTCGCCCACGAGCGCCCGCGCAATTTCCAGTCGCTGGCGTTGGCCACCGCTGAGGTCGCTCCCGCCTTCAGACAGAGAACTTTCAAGCCCCCCGGGGCGGCCCATGATGTCGTCGTAAAGCTGAGCATCTTTGAGTGCGGTGATCAGCACCCGATCGTCGACCGTGTCATCCCATAGCGTGAGATTGTCACGCACGCTGCCCGCGAATAGCACGATCTCCTGGTCAACGAAACCGATGGAGGCCGCGAGCATCCGTCGCGGAAATTCGGGGCGGGAACGGCCATCAAAACGCACCTCACCAGCCCACGGTTCTTGCCGCCCTGTGATCAACCGGGCAACCGTGGACTTTCCACTTCCTGAACGACCTACTAGCGCTACGCGTGCGCCAGGAGCGAGCTTCAGCCAGAAATCTTCGATGAGTGGCGGGGAGTGCGGCGCATATCCGTACGTCACTCCGGCTAATTCGAGCTCACCCGACAACGATCGAGCGCCCACCTTCGGCACGGCACTGAATTCGAGAGCTTCGGGATATCTCTCTACGTCGGCGAGCCGGGCGACATCGGCGATAGCCGTCTGGGCGGTTCCACCGATGTTGCTGAGTTGAGCGATAGGCGACAAGAAACTAGTGACGAGTACTTGAAAAGCAAGAAGCACGCCGATGGTGATACTGCCATCCATCACCAGCTGGCTACCAAGGAGCAGAATGAACGCGGTGTTCACGAGGGTCAGCACGGGGGGTACAGCTGCGATGACGAGGCCGGGGCGAGCAACGGACTGCTCTCCGCTGATCAGTTTGGCCAGCGAGCTCGCCCAGCGGGCGAAGAAATCGCTTTCGCGCCCGGTGGCTTTGATCGTCTCGATCATCTGGATGCCGTTATACGTTTCCGTGACAAATTGGCCACGATCTTTTTGCAGCTTCGCGTTCGAGTCTCGGCGCGATCGGGCAACCGCTCGAAGGGCCAAGATGTTTAGCAACGCCACACCAATTGTGATCAACGCCAAATATACATCGAGTCGTACAAGTACGAACGCGTAAAACAGGGCAGCAACTGCACTGACCGCGGCCGTGGCGAGACTTCTAGATAACAGCTGAGCGACCTTGTCGTTGAGGCCGATGCGGGTGGCGATATCGCCCGCCTGACGTTGATCGAAAAAGACGATCGGTAGCCTCAGAACGTGCCGAAGAAACTGAGTGGATGTGGTCACTGCGATGTGCGTCTCGATGCGGAGCAACTGACTTTGCAATAGCGCGGTGAATCCTGCAGTCATGAGCGCTACGGCGCCCATCAACGCGAGCAGACCCCAGATCCACTGATCTTCTGCGCCAAGAATGTTGTTCACGAAAACCGCAGTGAACGCAGCGGTCGCTGTTCCAGGAATTAGCAGAAGCAAACTGGCGAGCATCACCATCACCAGTCCACGGCGCACTCCGGCCAAGCGGCTGCGGAGATTACGCAGTCGGTTCGGCGGCTCACCACCGCGTTCAAAGTCCGGGCCCGGTTCGAGTTGGAGAACGAGCCCGGTGAAGGAGCTGTCGAACTCCGATTCAGTGACGGTGCGGGGGCCCTGTGCGGGGTCATTCAGAAAGATTTCGCCGTCTCTTGCGCCCTCAAGAACGAGAAAGTGGTTCATGTTCCAGTAGATGATCGACGGCTGGCTTAGTTCTTTCACCTTGTCTGCATCTAGCCGGTACCCCTTCGCGGTCAGTCCGTAGCCGCGCGCGGCACGCACAATCCCCCCGGCAGTGGCACCGTCTCGCGAGACGCCACAGTCCACACGCAGCTCTTCAAGGGGAACCCATCGCCCGTAGTGCGCGAGGATCATCCCGAGCGAAGCGGCACCACATTCGGTGCCCTCCATCTGCAGCACAGTAGGGGTGCGAACCCGGCCGGACCGGTTCGGTTTGCTAGGCATCGTGCCGGTCACAGACATCTAGTTTCCGAACACAAGGTCGATGGGGCGCACTGTGCCCTGTTGGATCTGCACGGAGACGACAGTGTCAGCCAGCAGCCTGGTTGGCGGTCCGTTGCTGTTCGTCCACTTCACGCCCGAGGGATTGTCAGGATTATTCGCGTCGGGTTCGAGCCGAATGCGAGCAACAAAAAACTGAGTGGTTAGAACGAATTGATCGGCTAGCGACGAATTCCGAAGCAGCCGCCCTACATTCGCACTCGACGACGGGGAATCGCTGACGGTGTCGACTGTACCGACTATGACGCCGTATTTCGATGTGCCGAGCGGGCCGACGTCGACGACCATACCGGGAACGACCTTGTTGACGTCGCTTGCTGTCAGGAACGCGTAAGCGAACAAATCGCCCGAATCGGGAACGTCGGATCGGATCATGGCGAAGAGGTCGTTGCCCACGAAAACGACCTTCCCGGGCGACGCAAACAGTTGTGCTATCCGCCCTGAGAACGTTGACGCGACAGTGTTGACGTGTCCGTCCGTTCCGACCAGGTCAACAATCGGATCTCCGACATCGACGTTTTCGCCCTCCACGACATGCAACGTCCGCACCTGACCTTCGGCCACGCTCTGAACCGTCACATCGCCGACCCGCTCCAGAACGCCAGTCGCAGCAACCTTCTGCGGCAATTGCCCGACGAAGCCGAAGATCAGAAGGGAGACCGCGATCACTCCGAGAGCAGACAACAAAATCCATGACCGAGGCCGATCAACACGAAGCGGCTCATCATTGCCGCTGCGATTAGAGCGCTGAGCGAAGACCTCCTCGCGCAGCTTGAGCGCCACCTCGGGTTTCGTCGCAGTCATGATCTTCGCTCCATTGAGTTGACTTTGGTCGGTGCCACCGCCCGCCCGCATATCTCTGGCGGGCGGGCGGCAGCACTGCCTTTAGGGTTCGTTACCAGCCGATGCCGATGCCAATTCCGCCGGGGCCTTGAATCCCGAAATTGAAACCACCAGCGGCTCCTTCTAGTTGGGCGTCGCTGAGTTCGCCCTGAGCGGCCTCAAGTCCGCTCACGATGACATCTTTGTCAGCGGCTGTGACGTCAAAGCCCGCCGCATTGATGAGTGCGTAGCGCGCCTCGGCGTCGGGTGCCCCCGCTACCTCGTTGCGGAACGCCTCGTCGGTCTTGATCCGCTCAAC
>JACMOZ010000046.1 GCA_014377785.1 Aeromicrobium sp.
CCCAGATGATGAACGTCGTCGGCGCGGCACTCGAATCCAGCCGCACGGGCAAGGGTGTCGCAGTTTCGTCCATCTAGCACCCTTGAGAAGGGACGTACGGATTCGCAGTGTCCGTCCTGATACAGGACGAGACCCGCCGGTGAAACTGCCGGGCCTCGTCGCGTGTGAGTTTAGTGTCGAATCGCGGAGATCTCGTGGGCAAGGCTCTCGAGTTCCGCCCCTCCTGCCATGGACTGAATGAGGTCCTCCAGTTCGACGTTTCCGCGCTGGAACTCGGCGATCATCCGCCCTCGGTTGAGCATGTAGAACCGGTCCCCCACAAGGAATGCGTGATGCGGATTGTGGGTGATGAACACGACGGCGACGCCGCGATCGCGCGCCGCGAGGATGTACTTGAGCACCACACCCGATTGACGAACACCAAGGGCACTCGTCGGCTCGTCGAGGATGAGTACCTTGGCGCCGAAGTGCACCGCGCGCGCGATGGCAACGGCCTGGCGTTCCCCACCGGAGAGCGTGCCGATGGGCTGGTCCGTGTCCCGCAGGTCGATACCCATCTTCATGAGTTCCTGCTTGGTCGTCTCCCGCGCTTGCTTAGTGGAAAGGAAGCCGAACGCCTTGGGACCTCTTACCGGCTCGTTACCCAGGAAAAAGTTCCGCCAGATCGACATGAGGGGCACAGTTGCCAGATCCTGGAAGACGGTGGCGATACCGCGCGTGAGTGCTTCGCGGGGCGAGGAGAACTCCACGGGCGATCCCTGGACGCTGAAAATCCCTGAGCTCGGCTTGTGCACGCCACTCAGGATCTTGATCAGGGTCGACTTGCCCGCACCGTTGTCACCCAGCACGCAGGTGACAGAGCCGGGATCGACGCGCAGGCTGATCTCGCGCAGGGCGATGACGCTGCCGAACGCCTTTCCGACGTTCTCAAGCTCGAGAGCGGCCGGAGCGCCCGAGGCGGGGACCGGAGCATCCGGTGTCTGGTCGATGTTGCTCATTATTTTTTACCCCCTTGGGCGCGACGCGAGATGGTGATGTTGATGAGGACGGCGCCGAACAGGATGACGCCGAGGAATGTGGAAACCCAGTCCTGATCCCACAACGCGTAGGGAATGCCTACCGCAGCGAAGCCCATGATGAGCGCTCCGACCGAGGCTCCGATCGCCGAGCCGGCTCCACCGGTCAGCAGGCAGCCACCGACGGCCGCCGCAATGATGTAGTAGAACTCCTGGCCGACACCCTGGCCCGCCTGCATTCCCCGCAGCCGGAGAAGGAACATGATGCCCACGAGCGCCGCTGCGACCGAGGTCATGACGAACAGGGTGATTTTCGTGCGGTCCACCGGCACGCCGGCGTTGCGCGCGGCGTTTGCATCGCCGCCCGACGCGAAGATCCAGTTACCGAAGACCGTGCGGGTCAGGAGTATCGTCGCGAGGATGGTGAGCACGATCCACCAGATCACAGAGACCTGAAACTCGGCACCCGCGACGCTGAACGTCGTAGAGAACAGTGCACGCGCAGAGTCGAATCCGTCGCCCTGGTCAACGCCCGAGACGCGCACCGTGCCCGTCAGGCCCTTCGTGATGGCCAGGTTGGCACCTTTGAGGACGAAGAATGAGCCCAGTGTGACGATGAACGACGGCAAGGCGGTGCGAACGACCAGCAGTCCGTTGATGAATCCAACCAACGCCGCCATGAGCAGAGTGGCCAGGATGGCAAGCCACACGGGTATCGCGAGCTGAGTGATGAGCAGACCGGCGAACAATCCGGACGTGCCCACCATGACGCCGGCTGACAGATCGAACTCACCGCCGATCATCAGCAGTGCCACGAACACCGCCACAATGCCGACAGGGGCCGCGAAGTCGGTCCACCCTGCGGCACCGCCGAGAGAGGCGAACTGGCCCGTCGTGTCGGCAGCGGTGAATACCGCGAAGATCACGACCGCGCCGAGCAGCGCGCCAAACTCGGGTCGGCGGAAGATTTTGACGTACCAGGGCGTGCGCGCGACGCGCTCGTCGATGTCGATGTTGCTGGTGTTCGTGAGGAAAGTCATGGGTTCGCCTTCGCCGAAAAGTGGGGCGGCGCGATGACCATCGCGCCGCCCCAGTGAGATGGTTAGCGCGTGCCGGCCTCGACCGAAGCGCGGACTGCCTCCACGTTGTCCTTGGTCACGAATGCGGGACCCGTGTACATGGGCTGGCCACCGCCGAGCTTGATCGCGTCCTTGACAGCCAGGTAGAGCAGTTCAACGGCGAGGTAGCCCTGCGCGTACTGCTGCTGGTCGATGGCGAAGGCGAGCGTTCCGTCGGAGATCGCGGTCAGCGCGTCCGACGACAGGTCGACCGTGCCCACGATGATGTCGGGGTTGACCGCGGCGACGGCGGGGATGACCGCGCCGGTGGCCACATCGGAGTTCAGCGCGAAGACGCCGTCGATGGAACCGTCGGCCTGAAGCGCTGAGCGGATCTTGGCCTCCGCACCGGTGAGGTCAGCCAGGGCGCCGTCCACGTTGAATTGGACCACTTCGCCGCCGAACGTCTCGGCGGCACCTGCACATCGGTCAGTAAGGCCGGAGTTGGCAGCTTCCTGAATGGGGCACAGGATCTTGGTGGCACCCAGATCGTTGAACTTGAGCCCTGCCTCGCGGCCGGCGACGATCTCATCCTGGCCGACGTGCGTGAATGCGCCGAGATCCTTGAACACGGCCGAACCCGAGTTCACCGTCACCGTCGGGATCCCTGCATCCGCAGCGGCAAGCATTGCGTCAGTAATGGCTCCCGGGTCAGGGGCAGAGGCGGCGATTCCGTCGCAGCCGCCCGTCACGCCGGCATCAATCGTCGATGCCTGCTTCGCTGAGTCGTTGGTCGAGCCCTGGTAGTCGAGGGTCACACCGAGGGATGCAGCAGCATCCTCGGCGCCTTTCTGCGCAACCGCCCAGAACGTGCCGCCGTCGCCATGGGTGTAGACGCAAATCTTGATGTCAGAGTTGGCGCCTTCGGCGGCGTTGCCGCTGTCAGGGGCGGCACTGGGGCTCGAGCATCCTGTCATGACGAGGGCGAGTGCTGCTGCGGCGAGGGCCGCACCTGCGATCTTCCGTGAAAACATTGCTGTGTCTTTTCTCTTCGTTGAGTAGATATGCGATAACTGCGCAGTCGATCGCACGTGGGAATATGACCGATCATAAGCCCCAAAACCACACAGTACAGCATATTTGTTCTGACATTCTGTCATCACCTGACTATGCTCATTTTGCAGGTCGAAAAGCAGAGGAGAAAAGTATGAACGGCGGGGCAAAGACGCTCGGCGTGGGGTTGGTTTCGGTGGGCTGGATGGGCCGCCTCCACTCGCACGCATACCTCGAGACGGCATACCACTACCCCGACCTCGGCGTGCGGGCGAAGCTGGTCGTGGCTGCCGATCCCGACGGGTCCGCACGACAGTACGCCCTCGACGTCCTCGGCTACGCCGAGACAAGTTCCGACTACCGAGCAATTCTCGAGCACCCGGACGTCGACGTTGTCTCAATCTGCTCGCCAAACTTCCTCCATCACGAGATCGCGATGGCAGC
>JACMOZ010000408.1 GCA_014377785.1 Aeromicrobium sp.
GCACCCGAATGCGGGCGTCTTTCGCGGCAAGGTCACGGACCAGCGGGTACATCATTTTGGGTTGATCTCCCGAGAGAGGTATCCCACCGCCCGCCGCATGACTTCCGCTTCTTGCTCTAACAGCTTGTTGCGTCGACGCAGCTCCCGCAGCTCCGACATGTCGGCCTGGCTCAGGCTAGGCCGAGGACTGTCACCTTTTTCGGCTTTCCGGACCCAGTTCAACAGCGTCGTTTTCGCCACCCCGAGATCTCTCGCGACTTGCGCCAGATGGGCCCCGTTCTCCCGGGCCAACGCGACGGCATCAAGCTTGAACTCAAGCGGGTAAGTCTTTCGGGTCATGGTGTTGATCCTTCCACTGCCAGAACCTAATTCCAGCAAGTCAGGTGTCAACCAAACCGACAGCAGTCCCGAATGGTTCTAGTTTCGACGCCTTCGTAAGCTGAAACCTTCCTTCCGTTGGACCGGGCAGTTCGTGGGACGCGTTGACGGTATGGACGGCGCGGTCGTTGATGGTGTCACGAATCGTGAGGAAGACCGGTCGGTATCGAAGCCAGAGGCTCGTCTGCAGGGCGACTGGATTGATCGAGGGCAGTTGCGGTAAGACTCCCGCCAAGTACTCGTACGAGCCGGCGAAGGGGGTGTTCGGGTCGAAAAACTTGCTGCGAAAGTCGGTGCTGGTGATTGTCGCCGCGAGTTGAACGAGCGCGGGAAGCATTAGACGGTGGGTGAGTTTGGTTGATTTACTCGCCTGGCTCCCTGCGTTGAAAACGTCCCTCAGGGTTGTGTATAAAGCTGCGTCCAGCCGTCCTGCGCTGCGTAGTTTCCGGGCGAGGAGTTCGGCCTTCATTTCGTCAGCGGTGGCGGTGGATTGTGTTCGGGGTGTGGTGCCCGGGCCGACGAATATTTGGTGGCGCAGACAAACGAAGTCGTCGGTGTGGGGTGGCTGTTCGATGGTGGTGCCCTGGGCGCAGAGTCGGCACAGGTAGCGGGCTCCGATGCGGGAAGCACAGCTGCCACAGTCCGTGCCGTCTGCGTGCTTTACCGTTTCGGATTCCACTTGGAGGGTGAGGGAGCGACCGAGGCGCATCTCGAGGATGCGGTGCCATGCCTCAGTTTTCGTCAGCTCGGGTGAATTCGAGGTCATCGCGGCAACAAGTTGAGCGCGGTGCTGTGCGGTTTCGAAGTTCTTGGTTTGGATCCTTCCGCTGAAGCTCTCCAGAAGCTCCCGGTGACCGGGACGGAGCGGGAATAGGTAGGGGATAGTGTGAAGGTCGAGAGTGCTCATGGTGTGGTCTCTTTCAGATTGCGGAGGTTATGCTGCGGCAGCAAAGCCGGCACGGCTCTCGAGGTGGTTCATCGTGATGGTCTCGTTGCTATCGGTGGATCTGATTCGTTGAATGGCCACGCCGGTGAGGAGTTCGCTCAATTTCCCCAAGGACCCGGAGCAGAGATCAGCGATTCGGTCTGCGTGAGCGGCGAGCTGACCGGGTTCGTGCCCGACGATTGGCAGCGCCTTCTCGAAGGAGCCGATGAGGGCGTGCCATTCTTTCCGCAGCTCTGGTTTTCGCATGGCGTAGTGGGTCATCTGTAGCGCGGAGCTTCGCGCAGTGATCTGCGCGCCTTTGGGCCCGCTGAGGAGTTTGCCGCCAATCAGGTTCAATCCGGCGTAGATGAAAGTTGCTGGCACCTGGTTGTGGATGCTGCGCAAAATGTCGATCGTGTCGCCGTTGGCCGTGGTGGACGCGCTCAGGTTGTGCATTTCATCAACGACGAGAAGCCGTGTGTCGGCGGCGTTCATGGTGTCGACCAACCGCGCCTGAATGGAGGAAAGGGTTTCGGTGCGGGCGATGAGGATGCCGTAAAAGAGGCACGCGTGCTGTAGCAGATTTTTTGGCCTGCCGTCGGCGGGGGCTTCAATGTAGGCGATGGGGGTGAACCCGTCCGCGAAGGCGTCGGGACGATATTTGTCGTATTCGAGATTCGTGGCGCGCATCACCGACTTCAGGAGGGTCGTTTTCCCGAACCCAGCAGCACCGGAGATGAGGAGACCTGATTGGGTCCCGATGCGTCCGCTGTTTTCATCCATCAGATTGTCGACGCGGGATACAGCGGTGCGGGTTTGAGGGGTTCGGATAACGAGCCCGCCGGACGCGTAACGGACCCGGATCGCATCGTAGGCTGCGCGGGCTGTCTCGGAGAGTTGAGCGTATTCACCCACGGTTAAAGTTTCCGGTCGGCGAATTGTGCTGCTGAGGATGTCGTGAAGGTCACGTCGGTTAGTCATGGGCTTGGGGCGAGTGTCGGTGAAATACATGGGGTGACCTTTCCAAGGATCGAACGTAGGAGGGAGGGGCAAACGTGCAGTGGTGGGGATTTAGTTTTCGATGTCGAAAAAGTCGTCATCTTCCAACACGATGTCGATCAGTGAGGGTGCCTCGAGAGCCTTTAGGGCGCTGCCGCCCGGCATGGGCATGCCTGTCAACGCGGCGCTTTCCCGCGCCTGCTCTGCTCGTTCACTTTTCAGCTCCGACCGATTTTTACCCGCACGGAGAATGTCAACGGCATGTGGTGTGTTCAGGACGCCTCGATCACGCCAGGGGCATTCGATCCACTCCCCGGACGAGACCCGGACCCAAACCTGCCCGAAGTCGTACGGGTTGAAATGAACTTCCCACTGGTTTTTGTTGGTCAGGTCTCCCGAAAGGGTGTCTCGATACGGAAGCAGCTCTGCGGAATTGAAAAACCGATTCCCCAACCGGATCCCTTCGTTGGTGATCGTCCGAAATCTCAATGGGAGCAACTCGATGTAGTCCGTCACGGTGAGGGCCACCGGTAATGGGGCGGAGTAATCCGATGCCATCGCGTACCACTCGTTGGGACTGTATTTAATGCTTGGCTCGTGAAAATCGGACAGGGATTCGTGCGGGCGGTTCTGCCACACGTTGGCAATCCAGTCGTCGAAAAGTTCGGTCAGAGCAGAAAGACCGAGCAGGTTCTCCTCATTCGGCTTCAGCCCTCGGTTCGATGGCGTGTTTGCCAAGTAGCCGGGCAGTGTGCTCAAGAGCAGTGAGTTGATCGATTTGAATGTGCGTTCCACCACTCCCTTCGCCGAACCGTTCGCGATGGGCGCGAGGGAGATGTCGATTCCGAATTTCGCGCAGGCAGAGTGGAACACCTCCGAGAGAAAATCTTTCCCGTTGTCCATGTGGATCCGGCGCGGGCTGATCATCGGGCGAGCGCATTCGGCGCGGTACTTCGCTTCAGGTGAGAGCAACGCCAGATCAGGATTTCCAAAACTTGCAAGGGTCCGGGTTGTGGCACGATCCGGCTTGTTCGCGTAGGGGACAAGGGCCTGCCCGAGCAGGAGCACATGGTCGTACCCTTTGGCCCCGTCAATGCGAAAAGATGATGCGATGATGGAACGGGTGGCGACGTCGACCATGATCGTGAGAATCGGCCGAACGCATTCGCCATTCGGGGTCCTGACGAAGATATCCGCCGGCGTCGAGTCGACCTGAATTTCAACGCCGGGCAGAATTTGCCGGCGACGACGAAATGTATCCTTCGTTGACACCTCAGCGGAGCGGCGCGTCGCAGCGGTTGCACCGAGATTCTTCCCGTGAGCGAGTTTCTTCAACGCCCGGTACATCGTCGCCTCGGACGGAATTTTTGGCCGACAACCGGCATCCATTTTCAATATTTCCTTGCTCACCAATTCGATGATCGTGCGGGTCGAAACGGTGGGCTTGTTTACTCGGCTGGCGATCACGTGCTGGATGACTTCGACCAGGTCAGCGTTGAGATTGCCGTACGCGGTCGCCCGGCGGTCTTTGCGAGCATCAATTAACCCAGCCGGTCCGAACGGCGGTAGGTGCGAAGTTTGTCATAGACCGACGAGCGCGACACTTTGAAGCCTGTCGCGTTGAGTTCGTCGACTTTGGCGCGGACACGATCGTTTTGGCTCGTCGATGCCAAATCGAACGCGGCACCCGGCTGACGGCGTTGCGGGTTGATCCCCGTGAGAATTTCATTCAACTGGGTTACCCACATCCGCACCTCGGCTAGATGCTCGGCTGAGATGCGGTCCAATGCCCGGGGGTCGCAAGACTTGATGCGGGGGTCACGATCTGCGGAGGAAAGCTTTATCTCCGCGAAATGATGAACCTTGTTGAGGCCCGTCGCAAGATTTTGTAACGTTCCGTAGTTTCCGTCTCGGTCCACAAGCCGGTGTTTCGTTCCGTCGTAAAATTCGATGATGTCGGTGCGATTTATCGTAAGCATGATGTTTTTCCTTGCGCCTAGTTTTTGGGAACGGATCAATGGTGTTTACGCAGCAATAATGCTGTTGTTGGAGATCGGAACCGTCAGATCCAGCCCAACCTCTCGATTCCATGCGAGGTGGTACACGGCGGCATATCCGTCTCGGATCGGTAATCCCGACGCGATAGCGCCCTCTCGCAGCGTCACCAAAGTTCGAGCGGCGCTCAAAATTCGTTCGCGCACCTCTCGAACTGGGAAATACAACGGGTTCCGGAAGCCAGCGAGAAGTTCCAGGTTGTCCATCATCACGACTTCACATTCGGTGAGGATTTCAAAGCCCCAGCCGATCAGATTGCACACCTGCTTCGACCGGTCAAACTTTGCTACCTTCTCCGCTGTCAACGCTCGGGCGACCTTCACCTCGAAAACGGTTTGCGTTCCGTCGCGATGTTGAGCAAGGAAATCGGGAACAGCGGAACCGCCGTCGGCGAAAGAAATTCGTACGGGTTGCGCGGCGATCGCGACAACATCTAAAGCGAAGTCAATGCGCATCAGCGCAGACCGCTCCAGCATCGACTCGAACGGGACATGAAGGCCTGAAGAAGCGAACCAATGCTTCCCCGGATAATTCTTCTGCCCCCGGTAACGACCCGGTTTACGCACCGGGCGACCATCGACAATGCCCACGTCGAAGAGCACCGGACCGGCTGCGCGTTGCTGGACGGTACCTGCGGAATCGATCCAGCGGACGCTATCGATCTTCAGTTCTTCACTGGACAAAACCATGTTGGGCTGTTTCTTCTTGATCATGAAAAAGTACGTGTACGGCGCGATCGCCGAACCGGTAGAATTGTCCCAATTACGGCAACAATTTGTTTTCGAGACCAATGAATAGAAGGAGATTGTCGTGTCGGAGTCTCGATTTGAGCCCCGCTTATTCCTCGTGAAGTCATCCGAATTCGCTCATAAAAAATAGCCCGAGTGGAAGCCGAGGGATCTCTCGGCGGAGTCCGGCTGGACAGAACAGGATGCCGTCACGCAGCTACGGGCGACCGCTCGAACACGAGCGGAATTGCTCGCCGCCAAAGCACAGCATGAGTATTGTCTGACCCTCCGGGCTCAACTGAAAAAATGGCAACCCACCGAAGAGCAAGCAGCATTCATCCGTGACGTGTTCGTGGCTCGGGGACATCGGGGCGCGGGTTCCGCTTCGAAGGCTCAGCGCTACGCCGCCCTCACTGGCAGCAGTTATTACCGACTGATGAAAATGCTGCGGGGAGAAATCATCATGCGGCTCGAAGACATTCTCATCGCACGGGCCCATATGGCCCACGTGACCTAGAACTCCATTCCTGGAATTAATGCGTGAAACACATCAGAGAACGAACCGCCCTGCGATCGACATGGCGGTGAGATCGGAATCACAGATCAGCTGGTTTGAGTAGCGAGATTCCGTTTCGGAGCCAAATTCTGATTCCCTCATCGCCTATCGGTCCTCGGGTGGTGTCGGTGGGACGCACCGGGTAAACGTCGACGGTCAACCCAACTCGCGCGCCGAGCGCGCGAAGCGACGCCACAAACGGAGTTCGTTTCGAGGGATGCCATCGCTGCGGCCCAACCAGAACGATGATCGCGTCGTAACCGTCAAACTCTTCCTGAGTCGACCGCATCAGGAGAACTGCCTGCTCGATGGGGGTTTTGCGTCTTGCTACGAGCAACGTCAGGCCGTCGGCCAACACCCTCGGCCGATTCCCCGCCTGATCCGATACTCGATCGTTGCATGTCAGGTTCACGCCCCCCATGTGCCCACCCGTCTTTCACGGCCCCCGCCGCTCAATAGATTCCCGAAGTAGGGAATAGAAAACGAAATTGAGACGCCCGGTTGGGCAGCGCGACTTCGATCCAACGTCACGTTACGTCGTTAGGCCCTTCAGTAACGGCCCAATCCGGTCTCACCTCAAGCTTTTCGGCGTGCCCGCGCATGAATCCACTGGAATCGCTACTCCGCGATCCAGATCGGACATGTCATGGATCAGCAAAACCACGCGACCGCCACCTGGCTGACGGTAACCCCCCGCGAGAACAATCACTACGGGAAAATTTCGACACAGATCTATCTCCTCGAACTCGACGTCCTACCCGGCAACTCAGCCCCTCCCACCCGCTACGGAAACTGGGTCAGCCGACTCCATGAGCTGCAACAATTCCAGAGCATTGAAGGCCCGATGCCGAAACGCCGATCAGACGTCGCCGGCGCGGCAGAGTCTCACCTCGCCGAATGGGTGCACCACCAATGCCAACGCAAACTCACCATGTGCGCATACGCAGCAGCCCGACTCGAAGGGATCCCTGGTTGGCAATGGAAACCCCGTACGGAGGACTGGGAACAACGGCTGAACGATTTAGCCACGTTCACCCAAGAACGAGGCGACGTCCCCACGCCGAAAGCTTCCGACCATGACGAACGTTCGCTAGCGCGATGGGTTCAACATCAGCGCGATGCCTCCCGCACCGGACACCTCTCCAACGAACGCACAGCCAGACTCAGCGCCCTCGGATACCCGATGCCTAAACCTGTCAACGCTTGTTCAAATGTGGGCCGGTGGTGCTCGTTGAAAAGTAGGCCACGTCGGTTTGTTTATTCTGTGGTGTTCTCGGGTCGTGCGGAAGGCAGTGTGGTGATTCCGGTGTCTTTGAGTCGGTAGCTGGCGCCCTTTAGCGTGATGACATCGGCGTGGTGAACGATTCGATCGATCATCGCGGAGGCAACGACTTGGTCGCCGAACACATCTCCCCAACGGGCGAAGGGAAGGTTGCTGGTTAGAACTAGTGACGCGTGTTCGTAGCGGGACGAGACGAGTTGAAAGAACAGGTTCGCGGCGTCTTGTTCGAAAGGGATGTAACCCACTTCATCAACGATGATCAGCCCGTAACGGCGCAACCTCAGGATTTCCGCGGCGAGACGCCCGCGGGAATGGGCTTCTTGTAAGCGTGCGACCCACTCGACCGCGGTGCCGAACAACACCCGGTGGCCGGCATGGGCGGCTTTGATCCCGAGCGCGATCGCGAGGTGTGTTTTCCCTGTCCCGGGTGGCCCAAGGAGAACGATGTTGCGGGCTTGGCTGAGGAACACCCCGCCGCCGAGGTGGGCGATTTGGTCCCGATTCAACGCGGGTTGGTGGTCGAAGTTGAAGTCGTCCAACGTTTTCCGGGCGGGGAATCCGGCGGCGCGGATCCGCAACTGCGCGCCAGACGCGTCGCGGGCGGCGACTTCCCGGTCGAGGACCGCGGCAAGGTAGTCCTCGTGTGACCAGCCCCCGTCGCGGGCTTGTTCTGCCAGTCTCTCGGCGGTGTCGCGGATGCGGGGCGCTTTCAACGCCCGGGACAGGTACTCGATCCGAGCGGTTGTGTCGTCACCCATCAGGCCACGTCTCCCGTGTCGAAACTCACACCGAAAGCGGTGTCGTAGTCGGCGAGGTCCCGCAGCAGGGTGGTGTCTTCTGGTTCCGTCGCGCGGGGTGTTTGGAAGCGGGTCCGTAATATTTTCGCTGTTGCGACATGGTCCGGATCGGTGATCAGACGGCCGGAGCCGGAGACACGCTGATGGGTGGCGAGCAGCACACCGTTCAGACGCACGATGACTTGCTGCAGGTCGGCGCGAATATCAACCATCCGGCCGATGGCGGATGGATCGACGGAGTAATCGTTGCCATGGACCCTCACGTAGTAGTCCCGGCCCAGCAGGATGCGCGCCTGGAAACCGAGCAACGGGGCGACCACGGGCAGCGGGATCATCGCTGCCCGATCGGCGTCAACAAGTTCTGTTGGCCGGGCCCGGATCGCGCGAACCAGTCGACTGTTCGCGATCGGCAACCAGTCGACCAGCTGCTGATTGAAGTCCTCGACCGAGGTGAACGTTCGCCCCGGCAGGAACGAGGTTTCCAAGTATTGATTCGCCCGCTCAACAATGCCCTTCGATTCCGGATCGAAGGGTTTCAACTGCACGATCCTGGTCGCTAACGCACCACAGAACGCGGAAACCGTGTCGGCGAGATGATTTCGGCGGCCGATGCCGGCCTCGTTGTCCCAGATCAACCGTCGCGGGACCGCGCCGAGCTGGTCGCAGAGCAGCGACCACATCCCGCACAACAGATCCGGTGTTGTTCGCGAGGGCAACATCCTCGCCGTGATCGTCCGGGAAAACGACGCGACGACCACCAACACCGGCAGCACCCCGGACCGGCTATCACCGAGCGGGATTTGCACTGCCGGGAACCATAAATCGCATTGCGCTTGATCGCCCGGCGAATAGCTAATCCGGTCCGCGGGATCCCTTGGCGCATACTCCGGCCGGAGCCCGGCGATCTTCTTCCGAAACCAGGACGGCGATCCCTCCCAACCGATCCGTTCCGCGATCACTGTCGCGGGCATCGACGGGGTTTCATGAAGCAACCGCCGCACCTGCGATTCCACCGCGTCGAACCCGGATGGTTTCGGGGGCCGCGAATACTTCGGCGGACCGGCAGCGGCCAACGCCCGCGTGACCGTCACTCGAGACAGTTCCAACTGCCTCGCTATCGCCCGCACCGACATTCCCTCGCTAATGCGAAGGTGTCGGATCTCTGCCCAATCCTGCACTGTGATCACTCATCCAATCTCTGGTGAGTGGTCTACTTTTCAAAGAGCGAAACCGGACCACATTTCGAAGAGCACTGACA
>JACMOZ010000409.1 GCA_014377785.1 Aeromicrobium sp.
GGACAAGACGGGTTGTCCTGTCTTTTACGCCGGCAACGCCTTCGCCTTCCCGGGGGAGCGCCAAAGTGTCCCGGGAACATACTTGGGCGAAAACCTCTCCAAGGCCAGCACGATCATCCTCGAAACGCTGCGCGGCGCTCCAGGCCTGCGGATGCCACTTCATGCTGTGTAGAGGCTAATTTCGCAGAAACGAAGCCAGGAAACAACTCAGAACACCCGCAGGCCGAACCTCATCGCTCGTCTGCGGGCGTTCTCCTCTTACACCTATATGGTGCTCGACATGCCGTCGTGATCCGCTGTTCGCCCAAGCAGAGGAAGCCCCAGCGGCATGGCGACAACGTGCAGCGCTGTGACCGGATTTCGAAAAAGTTTGTCAATCCGTTTTGTATTCCTATTAGGAACAAGACGGTAGCGTTGAATTTGAGATTTGGCGCGGGTAGCGTTCCGCCGAAAGTAGGGTCAAGACATGAGTGCTACCCCGGCGGTCGAGGCGATTGACCTCGTCAAGAAGTTCGGCGACACCACCGCAGTCGACGGCGTGAGTTTCGTCGTGCCCGAAGGCTCGGTGCTCGGATTGCTTGGCCCAAATGGCGCCGGGAAGACGACGCTGGTTCGTATGCTCACCACGTTGAGTGTCCCGACGAGTGGCACCGGTCGCGTCGCCGGTCACGACATCATCAAAGAGCCCGATGCGGTGCGGCGCAGTATGGGCCTCACCGGCCAGGCCGCCACGGTCGACGAGCACCTCACCGGTCGCGAAAACCTGAAACTGATCGGACGCCTCTACGGGTTGCCGAAAAAATACATCAAGGAAACGTCCGAGGGCTTGCTGGAAAGATTTTCCCTGACCGACGCTGGTGATCGGACCGCGAAAACCTATTCTGGCGGTATGCGCCGCCGTCTCGACCTGGCCGTGAGCCTCATTGCGGCTCCGCCGGTGTTGTTCCTCGACGAACCAACGACCGGCCTCGACCCGCGCAGTCGAACAGAGTTATGGGAAGTCCTGCGCGGACTTGTCCGCGAGGGCACGACGCTGCTGTTGACGACGCAGTATCTTGAAGAGGCCGACCAGTTGGCCAACGAGATCATCGTCATCGACAAGGGCAAGATCATTGCCTCGGGCACACCCAATCAGCTCAAGGATCAGGCCGGAGAAGCCGCCGTTGTCCTGACCTTGACCCACGCTTCGGATCTCGAATCGGCTGAAGCCCTGATGCGCGCCCATTCGGCCGAAGTTTACGTCGACCGTGCGGCCCGTCGTCTCACGGCCAAAGCCAGTGGGCTCGGCGACATGTCACGCATCGGCAATGCTTTCGACACCAGCGGCATCGCGGTCGACGACCTCGGCCTCAAACGCCCGAGTCTGGATGACGTGTTTCTGCACTTGACCGGCCATCGCGCCGAAACGGGCGACGAGACCAGCACCGAAAAGATGGATGGGGCCCTCTCATGACCACGATCCGCAGCGAACGCCCGGTTGCCAACCCGCCGTCGCTGGCCAGGGCATCGGCGACTGTGGTGTGGCGCAATCTCATCCACATCAGGCGCATGCCCGAAATGCTGCTCGACGTGACGATCCAGCCGGTGATGTTCGTCTTGCTGTTTGCTTTTGTTTTCGGCGGATCGATCAATGTCCCCGGTACCAATTATCGCGAATTCCTGCTGCCTGGAATCATGGCGCAGACGATTGTCTTCTCCTCCGCCGTCGTAGCCATGGGAATCGCCAACGATTTGCAAAAGGGCATCGTGGACCGACTGAAGTCATTGCCGATTTCCCGGTCCTCAGTCCTCGTCGGCCGTAGCATCTCGAGTCTCATCCACTCGAGCATCGGCATCGCGGTGATGTCTTTGACCGGGCTGCTGATCGGCTGGCGTATACGTGACGGCGTGGTCAACGGAATTTTGGCTTTTCTGTTGTTGCTGCTCTTCGGCTTCGCGATGATCTGGCTCGGCATCTGGGTCGGTTCGTTGATGCGCACCGTCGAAGCCGTGCAGGGCTTCATGTTCACTGTGATGTTTCCGCTGACATTCGTTGCCAATACCTTTGCGCCGACTGCCACGATGCCGTCGTGGTTGCGCTTCCTCGCCGAATGGAATCCGATCTCGGCGTTGACTCAGGCGTGCCGCGAACTTTGGGGCAACGGCGATCCGGCCTTGCGGGGCGCCGCCTGGCCCTTGCACCACGCGGTGCCTGTGACGATCGCCTGGTCGATCATCTTGACGGCC
This sequence comes from Aeromicrobium sp., assembly GCA_014377785.1. Lineage (GTDB taxonomy): Bacteria > Actinomycetota > Actinomycetes > Propionibacteriales > Nocardioidaceae > JACMOZ01. The sequence continues at coordinate 2,227 of JACMOZ010000409.1, forward strand.
GTCTTTGCACCTCTGGCGCTTGCCGCATTCAGGCGCAGGTCACAGGACTGATCCGCCCGTATCTGAGCGCAAGAATGCACCCGGAAGCAGCCGAGCGGGTAATTCAGAGCCGTTCGGCAGCCTTGGCAATATTGCGTTGCATCGAACCGAAGATGATGCCGTGGAACGGGTAGATCACCCACCAATAGGCGTGGCCGAGCAACCCGCGAGGATGAAAGAGCGCCCGGTGGTGGAAGGTCGTCGTGCCACCCTCTGTCGATCCAACCTGAAGTTCGAGCCAGGCGAGGCCGGGCAGCTTCATCTCGGCACGCAGTCGTAAGAACGTCTTGTCGTCGCTCTCCTCAACTCGCCAGAAGTCGACTGTATCGCCCACCATCAAGGATTGCTGAGTGCGGCGTCCTCGTCGCAGGCCGGGTCCGCCGACGGCCCGGTCCAGGATTCCTCGGAACCACCAAGCGAGGGCCCACGAATACCAGCCGTTCTTGCCGCCGATGCCCTCGATGATGGCCCACAATTTTTCCGGACTCGCGTGAACCTCCCGGGTCCGTTCGTCCGTGTAAAGCGAACCGCCGGCCCAGTCAGGGTCGGTCGGCAAGCCCTCGGCGGGCGCTCCGGCTGTAGACGCTGATGACCACCGGGTGGGTACATCAAGGTTCTGGATCTTGACCAATGCCAATTCGACCGAGCGCTCAAAGCCGATAAGGCCTTCCGGCGGATCGGGGACATACTTTTTGATGTCTTGCTCGTTCGCGACGACGGTGTTCTTGAGCGACTCGACCAGCGGCCGCGCAAGGCTCGCCGGCACCGGAGTTATCAGCCCGACCCAATGGCTCGACAGTCCGGGCGAGAGCACCGGCACTGGAAGAACACGTCGTCTGGACAGCCCGGCGACGCCGGCGAAACGTTGCATCATGTCGAGGTAGGTCAGCACCTCCGGCCCGCCGATGTCGAACTTGCGATTGACGTCCGTCGGCAGATCTGCGCATCCGACGAGATAGCGCAGGACGTCGCGTATGGCGATCGGCTGGATGCGGGTATGGACCCACTTGGGCGTGATCATGGCGGGCAGCCGCTCGGTGAGATAGCGCAGCATTTCAAAGGACGCCGACCCTGAGCCCATGACGATACCGGCCTGCAGAACGGCGGCTGGGACCTTCGAGTCGAGCAGAACCTGGCCGACGGCTGCCCGGGATTTCAGGTGCATGGACAGAATTTCGTCCGAAGGCTGCATACCGCCCAGATAGACGAGGCGTTTGACGCTGGCGTCTTCGGCAGCCGTCACAAATGTCTCTGCCATCAGACGCTCGGTCTCGGCAAAATCGCCGCCAGTGCTAATGGAGTGCAGGAGGTAGTAGGCCACATCGATGCCGTCGAGGGCCGCTGCCACCTGGTCAGCTTTGGTGGCGTCAGCGACCGCGATCTCGACCCGATTGGCCCAGGTGTGTGCCCTGGCCTTGCGCTCGTCCCGCACCATCACGCGTACGGCGAAGCCCGCATCGAGCAGCGCCGTGACGAGACGGCCACCGACATACCCGGTAGCACCGGTCACGAGACATCTTCGACCTGTCGTTACCACTCCATCAGTATTGCAGTCGACTCACGCCGCAACAACTTCAAACCCGACGACAAAAACACGATCTGACGGTGATTACTCTCAGTTGCCGGGCCACTCGCCGGTCCATTTCTGAAACGCCCTCGCTCCACCGCGGTCGACGGAAGCCTTGACCACGGAGTAGATGACGCCCTGGATCGCTGCCGCGATCAGGAGTTCCTTGAGCGGGTATTCGCTCTCGAGCGGTTTCGGCGGGTCCGCATGGTCTCCGGGTGCTGCGCGTGCCCACAACTTCTTGAAAATCATCGAGGCGAGCAGTCCCGCGACGACCGAACTGATAAGGCCGAAGGGGCGATACAGGATCTTCGCAGGAGTGCTCCCCGGCGTCTCGGCCCGTGCGTTCATCGGCGCCTCCACAACCATACGAGGACGACGGCCGCGGCGACTGTGATTGCCGCACCCATCGGTACGGCCGGTTTTGGTTTGCCATGATCGTCGGTCGCCGCATCCTTGACGTCTGCGGCGAGATGGACGGCGTGTTCCTGGATGTTGTGAACCTGGGCGGCGGCGCTGTCCTTGACGTCGTCGACCTTGTGTTTTGCCTGCGCCTTCACATCGAACTTGTCCTTCAAGGCGTCGACCGTGCGGCCGAGATCATCTCGGGTCTGCTCGATGTCGGCTTCGACTTCGCCGATGCTGTCGGCGTGAGCGGCGGGGTCATTCGGCGCTGCCATGGTGGCCCTCCTTGAGTTCCTGGACGTCTTTCCTGACATTTTCTACAGTGCGGTCGGGCTTCGGTGAAGCGTGCTGGAACTGTTTCTTGCCGACCAATGCGGCAACGGCGGCGGCCACCAGGATCAGGGCCGCCACGATGAGAGCCGAAGCCCACAAGGGCAGCGCGAGATCGAGCGCGATCACCGCGGTCGCGATAAGCGTCGCGACCCCGAAGAAGCCAAGGAGGCCCGCTGCGCTGAACAGGCCTGCGCCGATTCCGGCATGCTTGGCCGATTCCTTCAACTCCAAGCGGGCGAGCTCCAACTCGTCCTTGACCAATTGTGAGGTCTGTTCGGACAACTGGATCATCAACTGACCTGCTGAGAGGTCTTCCTGAGATGCGTGGTCGCCGATAGCCATACGACGCTCCCTTCGTGACTGTATGGAAACCCCGTACCCATCTGAATGGGATGTATGCGTGCCAGCCCGCCGGCGGAGTGGCCGAATCGTCCGTGCGGACGGCGCCTTCAGTGGGTGTGCGCTTTTGGCCGAGGCCGAGACGGCTGTGTTTCATTCCATACGTGAAATAGATGATGACGCCGGCCGACACGAGCACGAAGGCGAACAACGTGCCGATACTGACCAGTTTGGACAGTTCGGACAACGGGACGACACCCGCGAGGCCGGCCACGAAAACCCCGGTGACGATGGTGATGACGTAGGGCGTGCCGAACTTCGGGTGAACCTGGGCGAGCTTCCGGGGGAGCAAACCGTCCCGCGACATGGCGAACAGGACGCGCGCCTGTCCGAGCATCAGGACAAGCAGCACGGTTGTCAGTCCGCACACGGCGCTCAGCGAAATCAGCTTGCTGGCCCGATCGGCGCCATTCGCGCTGAACGCCTGCGAGAGCGGGGCGCCCGTATTCATTCGTTTGTCGCTGTATTTGAGCATACCGGCGATGACGTTCAACACGGCAATATAGAGAACGGTGCAGATGATGAGCGAGCCGATGATGCCGCGTGGAATGTCTTTCTCCGGGTTCTTTGTCTCCTCGGCTGCGGTCGCCACAATGTGGAAACCTATGTGGGCGAAGAACACGACCGATGCGGCGGCGATGACGCCGTAGGCACCGAAATGGGTTGGCGAGATACCGAAGATCAGTTGGAGCAGCGCCTCATCGGCCTCCGAATCGCTCGTGCTCGGCTTCGAGGGCGGGATGAACGGCTGGTAGTTCGCGAGCTTGATGAAGAACAACCCGGCGACGACGACGAACATCACGACGGTGACCTTGATGATGACGAGGACGCCGGTGACGCGGCCGGCATTGACCTTGGCCTGCTGTCCGGTCAGGACGAAGATGCCGGTGCCGATGATGACGCCCACGCCGAAAAACGTGAGATCCCAGGCGGTCAGTTCCTTCTTGAGGGTTTCGCCGGGTTCGTCGGTGTCCTGAATCGATTACTCGACAGTCTTGACTCGGGACATGGGCTTCACAAGACGGGCTGTGCGCATGCGCCCCATACGTGACCAGTTGGTTGCCGTGTGCAACGCATGACGATTCGCGGCGAGCCGCAGCCTCGATGTCAGCCGCCGTCGTAGGCCCTTTGCAGCCCGACTGTGTCGAGTCGTGTCATCTGCATCATGGCGTCGCGGACCCGCCCGGACTTCTCTGGATCGGGATCGCCCATGAGTTGCCCCAGCAGCGTGGGTACGACTTGCCACGACAATCCGAAAGCGTCGACGAGCCATCCGCAAGGCCCTTGTGTGCCGCCGCCGGCGATCAACTCTTCCGAGATCCGGTCGACCTCCTCCTGTGTCTCCACGCTGACAGCCAGCGAAAACGCGTCGGTCAATCGATGGTGGGGCCCACCGTTCATTGCGTTGAGTTCCTGGCCCTGAAGACTGAACGTCCCGATGAACAGTTTTCCGTCGGGACCGCGCTGGGCATCGACGAACTCCGCATCGGGGAACGCCGAGACATAGCGCTCGATGGCCTCCTCTGCGTTGTCGTCGAACCAGAGGAAGGGTGTGATGGTGATGGTCATGGGTTGTCCTCTTTCGGTTGGAGTTCAGGCCGGCATCGTCTGGAATTTGATGGGAGTTGCGAGAAGGGCGTCGAGTTTGTGCATGGACTGCTTCCAGCCTGTCTCGCTCATGTCGCGCATCGATTCGGGGAACGGTCCCTGGCGGAGTTCGAGCCGTGTGCCGTTGCCTTCGGCAATGAATTCAAGGCTGAGGGTCAGCTTGGTGCCGTCCTCGAGACCGGGGAGGTCCTGCGCGATCTCATAGCCGACAAGCAGTTGGTTCTCGATGACTTCGCTGAAAGTCGAGGACATCGGGGCGGTCCATTTAGGGTTGTCGTTGTTCACCATGGTGAGGTTCCAGTGCCCGCCGATCCTGGCGTCGATCGATACCGTGGCCCGAGGCGTATGGAACACGAGCGGCCCAAACCATTGGGAGATCTGCTCTTCATCGGTGAAGGCGCGGTAGACGAGCTCCGGCGGAGCGTCGAAGTAGCGGGAAATGTGAAGTTCATACGTCGGGTCGGTCATTCTTTTGTCCTTCGCTTTCTCGTTGTGGCTGGGTGGCCGGTGGTGAGGTGGTGTTGTTCATGTGACCTTGCAGGGCCGCAAGATGTGCATCCAGGCGGTCAAAGCGCTCGTCCCACAGGTGGCTTAAGTGATCCATCCAGGTCGTCGCCTCCTTCAGTGGTTCGGCACGCAGCGTGCTCGTACGCCATTGGGCCTGGCGATTGCGAGAGATGAGTCCCGCCTGCTCCAGCACCTTGAGGTGCCGCGAGACGGCCGGCAGGCTGATCGAAAACGGAGCGGCAAGTTGAGTCACCGTGGCATCGCCGTCACCGAGGCGCAGGAGTATGTCACGCCGGGTGGGGTCTGACAGGGCCGAGAACACCTTGCTGAGCTGATCTGTCGCCATCTGGTTAACCCCTAAGTTAATTAACTGCTTGGTTAAACATAAGATGGCCTCGGCGAATCGTCAACCCTTGCCGGGAAAAATTCCAAACCCTACGATCGACTGAGACACAATCACTGTGTGTATTACGCGCTGCGCTGCCGGAAGGCCGCACAATTCTAAGGACGCATCTTCATGCTTCTCCTCAACGACAGTGCGGCCACCTCCCGTGGGCGCAAGCCGGCCTTGTCCCTCTTTCTTGCCGAACCCTTGCGGGGCATAGCCAGCCATGCGGTGTTCCCGTTCACGGCACCGATCATGCTCGGCGCTCGGCGCGGCGACGGGCACGGCGTTCTGGTCCTTCCGGGTTTGCTCGGTGATGACCTGAGTACGCTGCTGATGCGGCGAATCCTCAAGCGGCTCGGTTATGACGTCCACGGCTGGGGCTTGGGTCGCAACGTCGGACCGACACACAAAATCGTCGAGGGCATGCCCCGCAAACTTGACGAGATCGCCGACCGGACCGGAGGCACGGTGTCGGTCATCGGTTGGAGCCTCGGCGGTATTTTCGCGCGTGAACTCGCCCGCCGCAGACCCGAAACCGTCCGCGATGTCATCACGCTGGCGAGCCCCTTCGCCATGGGGGACGGCGACAAGAGCCGCGCCGACTCGGCCTTCCAACTGCATGCCCGGCGTCATGTTCCGGCCGATCCGGTCGCCCGCGCACAGTTGCGCGAACCTATCGACATACCCTCCACCGCGATCTATTCGAAGACAGACGGAATTGTCGACTGGCGTGCCTGCGTCGAGACGGCAGGGCTCGATCACGAGAATATCGCCGTGCGCGCGAGCCATCTCGGGATCGGCGTCTCCCCGGCCGCACTGTGGGTCGTCGCCGATCGACTCGCTCAAGCCGAAAGCAGCTGGGAGCCGTTCCGGCCGCCAGCCCGTTTCGGCATGCTTTACCCGGACCCGGTATGAGCAGTCCGTTGCCGAAGATGACGCACGAGTCTGAGTGGTCCTTTGCCGCGCCTTGGCATGGCAAGGGTTTTGTCACCGATCTCGACGGTCCTGTGCACTGGATCGACTTCGGCGGGCCCGAGGACGGCACGCCGCTGGTCTTCGTTCACGGCCTTGGCGGCTCGCATCTCAACTGGGCACTCATCGGCGAGGCGATGGCCCGAGGCCGGCGGACTGTGGCGCTGGATCTGCGCGGATTCGGTCTGAGCCCCGGCACCCGGCAAACCACGACGGTTCATGCCAATGTCAGGCTTCTCGACCGATTCCTGCGCGAAGTCATCGGCGCTCCGGCGATCCTCGTCGGCAATTCGATGGGCGGCATGGTCTCGGTTCTCCAAACCCATGCGGCCCCCGAAACCGTCGCCGCCCTCGTCCTGGTCGACCCGGCGTTGCCGGTGCCGCGCCGGCTTCCCGATCCGGGTGTGGCGGCAACCTTCCTCGTCTATGCGGCCCCCGGCGTCGGTGAATTCTCGATGCGGACCATGCAGGCACGACTCGCACCCGCCGAAGTCGTCGACCGCATCATCAAATTGTGTTTCGCCGATCCCGGCCGGGCCGATCCACGCATGCTTGCGGCAAGTGCGGCGCTCATCGAAGGCCGACGTCCGATCCCGAAGAAGGAAGAGGCCTTCCTCGGTGCCGCGCGCTCACTGATGCGTGTGCTCGTAAAGCCGACCAACTATATTTCTGCGATGGGCGGCATCGATGCCCCGGTGCTCCTCATCCACGGCGAGGAAGATCGCCTCGTCCCGGTCGCTGCGGCCCGCAAGGCCTCTGCGGCCAACCCATCCTGGGAAACGGCCTTCTTGCCCGGAGTCGGCCATACCCCGCAACTCGAAGCGCCCGAACAGACGGCGCAAATCATCACCGAATGGCTCGCCCGCGTTCGGTCCGGCACGACTGGTTGAGGAGAGCAACGATGCAACAACTCACCGGCCTCGACGCGGCGTTTCTTGCCCTCGAGACGAAGAACTCCACCGGACACGTGGGAGGCGTATGCATCCTCGATCCGACGGATGCGCCCAAACCCCTTGACTTGGCGACGCTTACCGAGGTGTTGGCGCAGCGCCTCCCGCTGGTGCCGGTCATGAGGTGCAAACTCCTGGAGGTTCCGCTCGGTCTTGATCAGCCCTATTGGGTGGATGACCCCGATTTCGACATCGAATACCACATCCGTGAGATTGCACTGCCGGGTCGGGGCACGGAAGCGCAACTCGCCGAACAGGTCTCCAGGCTGCATGCCCGTCCACTCGATCGAAGCCGACCGATGTGGGAGATCTACCTCATCACCGGCCTGGCGAAAAAACGGATCGCCGTCTATTCGAAGGTGCACCATTCGGCGATCGACGGTGCATCCGGCGCTGAGCTGCTTACCATCCTGCTCGACCTCTCCCCCGCGGGACGCGAGCTGCCCGAGGCGGAGCCTTTCGTGGCGGCACGACCGCCATCAGCTGCTTCCCTGGCGCTGCGAGCCGCGGCGAGACTGGCCTGGCGGCCCGTGGACACGGTAAAACTTGCCGGCGAACTCGTCCGGGTCGCACCGACGCTGGCGCCGGTCGCCGGAGCCATCGTCGGCGGAATGTTCGGTCTCCACCGCGGCGATGGCAGTGTCATTTCGTCAAGCCCCGGCCGCGCACCGACGACTCCATTCAACAAGCAGGTCACCCCGCACCGCCGGGTGGCTTTCCGCAGTGTCCAACTTGCCGCCGTCAAAGAGGTCAAGAATGCCTTCGGCGTTTCGGTCAACGACGTTGTCATGGCGATGTGTGCCGGTGCGCTGCGCCGGTGGCTCGATGATCACGGCGCACTGCCCGATGCACCGCTCGTGGCCATGGTGCCCGTCTCGGTACGCGACGAATCGGCCAAGGTCAATATGGGTAACAGGGTTTCGGCGATGCTCGCAACACTGCCAACCAACATCACCGATCTTGAGCAACGACTCAGTGTCGTGCACGAAGCGACCAAGGTCGCCAAGGCACAGCAGGCAGTGATCCCGCAGGGATTGGTCGATGACATCTCCGACTTCGCGCCGCCGGCCCTGACGGCGCGGGCCGCCCGCGTCGTGTTCGCGACGGGGCTGCTGCACCGGTTGCCGCCGTTCAACCTCTGCATCTCGAATATCCCGGGCCCCAACATTCCGGTCTATCTGGGCGGCGCGAAACTTCTCGCGCATTACCCGGTCTCGGTGATAACCGACGGTCAGGGCCTCAACATCACGCTTGTGGGTTATCTTGGCCAGCTCCATTTCGGGCTGGTGGCCTGCCGCGAACTCGTGCCCGACATCGACAAACTGGCCGACTACCTCGTTGACGAACTCGACGAGCTGGTCGCCGCCGCTGCCCAACGGCCATAACGGCAGGGGTCGAACTCATGGGGCCGGCCGAGGTCGAATCTCCGGTCTCGAGGCTTTTCTAGTGCATCCGCAGCTCGGGATTGTGCGGGCCTTTGGCTTCGACCCAGAAGTCGAGTGCGAGTTCGTCCTCGGTGCCGCCATTGAGATAGACGGAGAAGTCCGTGATCCCGGCGGCTTCGAGAACGTCGTCGTCGATGACGAACTGTCCGGTGAATTCCGAGGCCGGCTTGATCAGGATTTCGTAGGCGGCATCGGCCATGATCGCCGGCGTCCTGGAATGAGTCACGAGTCCTGCACCGACCACATTGCGGACTGCGGCGGTGTCGATCGCCGTACGGGGCCACAACGAGTTGGCAGCGATGCCGTCTTCGCGGAGTTCCTCCGAGAGGCCCAGCGTCACCAGGCTCATCCCATACTTTGCCATCGTGTATGCCGTGTGCGCCGTGAACCATTTGGGGTCGAGGCTGATCGGAGGCGACAACGTCAGGATGTGGGCGTTGGCAGATTTGCGCAGGTGCGGGATCGCCATCTTGGCCAGCAGGAACGAACCGCGGGCGTTGATGTCGTTCATGAGGTCGTATTTCTTCATCGGGAGCTCGTCGGTGTTGGTGAGGTCGATCGCGCTTGCATTGTTGACCACGATGTCGATGCCGCCGAAGGCCTCCGCCGTCTGTGCAACGGCCGCCTCGACGAAGGCATCGTCGCGGATGTCGCCGACGAGCGGCAGCGCCTTGCCCCCGGCCTCCTCGATCGCCTTGGCAGCGGTGTAGATCGTGCCGGGAAGTTTCGGGTGTGGTTCGGTCGTCTTGGCGAGAAGGGCGACATTGGCGCCGTCGCGGGCCGCGCGCAGCGCGATAGCCTCGCCGATGCCACGGCTGCCGCCGGACATGATGATGGTTTTGCCTACGAGTGTCATGGGGTCTCCGATGAGCGGGGGGTGCGAAGAAATTTCCGTCGCGATCAAAAACAGTCAATACTGACGGTAACTGATAAGAAGGACGACATGAGCAGCAATACCCCCACCTGGTTCACCGACGCCCTTGCCCAACCGTATGACTCCGGCGAAGCGACCGTCGAAGGCGCCCGCATCAATTATCGAGCATGGGGAAAACCGGGCCGGCCTGTTGCCGTTCTCGTCCACGGCGGTGCGGCGCATGCCGGCTGGTGGGACCACATCGGACCGTTGTTGGCCGACGGTCATCGCGTCGTCGCCCTCGATCTGTCCGGACACGGCGACAGCGACCATCGGCCTTCTTACTCTCTCCAGACGTGGGCCGCAGAGGTCCTCGCTGTGGCGAAGCAGGAGTCTGACGCCAAGCCCATCGTCTTCGGCCACAGCATGGGCGGGTTCGTGGCGCTGACGACGGCAAAGCTCTTCGGTGAAAAACTCGAGGGAGTCGTGGCGATCGATTCACCGGTTCACGAAATGTCATCGGAGACCAAGGCCTGGATCGAGTCGGGAAGGCATGTGCCCGGGAACAAGATCTATCCCACCCGGGATGCCATCCTCGGCCGCTTCCGCACCTTGCCCGAGGACGACTCGACGCTCGACTTCGCCCGGGAACATATAGCCGCCGGCTCGATCAAAGAGACCGAGGGGGGGTGGACCTGGAAGTTTGATTCGAAAATTTTCTTCCGCTCCCGGATGGAACCGGAAGAACTCGCCCAAGCCGCCTGCAACGTCGCGCTCATTCGCGGTGAACGCGGGATCGCCACGTCCGACATCACCGACGTGGTGTCCGAGCGGCTGGGCGGAAATGTGCCGGTCACGGTGATCCGCGATGCCGGGCACCACATCATGCTCGAACAGCCTGTCGCTTTGCTTGCCGCGCTGCAAACTCTTCTCGGCCAATGGAGACTCAATCACGGGAGAGACGTATGAGCGACGACCTCTTGATCCACCGTGACGGCGGCGTCCTGACGCTCGTCTTCAATCGTCCCGATCAGCTCAACGCGCTGAGCGGAAACATGGTTCTCGCCGCCGCAGAGGAGATCGAAAAGTCCGAAGACCGGGTCATCGTCATCACTGGCACCGGACGGGCTTTTTGCACCGGCGCCGATGTTTCTGGTCTCGACCCCTCGAGAGTCGATGACGCCGTCGGTGCGGCCAACCGGCTGATCACCGCCGTGCTGTCCGCCGGACGGCCCGTGGTGGCGGCGGTCAACGGTCCTGCGGCCGGTGTGGGATGTTCGCTCGCCGTTGCGGCCGACTTCACCATCGCGCACGAATCGGCGTACTTCCTATTGTCTTTTGCGAATATCGGCCTGATGCCCGACGGCGGCGCCACCGAAATTGTGGCGGCGTCGATCGGTCGGGCCAGGGCGATGCGTATGGCGATGCTGGCCGAACGGCTGTCCGCACCGGTCGCCGCCGAAATCGGCCTGATCCACAAAGCATTCGGCGAGGCGGACTACGCCGATGAAGTCTCTTCCCTTGTGGCGGCGCTGGCGGCCGGGCCGACACAGTCATACGCACGTTCGAAGGCGGCGATCAATGCCTCAACTCTTGGCAGCCTCGAGCAGGCTTTTGCGCGCGAACGCGAAGGCCAGTTCGCACTCATGAAGACCGAGGACTTCGTCGAAGGAATCACCGGGTTTTTGCAGAAGCGGCCGGCGAAATTCCTCGGCCGATGACGGACATCGACGTACTCGAGAGCCTGCTCGCAGAACGCTGGAGTTGTCGCGGATTCCTCGATAAGCCGGTCCCGCGCGAAACGATTGACCGCCTGCTGGCTGCCGCACAACGCACGCCATCGTGGTGCAACACCCAGCCGTGGCACCTGATGATTACTTCCGGCGAAGCGACGGTCAAACTGCGCGAAGCCCTGCTCGCATCATTCTCTGGTTCGGGCACCGACTTTGACTTCCCGCCCATCTACCAAGGCGTCTTTCAGGCACGTCGACGTGAAAGCGGTTGGCAGTTGTATGACGCCGTCGGCGTCGAAAAGGGCGATCGGGAGGCGTCGACGGCCCAGGCGCTGCAGAACTTCGAGTTCTTCGGGGCGCCGCATGTCGCGATCCTCACCACGGAGGCCGATCTCGGTGTCTATGGCGCAATCGACTGCGGTCTGTATGTCGACACGTTCCTGCTCGCTGCCCAGGCTCTTGGACTCGGCGCGATCGCTCAGGCGGCTCTCGCGGCTCGGGCGCCGTTCCTGCGGGAATGGTTCGGCCTGCCCGGTAACCGCAAAGTGGTGTGTGGGATCTCTTTCGGTTTCGCCGACCCCGAACACGCAACGGCGACCTACCGCACCAGCCGCGCCGCCATTGCCGATGCCGCCACCTTTATCGACTAGTCCCGAACTCGCTGGCAGTGACGTTTGGGTCGCCTTTTTCGCTCAAACCCGACCCAAACGTCACGCTCAGCGGGAAAGCTAGTTCCTGAGGGCTCCGATGCCGAGGACGGCGGCGAGGCCGAGCGCGCTGCGCGGGTGATAAGCCCCGGTCCACAGTCCGCCGTGTGCGGCATTGTTGGCTTCGTCCTGCCAGGGTTCGACCTGGCTGGGAGCGCCGGCGCGCAAGTCGTGGACGAGCAGCGCCGCCATGAGGGTGTTGCTCGTCGCCGGGTCGAATATTTCGACGCCGAAACGGTGCGCTCCCGCGTACGCCGCTGCGAGGGCCTTGTTCTTGAGGACCGAATGGGTGCGGGTTGCCGGTGCGACGTTGAGCGAGACAGCGAGCCCTTCATGGCGGGCGGTCGTGGCGCGCCAACGCTGAATGCGCTTGGCCAGCGCATAGTTCGGTCCTTGTTGTGGGACGAGGGCATCGCAAATGCCGGGATTGGCTCCCGGCGGATAATTACGCTGCAGCAGCCGACCGCCGCTGGCGATGCGCAACGGCTGGCGCATCAGTTTGGAGATGCTTCGTGCGCCGTAGGCATCGTTGGCGCGATCAACGTCTTCGCGCGGCACGGCGAAAACGTCAGTGGGAGTCGCCAAAAAAGCCAGGGCCGTGTCCGGTCGTAGCGACGTCATGTGGGCACCGAGGGCATCGCCGGCCATCGACACCCGCACGTGCATGGCACCGTCGGCATAGCAATAGTTGCCCAGGACGAGACGGCCGTCGAAACCGTCGAGCCAATGGGCGATCGAGGGGAGTTCATTGACGAGGTTGGCGCCGACATTGGCAGGCCTGTTGGTGAGGACACGGGCCGGCAAATGCACCCGGCCAGCGCCGTGCGAAGCGAGTTCGGCGATTCGCGACTGGAGTTCGACGGTGGGCAGATCGACAGCAGCGACATCGGCCCCCCAACGCAAGAGTGCCCTCAGCGGCCCCATTTCGGCGCCAGCACCGAGGATCACGACCGTGTCACCCTCGAGCCGAAGCCACTCAGGGTTGGCCTGAACCGTCCGCACCGCATCGGCGCAACTCAGTGTGATGACGCCCTGATTAACCCACACATCGAGCTGGTCGAGGAGCGAACTCCCGCTGAGCCGCTCTCCCTTGTAAGGAATGGACAACGTGGTGTCCGGCTCTTCCGTGCCCACCACGGTTTGTGTATGGAGGGCCTGCGCCAACGGCAAGGTGTCGATGGCGGCGTCGAGGGGTACGTCGTCATAAAGCATGTCCGCGTGCAGGGCGTGGAGACCGTCGGCGGCAATGGAATGCGCGGCGGGCGGCTCGCCGATGCCGGCCTCGACGGCGCGACGGAAGTGGGTCAGGTAGTTGCGGCGCCAGTTGGTCTCGTTCTCGACAGCCCGCGCGCCGACCGGATCGGTCTTCCGGAGTGCTTCGGCGACGGCTTTGCGGGCGGTCGACGACGTACTTTCGGTCGGAAAGGACACTCCCTCATGTGGGCTCATAACCTCAGAATACTCAAAATAGGAGTCAATTTTTGTTACTGGCGAGTCTCCCGACGGGTAACAACCAAGAATCATCCGGTCCTCGCCAATCCAACGGATTCCCAGTTCCGAATCAGCCATGTGAATGGGCCCGGCAAAACCGGCAAGGCACCCTGGTGGTCTGGCGCCCCGCTGCACCCGCAATGCACAGCCAGACAATATGGAGAAGGAAATGCGTGTGACAAAAGGAAAGTCCCTCGCGATTGCCGCGATTGCCTCGTTTTCCTTGTTCACCGCAGCTTGTGGTTCGAGCGTCAATTCGAGAAAATCTGGTTCGGCCGACGCTCCCATAACTTCTGATGTAGCCGCCTACCTCGTTGGACCCGGCTGCGCCGACTACGTCAAGGCCGCCCCGAAAGGCAAAGGCTCGGTATCGGGTATGGCACCAGACCCGGTCGCGACTGCCGCAAGCAACAACCCGTTGCTCAAGACGCTCGTCGCTGCCATCAGTGGCAAGCTCAACAAGGACGTCAACCTGGTTGGCACGCTCAACAGCGGCCAGTTCACGGTCTTCGCACCGGTCGACTCCGCTTTTGCGAAGCTTCCTGCCGCCACAGTCAAGACCCTCGGTACCGCTGCTGGCGCGGACGCCTTGTCGAGCATCCTGACTTATCACGTGATCCCCGGCCAGATGATCCTGCCGAAGGACATCGTCGGCACGTACAAGACGCTCAATGGTGCGGACCTGAAGATCTCCGGCTCGGGAGATAACATCGACGTCGGCGGCCAGGCCACGGTCATTTGTGGTGGCGTCAAGACTGCCAATGCCACGGTTTACCTGATCGACAGGGTGCTTTCGCCGCCTGCCAAGTAGTGGTCCCCAACCCGTTGAGTCCGGCCCACGGCGTTGTCGGGTTCACATACCGGTAGTATCCCAGTCATGGTTATCGACTGATGGGTGCGATCTTCCTGATTCGCCACGGCCAGGCGTCGTGGGGCACAGCCAACTACGACGAATTGTCGTCGCGGGGTGAAGAGCAGGCTCGCCATCTCGGGTATGCGTGGGAAGCGGCCGACTGGTTGCCGACCACCGCGGCTTCGGGGTCGATGAAACGTCACCACCAGACGGCGCTCAATACCCTCGCCGCCGCAGGCCAGGACGAAGGCTACGACGTCGATCATGGTTGGGACGAATTCGACCACGAGGCCGTGATGGAGGCACACATCCCCGGCTTTCAGACCAAGGATCCGCGAGTCTTTCAGGATGCCTTTGTCCGGGCGACGGATCGCTGGGCTGCGGGAGAGGCCGAAGGCGACCATGAATCCTTCGCGGAGTTCTCGGCCCGCGTGTTGGCGGCGTTCGACCGTTTGGCCCTCAACGCCGGACAGGGGCAAACGTCGGTTGCCTTCACTTCTGGCGGACCGATCGCCATCGTCGCGTCCCACCTTCTTACCGGCGACACGACATTGTGGTCGACGCTCAACAGCGTTGTCATCAACACGGCGGTCACCAAGATCGTCACCGGACGATCCGGGCGCACCCTCTTGTCTTTCAACGAGCACGGACATCTGCCCGCAGACCAGGTCACTTACCGTTGAGGGCCTGTCCACTTAAGGAATCCCTCCCATGCGCAAAAATATCCTCATCACCGGCGCGAGCTCGGGACTGGGCGCCGGCATGGCGCGGCTGTTTGCCGCCAACGGCCACAATCTGGCGCTGACCGCCCGCCGCGTGGACCGGCTTGATGTGCTCCGTGAGGAGTTGCTGGCAGCGCACCCTGGCATCGAGGTTGTCGTCCACGCGCTCGACGTCAACGATCACGACCGGGTCTTCGCCGTGTTCAAGGAATCGATCGGCGAACTCGGTGGGCTGGACCGTGTCATCGTCAACGCCGGCCTCGGCAAGGGCGGGCGCATCGGTACCGGCAAGTTCCACGCCAATCTTGAAACGGCACAGACCAATTTTGTGGCCGCCCTGGCACAATGCGAAGCCGCGATGGAGCACTTCTATGAGCGCAAGTCCGGTCATCTCGTCGTGATTTCTTCGGTCTCGGCGATGCGCGGTATGCCCGGTTCGATGACCACGTATGCCGCCACCAAGGCCGGTGTCGCCCATTTGGCCGAGGGCATCCGGTCAGATCTCATCAACCGCAAGGGCCACGACATCGTCGTGACCACCCTTTTTCCTGGCTACATCGCCTCGGAAATGAACGAGAAGGTCGAGCAGGAGCAACGGTTGATGGTCGACCCCGAGACCGGCTGCAAGGCGCTAGTCAAGGCGATCGACAAGGAGGTTGCCGAAGCAGCCGTCCCGGCCTGGCCGTGGCTGCCGCTGGCGAAGGTCATGAAACACGCACCTTTGGGCATCGTCCGCAAAATGGTCTAGCCCCAACCCCCGCGCTGACGAGTCATTCACTCGCGCTGACGAGCAACGTACGTGACTCCTCACAACCAGTGAGTGACTCGTCAGCGTTTAGGTGAGGAGACGGCGCGCCAGCTCTCCTACTTGCTCGGTTTCGATGAGGAAGCCGTCGTGACCGTGTGGCGACTTCACGATTTCGAGGGGGCTGCTGGTGAGGATGCCGTCGGCAAGTTGCTGCTGCTGGGTCAGCGGATAGAGGCGATCGGAGTCGATGCCGGCAACCAGTGTACGGGCTGTGACACGCGCCAATGCGGCCCCGATACCGCCGCGACCGCGGCCGACATCATGACTGTTCATGGCCTCGCTCAGCACGATGTAGGAGTTGGCGTCGAAGCGTTTGAGAAGTTTGTTGCCGTGGTGCTGCAGATAGGACTCGATGGCGAACCGTCCGCCTTCGCCTATGACTTCGTTGCCCTGCGGGGAGCGGCCGAAGCGATCGGCGAGTTCGAACTCGGAGCGATAACTGAGGTGGGCGATGCGGCGGGCAATGTCCAGGCCGCTGAGTGGGCCGGCCGGGCCGCTGTAATAGTCGCCCCTTGAGTAGAAGGGATCGGCACGGATGGCGTCGACCTGGATCGACGACAGCGCGATCTGTTCGGCCGAGGCTGCCGCCGACGTGGCGAGCAAAAACAACCGTTCGACGCGTTCTGGCAATTCGACAGCCCATTCGATCGCGCGCATGCCTCCGGCCGAGCCGCCGATGACGCCATACCAACGATCGATGCCGAGCGAGTCGGCCAGTGCGGCTTCGGCCCGGACCTGGTCGCGCACGGTGATGTAGGGGAAGGAACCGCCCCACAGTTCGCCGCCGGTGGCCGGCGACGACGGGCCGGTCGAACCCTGGCAACCACCGAGGATATTGGCGGCGACCACAAAGAGCCTGTCGGTGTCGATGGCGTTGCCGGGACCGACGAGACCCTCCCACCAACCGGGCGAGGCATGACCAACGCCTGTTGGTCCGACGACGTGACTGTCGGCAGTCAGCGCGTGCAGGATGAGGACGGCGTTGGCGCCGTCGAACGTCCCCCAGGTCTCATAGGCGAGACGCACATCGGGCAGGACAGCACCCGAATCGAGTGGGAGATCGCCGATCGCCGCAAACTTGCGGCAACCGATCGGATCCCCGTCCCGCCACGCACCGGTGACGAGAGTGGGATCCGTATCAGGATTGATTGTCACTTGGCTGCGGCAAACCCGACTTCGAGGTCGGCGAGGATGTCGTCGATGCCTTCGAGCCCGACCGAGAGGCGCACGAGGCCGGGTGTGACGCCGGCGGCGAGTTTCTCCTCAGCGCTGAGTTGTGAGTGCGTCGTGCTGCCCGGGTGGATCGCCAGGCTGCGGACATCGCCGAGGTTGGCGACATGGGCGTGCAGTTCGAGCGCATCGATGAAAAGACGGCCCGCATCGAGCCCACCGGGCAGTTCGAAGGTGAGGATTGCGGTCGCACCCTTGGGGAGGTACTTCTTGGCAAGGTCGTTGTATGGACTGCTGGCAAGCCCCGGGTAGTTGACCGAGGCCACGTCGTCGCGGGCTTCGAGCCAGGCGGCAACCTTCTCGGCATTCTGGACATGGCGCTCGACGCGCAGGCTCAGGGTTTCGATGCCCTGAGCGAGAGGGAAGGCGTTGTACGGGCTGATCGCACTGCCGTGATTGCGAAGGAACTGGACGCGCAACTTGGAGATGTAGGCCATCGGTCCCAGTGCCTCGGAGAACTTCAAACCGTGGTAGCTCTCGTCGGGTTCGGTGAAACCGGGGTATTTGTCGCCATGGGCGGAGTAGTCGAAGGTGCCGCCGTCGATGACAACGCCGGCGATGACGGTGCCGTGGCCGCCGATGTATTTCGTCGCGGAGTGGACGACGGTGTCGGCGCCGTGCTTGAGCGGGTTGAGCAGCCACGGCGTCGCGATGGTGTTGTCGACGATCAGGGGGACGCCGCTGTCCTTGGCGACAACCGAGACGGCCTCGATATCGAGGACGTCGCCGCGCGGGTTGCCGACGGTTTCGGCGAAGAAGGCCTTGGTGTTGTCTTGTGCGGCCGCGCGCCATTCGTCGGGGTTGTTTGGGTCTGCGACAAAGGTGACCTTGATGCCGAGTTTCGGGAAGCTGTGGCGCAGCAGGCTGTCTGTTCCTCCATACAGGCTGGACGAAGCGACGATGTGGTCGCCGGCTTCTGCGACGTTGGTCAGCGAAGCCATAGTGGCGGCCTGACCGGAGGAGACGAGCAGCGCGCCGACGCCGCCTTCGAGCGCGGCAAGGCGTTGTTCGACGGCGTCCTGGGTCGGATTCATGATGCGCGTGTAAATGTTGCCCGGCACGGCCAGACTGAACAGGTCAGCGGCGTGCTGTGTGTCGTTGAACTGGAAGGCGGTCGTTTGATAAATCGGCAGCGCAATGGCGCCGGTGGTCGGGTCAGGCGTCTGGCCCGCGTGGATCTGCTTTGTCTCGAAAGACCATTGGTCGTTCATCAGAATTCTTCCTGTCGTCGTGACGAATCTAGGGTCGTCGTGACAAATCTAGGGGATTAATTTAGCGTGACACGAAACTTCGGGTTTTTCGCGGCGTCTCACGCTGTGAACAAAGGTCGCACCGAGGGCGACAACGCATGTCACCACTCATTTATTACACTTAATCCCGTGGAAAATAAATTCGTGCTGCCGGCGATCCTGCACGAGCACCCAGGACCTGACAGCCCCCCGTCATCTCAGCCACGAACAGTGCGTCCACAGACAGTGCGTCCACAAACCCTGCGTCGGGCAATTTTCCTGGTCCCCGCCGGCGTTGCCCTGCTGGCCGGTCTCGATGCGGCGCTCATCCTGCTTGGCGTTGGCGCCCCGGTCGTCACCAATCGGCTCCCCGAGGTGCACGGGATGCTCATGGTGTTTGGCTTTGTGGGCACCTTGGTCTCGTTGGAACGGGCGGTGGCGCTACGGCGTCGACTTGGATTCCTCGCTCCAGCGCTGCTGGGGATAGGCGGTCTGCTCCTACTTGCACCCGCACCGTTATACGTGGCGAAACTGGTCCAACTGGCTGGTGCCCTCGCATTTGTCGCGATCTACATACCGTTGTGGCGGCGTCAGCGCGATGATGCCGTGCTCATCCAGGCCTTCGGAGCCGTGCTTGCGGTCTGTGCGCTCATGCTCTGGTTGGGCGGTGTCGAGGTCGCCGTCCTAATGCCATGGCTCGCCGGGTTCGTCATCCTGACTATCGGTGGCGAGCGTCTCGAACTTGCCAGGCTGGCCATGGGAGCACGGGCAGGACGCGATTTTCTGGCGCTCAGCGCGATTCTGGTCGTGGCAATCGCCGCCAGTTTGTTGTGGCCGCTTGTGGGCTATCCGCTGCTCGGCGTGGCGCTGTTGTTTCTTGTTATCTGGTTGGCGATCCACGACGTCGCCCGTCTGACCATCAGGTCCACCGGCCTGCCCCGTTTTGCGGCGGGTTGCATGCTCGCCGGCTATTTCTGGCTCGCTGTCGCCGCAACGACCTGGTTGATCGGGGGAGCTGCCCTCGATGGCCCCCGGTATGACACGATCCTCCACGCCGTCTTCCTGGGCTTCACCATTTCGATGATCATGGCCCACGCATCCGTCATCCTGCCGGCCGTTCTGCGCCAACCTTTGCCTTACCACCCGTACATGCTCGTGCCGGCGATATTGCTGCATCTCTCGCTCGTGGTTCGTGTCTGGCTCGGCGACGCATTTGCGTTGCGAACCGCGTGGCAGATCGGAGGAGTTCTGAACATCACCGCTCTTTTGTTGTTCGTGTTGGTCGCAGCATGGTCCGCCCTTCGGGCAAAGAATACGGCGCGAGGGCGCACCGCTTCGAGTGTCCGGAATTCCGGATGAAGCGGGGTTTTTGGCCGCTGCGCGACCTGCCCGTGGTCTTCTGGTTCGTCGCCGTGTTGGTGTCAACCCTGACCCATCCGTGGCTGCCCGCACCGCGCTGGTTGATGATCCATTTGTTGCTGCTGGGCGCCGTCAGCCACTCAATCCTCGTCTGGAGCAGGTACTTTGCCGACGCGCTTCTGAAAACAGCCCCCCGGCCCGCGGACCGGCGCGATCAGTCCATTCGGCTGGCGCTTCTCAATCTTGGTGTTGTCGTTGTCGTGGCAGGGGTGTTGAGCGACGCCTGGCCCGTCACCCTTGCGGGTGCCTCGGCCGTTTCCCTTGCCGTCTTGTGGCACGGCTTGTCGCTCGTCGTGCAAATTCGCCGGTCGCTTCCGGGCCGGTTCAATGCAACAGTCCGCTACTACGTGGCAGCGGCGGTGCTCCTCCCGGTCGGCGCGGGACTGGGCACGATCCTGGCCCGAGGGCTGACCGATCCGCTCCACGATCAGCTGGTTTTGGCCCATGCGGCCATCAACCTGCTGGGCTGGATTGGCCTGACCATCGTCGGAACTCTGGTGACGTTGTGGCCGACAATGTTGAGGACGCGGATCGCCGATGGCGCGGAGCGAGCGACCCGGCGGGCGCTTCCGGTGTTGCTCGTTTCGCTGCTGTTGATAACAGGTGGCGCATTGACAGGATTGCGCTGGGTCGCGGTCCTTGGCGTCGTCGGATATCTCCTCGGCGTCGTGCTTGTCGCCCGGCCGTTTTTGGCGACGGCCAGGAACAAGCCGCCCGCCTCCTTCGCCACGTGGTCCGTGTTCTCCGGTCTCATCTGGTTCGTCGGCTGCCTGATAGCTCTGGCGATTGGACTGGCTACAGCGTCGACGTGGATCGAGGCCGGTCAGCGGTTCCATTGGCTCACCCCGCTACTTGCCGCCGGCGCTGCAGCCCAGGTGTTGCTGGGCGCAATGACCTATCTGGTCCCGATGGCTTTGGGTGGTGGGCCGTCCGCGGTCCGTGCCGCCGGCACCGAAATGGACCGTGGCGGAGCCTTGCGAATTACCCTTGTCAATGGGGGGCTATTGGTCGTTGCGCTGCCAGTCCCAAGCGTCGTGCGCGTACTCAGCTCGGCAATGGTGCTCGCCGGGCTGGCCAGTTTCCTTCCGTTGATGATCAGGGCTTTACGTGCGTCGCGCCGGGCCAAGAAGGTCACCCAGCAGATGGTCGCCGACAACGTCAAGCAACAACGCGCGGCCGAGGTGGCCAGGCCGGCAGGCCAACGTACGGGCATGGTGGCCACTGGACTCGCCCTCATCTTGCTGGCTGTAGCTGGCGGCGTGGCCGTCGATGCGGGGGCACTACCGGGTGCCAAGGCGAGCGTGTCAGCAGCCGGAGACGTCGCGCCGACCGGAAAGACCACCGAAGTGGCAGTCACGGCGAAGGATATGCGGTTCACTCCTTCACGAATCGAGGTTCCTGCCGGCAACCGCTTGGTGATCACCTTGACCAACACCGACCGCAGCGACGTCCACGATCTGGTCCTCGAATCCGGTGAGGCAAGCGGCCGGCTCGCTCCAGGGGCATCCGCCCGCATCGACGTCGGCGTGATCGGGCGCTCGATTGGCGGCTGGTGCGCCGTGGTCGGTCATCGCCAAATGGGCATGGTCTTCGACGTCGCCGTGACCGGGAGCGATCCTTCGAAGGCTCGCAGCGGGAACACCGCGAGCGGAACGCAGAGTGGTCCCGACGCGGCCGACGGTCTTGACTTCCTGGCAAAACCCGCCGACGAGTTCAGACCCCACAATGCCGTGCTGCCCCCGTTGAGCGACGAAAAGATCCACCGCCGCACGTTCACGGTGCGCGAGGTTGAGCGCGAGGTCGCGCCGGGTGTCACCCAGAAGCTCTGGACGTATAACGGCACCGCCCCCGGGCCAACGTTGCACGGCCGGATCGGTGACGTCTTTGAGATCACCCTCGTCAATGCGGCAAGCAGCGGACACTCGATCGACTTCCACGCTGGCGCGTTGGCCCCCGACGGCCCGATGCGGACGATCGCCCCGGGTGAATCACTGGTCTATCGGTTCACCGCGACCAAGGCAGGAATTTGGACCTATCATTGCTCCACCATGCCGATGTCGGCCCATATCGCCAATGGCATGTTCGGTGCCATCGTCATCGAGCCGCCAAACCTGCCCGCCGTCGATCGCAGCTACGTGCTGATCCAATCCGAGCTTTATCTTGGAGCTCAGGGTGAGTCGGTGAACGTGAACAAGGTGAAGGCTGAAAAGCCCGATGCCGTCGTATTCAACGGGTATGCGAACCAATACGACCACCGGCCGCTGCCGGGTCGCGTCGGCGAACGCGTCCGGTTGTGGGTGCTGGATGCTGGCCCGAACAGGGCCACATCGTTCCACGTCATCGGCGGTCAGTTCGACACCGTGTATTCAGAAGGCGCCTATCTGCTGCGACCGGGAAAGGGGGGCTCACAGAGTCTTGCCTTGTCGGCCGCCCAAGGCGGTTTCGTCGAACTCAGTTTTCCCGAAGCGGGACATTTTCCGTTCGTCTCGCATGTGATGGTTGATGCCGAACGGGGCGCACACGGCACGTTCGAAGTGCGTTGATGCGTGGTGCGGGGCCCACGATGAGCACACCGTCGATGAGTTCATAGCGGTGACCGTCCGCGGGCATTTTGTCGAGATCGGCACGCGTGAGTGGCTTACCGCGGCAAGCCAAACACCTCAGTGGTCATAACTGACATGGTGAAACACGTACGTCGGTTATGCGACAAGCCCAAGACATCACTGACGACATTACGTGTTGACCAGCGTAAATGTCCGTTTCTGCACAATCGGTGGGCTTGGCCCATCGCCATACCGTAAGTATCGTTGTCGGATGATGTGGGCGCGATTTCGCAAAAGGTTCGGCGGCCTGAGCAGTCTCGGCTACCGCGCAAGCGAGCGAACCCGCCTTCTCCTGCCACGGCGCAAAGCACCGATGCGCGGCGTCTATCAACAAGCCGTCCTCCACGACACCTACAGCATCCGGGCCCGCGTCGTACAACGTGCGGTACGACTGTTCATGCAACCGGTGTTGAGATACGCCCCGATCACGCCTGCCACGATTCGGGCAGTACGTGCCCTTGACCGAACTTCGGCGAAAGCCCCGCGTTCGCGCTATGTGGAGCCGATCGGCTATCAGCTCGGCGGCATTCGCGTCGAGTCGATGACTCATCGTCTCGGGCCGACGAGCGACATGACGATTCTTTATTTTCACGGTGGCGCGTTCATGTCGGGCAGCATCGACACGCACCGGCGCATTTGTGAACGGCTGGCGCGGCTGACCGGCGCGAATGTCATTTCTGTCGACTACGTTCAGTTGCCCGAAGGCGCGGTGGCCGATTCTGTCCAAGATGCCATGCGCGCGTACGAGGGTCTGCTCGCCATGTGTCTCGAGCCCGGCAAGATCGTCGTCGCCGGCGACTCAGCGGGCGGTTATCTCACGATGAAGGTCGCCGAACTTGCGACACGGCGCGGGCTTCAGGCGCCGGCCGCTCTCTTGTGTTTCTCGCCGTTGCTCAGCCTCGATCCCGAACGCCAGGACAAGGCCGTCGAGCGGATCCACCCGGTCAACGACGCCTACTTGCCGCCCAAACGTTTGCCGAAGATCCGGGCGCTGTGGAATCCCGAGGGTTCGACAATCGAGGGCTTTGCCTCACCGTTTCACGCCAGCGCCTACATCGATTCGCCGCTGTTCATGACGGCCGTCGAAGACGAAATGTTACGCCCCGAGGTCGAGGCGATGTCGCTGTTGCTGGCTAATCGCGACGTTCAGGTCGAGACGCACATCTGGCGTAAACAGGTGCATGCGTTCCCGGTTCTCGCCGACATCCTGCCCGAGAGTCGGCACGCCTTGCGGCTCGCAGCAGACTTTGCCCGGATTGCCGTCGGCGAACTTGAGCGGGCGGTGCCTGAAGAATTGTCCGGGTTTGAACCGGTCGAGGAACGCCTCATCGCTGACGAAGTGTGGCTCGACGAAAGTCTGGCCGAATCGTTCGTTGACGGTGAAACGCTGGTCGGGGAAATCGAACCTTGGGAGCCGTCCGCCGAAGAGGAAATCCTCGACGGCGAGTTCAAAGTTGAGGGCCGCCGATGGTTCCACCGGGCTCCCTGACATAACAAACAGTCAGGCTTGACTGTTTGTAAGTTCCGGGTCATGATTGCCGGGTGAGTACGCAGGCCAGGACGCCGCAGGGCGAACGCACACGCGCGATGAGGCAACGTCTCATGGAGGCGACAATCGACTGCCTCGCCGAACTCGGCTGGGCCGGGACGACGACGACCGAAGTCTCCCAGCGAGCCGGCGTCTCCCGGGGCGCGCAGCTCCACCACTTCCCGTCGAAACAGGATCTTGTCGTCGCTGCCGTCGAGCACCTGACCGAACGCCGCCGCGAGGAACTCGCCCATACGGCCGGGAATCTGCCGATCACCGGGCGCACCCGTGCCGTGCTCAAAATCCTCAGCACACAGTTCATCGGTCCGGTCTATTTCGCCGCGCTCGAACTCTGGGTCGCCGCCCGAACCGACCCTGAACTGCTCAAAGCCGTCGGACCGCTCGAGCAACGAGTGGGCCGCGAAACGCACAAATACGCGGTCGAATTGTTCGGCGTGGACGAAAAGCTCGGCGAGAACCGGGCCCTCGTCCAGGCGACTCTCGACTTATTGCGCGGACTGGGATTGGCAGCGAGCCTCTCCGATGACACCGCGCGGCGAACCAGACTCCTCGACGCCTGGGCACCCGTACTCGACGCCCAGTTCACAAAGACAACGTTGGAAGGCAGCCGATGAACGACAAGCTCAACGAGGTGCTGGCAGATCTCGAGGCCGAAGGTGCACAACTCCAATCCTGGGTTGCGCCGCTGCCTGCCGTGCTGTGGTCGACGCCCACTCCGGCCGAGGGCTGGACGATCGCCCACCAGATCGCGCACCTGACCTGGACGGATGAAACCTCGGTCAAGGCCGCCACTGACGATGAGGCCTTCGCCGAAACGATCAAGGGGGCCATGGCCAATCCGACCGGCTTCGTCGACGAAGCGGCCAACGAACTGGCCGCCCTTGACCCGGCCGAACTACTGGCCCGTTGGCAATCGTCGCGCGAATCACTCGTGAAAGCGCTTCGCGACGTACCGGAGGGCATAAAGATCCCCTGGTACGGACCGCCGATGAGCCCGACATCGATGGCAACTGCACGCCTCATGGAGACCTGGGCCCACGCCCACGACATCGCCGAAGCGCTCGGCATCGAGTCGCCGCGAACTGAGCGGGCCAAGCACGTCGCCTACCTCGGTGTGCGTACACGGGACTTCGCCCACCACATGCGCGGGGAAACTCCGCCGACCGAGGAGTTCCGGGTCGAGCTCGCCGGTCCCAGCGGCGATGTGTGGGCCTGGGGCCCCGAAGATGCGGCGCAACGCGTCACCGGTGACGGCTATGAGTTTGCGTTGCTGGCGACCCGGCGGCTTCATCCCCATGATGCCGCGGTGGAGGCCGTTGGCCTCGAGGCCGAGCATTGGCTGACAATCGTTCAGGCGTTTGCCGGTATGCCCGGTGCCGATCCCGCGCGCCGTATTGATCAGCGCCGCATTGATCCAGGCAAGGCATCCTCGTGACCGCGCCGGTCCGGATCGGAAATGCCTCCGGCTTCTATGGCGACCGCCTCACCGCGATGCGCGAAATGCTCGAAGGCGGCGAACTTGATTACCTCACCGGCGACTACCTCGCCGAACTGACGATGCTCATCCTCGGCCGCGACCGGATGAAAGA
>JACMOZ010000410.1 GCA_014377785.1 Aeromicrobium sp.
GATGGTTTTCTGGAGCAAACACTCCGACCGCACCGAGGAGCGCGTCTGGCACGTGGCACTGCCGGCGCTGCTGGCCGGGGTATCCATCCCAGTGGCGCTCTACCTCGGCTCGCCGTTCGCAGTGATGATCGCGGTGACGCTGACCTCAATCGGGATCTTCTGCGCACTGCCGGTTTTCTGGTATCTCCCCTCGGTGTTCCTTACCGGCGCCGGCGCGGCGGCAGGCATCGCGCTCATCAACTCACTGGGCAACACGTCTGGCTTCGCCGCCCCCTACATCACCGGGCGATTGGCCGACCTTACCGGCAACTTCGAGGCGGGGATGTGGGTGGTCAGCGCCGTCGTGCTCCTCGCCGCCGTCGGCGTCGTGGTCTTGAAGGGTGCGCCACCGGAGCGGGCAGATGCCACCCCGGGCCGGGCCGAGTCGGTCGATCATCCTTCGGTCTGACCGAGACGAGACCGTCCGTCCGGCGCGTGGTCAGACGCTGCGGCGGTTGCCCGAGTCGACCGCCTCTGTCAGGCAGGTTGCCCAGCGAGGGGGGGTTGAATCTTGCTCACGCTGGAACTGTCTGAATTGCCGGCAGGTTCATGATGGCAATTCGCCAAAACTCCGGATCGCGCCTCGCAGAGGGCAATGTCGACCGACGAGACGGTGCGGCCGCTGTCCGGCAGGTGCCATCCCGCACGGTCGACGCGAGAGAGGCTTGAACACTGATATCTCGACCGTCGAAGAATGAGGCCCGTCGGTTGACCAAGGACGATTCCTCTTCCAATTCATAGACGAGTCCTGGAGCATTGCGGAAATGCGGCCTACCAACGTGGTCGCGATGGGCATCAACACCCTTGAGTGGCTGTCCGAAGAAGACACGATCTTCGCTGTGCCCGTTTATCAACGTCAATACCGGTGGGATACAGGCAGTTGCCGCCAATTGCTGGAGGACATTCGGGCGATTGCCGTGGCAGATGAGCAGCAGACCCACGTCATCGGCTCCGTCTTGGCGAGTGCATCCATCTGCGATGGCGACCCGACAGAGCTTGCGCTGATCGACGGCCAGCAACGTGTCTCCACGCTGATGCTTCTCATCGCTTCAATCTGGCGGACGGCGTGTTCATCGAGTACTCCTCCGAAGACGAGTAATTTTCCGAGGCTTCTCCATGCGGCCGAACCCGTGTCTCTCTCCGCCTGCCATCGGGTCTCTCCTTTCGCCCGTCGAGGAACATAGGGGAATAACGGGGTACCAATGAGTCCACTGGTGTCCGATTGTGGCACGCGCTACCGGGGCATCAACTCTCACTATTCAAGGTAAATATCGCGGTTCTTCCCGCTACGCCAGTGCCTTCGGAAACCGGTTCAATCCCGGTATCGCCCACCGGATCAAACCTCCGGCCCGCCGGAGGTTTTCTTCGTTCTCCCGCCCCCGGGTCGTCCATGCCGCGTCGTCCATGCCCCGCGAGACGAATTGACGCTGCGGCCGAGCACCACGAACCGTTCCGACCGCCTAGGTGTTCTCAGCCGCGAGCTGTCCGCCCGAGCATGCCCCAACGGGAGTCCTCGTGCGACTGTTCGACGGCAGCATTGATCGCCGCGCCGATCAGCACGGCGATCGACAGGACGTAGAGCCACAAAAGCACCGCTATCGGTGCGGCCAACGGGCCGTAGATCGAGGTCCCGCCCGTCGAGAAGCCCAATACCCAACGCACGAAGTAGCTGCCGAAGATCCACAGGCTGAGCGTGAAGACAGCGCCAGGCATGCCGAACCGCCACCTTTTCCGCACCGGAACAGCCAGGTGGTACAGCGTGGTGAGGAAGCCGATCGAGAGCAGGAGCATCGCCGGCCAGTAGACGTATCGCAGGAAAGCGAATCGCTGCGGCATGATGTCGGCGGCGACCTGCGGACCAGCCAGCACCAGCGGCACCAGGATGATGCCGACGAGCAGCGCGATGACGTACAGGGCGAACGACAGTGCGCGGGTCTTGACGATGCCGCGATGCCCCCCGAGCCCGTAGATGATCGTGATGGTGTCGATGAACACGTTGAGGGCCCTCGAGCCAGACCAGAGTGCGAGCACGAAGCCGATCGAGATCACGTCGATGCGCCCACCACCGAGAACGTCGTCGAGCGTCGGCGCAATGATCTGGTCGACCGTGCTCGGCGTCAGCGCCTGCGACGCCAGCTCGATGACCCGGTCCTTGAGCACGTCCACCTGGGCGACGTCGTAACGCTCGGCGATGAAGCCGATGGTGCCGGCGAGACCGAACACGAGAGGCGGGAGGGACAGGATCGCGAAGAAGGCCGCCTCGGCCGCGAGCCCCGTGACGCGGTAGCGAAAACAGCTGCTGACGGTGCGGGCCACGAGTGTGCTGGCAGCTTCGGGGAAGCCTGGTCGGCCTATCGGTTCGACCGCCATGGCTCTACCGTAGCGACATGAATCCCCTGCAGCGCGCACCTGAGAACCAGGCCACGCCACTGATCGGATACAACGTCGCGACCGCCGACGACGCCTTGATCGGGGCCGTCCGGGAGTTCGGCGGCGACCACGCCGACGACATCATCGGGGCGATCACTCCGATGGGACACCTCGCCGGTTCTGCAGAGGCGCGTGAGCACTGGCACCTCGCCAACGAGAACGAGCCGGTCCTGCGCACCAACGACCGCTTCGGCAACCGCATCGACGAGGTGGAGTTCCACCCGTCGTGGCACTGGCTGATGACGCAGGGCGTCGGCTTCGGCCTCACCGCAGAGCCCTGGATCTCGCAGAGCCCCGTCGCCCATCTGCAACGCGCTGCCGGATTCTTCACCTGGGGCCAGTCCGAGGCTGGCCACATGTGCCCGATCACGATGACGTACGCCGTCGTCCCCGCCCTGCGCGCCGACGACGCCCTGGCCAAGCAGTGGACGGCGGGGCCCGCCTCCAGGACATACGACTTCGGGCTGCGGCCGCCGCA
>JACMOZ010000411.1 GCA_014377785.1 Aeromicrobium sp.
CCGCTGATGCTTGCAATGGGCATCGTCGTCGCCTTCCTCGAGTCGATCCTGGGCCATGTGGCTAGGTCAGGTGAGAGGGGGTTCGGTGGGGGCGGGGCCCGCCCCCACCGAAGGGTGTTGCCCAGTGATCAGGAAGCGATCACTGGAGCAGCTGCAGGACGAGCTGCGGCGCCTGGTTGGCCTGGGCCAACATGGCGGTACCGGCCTGGGCGAGGATCTGTGACCGAGTGAAGTTCATCATCTCCGAGGCCATGTCTGTGTCGCGGATCCGGCTCTCTGACGCGGACAGGTTCTCGACCGTGACGTTGAGGTTGTTGATGGTGTGCTCGAACCGGTTCTGCACCGCACCGAGGTCGGCTCGGACGGTCGAAACCGTCTTGATTGCGTTGTCGATGGCTTTGATCGCGGCGTTCGCGCCGGACTGACCGGTGACCGTGAACGCGCCTGCGCCCGCGGTGGCCGCCGTCAGGGTGAGCTTCCCGTCGCTGCCAGCGACCGTGGCGGTGCCCGAGCCGAACGCCGCCTCCAGAGCGGTATCCAGGGCAGCGGCCTTATCGGTGTCCGTTGCATCCGTAGCCAGGCCGGCGAGAACGGCGCCGAGGTCCACCGACTTGTCGCCGAGGGTGACGGTCCCGGACAAGTTCGCGAAGTCGAGCGTTGCGTTGTAGCTCGCCTTGGTGGCGGGCGTTGTCGTGCTGTCGGCACCGGCCGTTGTTTCTGAGCCGGCTGGAGGCTTCGTACCAGCCAGGGTGACGCTTGAGTCGGCACCGGTGGTGGCCGAGGTGATGACGAGCTTGCCGCCGACATCGCTGGCGGTGCCTTGGGCACCCAACGCGGTGTTGATCTTCGTTATCGCTGCGGCGAGGTTGTCACTGGTTGCGAGGGTGACAGTCTTCGCCGTAGCACCGTCAATGGCGACAGTGAAGCTATCGGCTGCAGTCGGAGCCACCCACGCGTCGGTGGCGGTCCATTGGCTTGCGGTGGCCGCAGTGGGGGTTCCCGCTGCCGTGCCCGCCGTGTTGGTGACGGCGCTTAAACCGGTCGGGTTGGCGGACGCCAAGGTGACATCGACGTCTGCCACGTCGAGCCCTTCAGCGTTCATGCCCTGAGTGATGGCGACGCTGATGGTCTCGCCGACGTTGGCGCCGACCTGGAAGACGCCGGTGTACTTGCTGTCGAGAAGGGTTGTGCCGTTGAACTTCGTCGTGTCCGCGATGCGCGTGATCTCTTGCTTGAGCTGCCCCATCTCGGACTGGATGTTTTCCTTTGCGGCAGTGCTCAGGCCGCCGCTGTTGGCGCCCTGAACGGCGAGGTCGCGCATGCGTTGCAGGAGCGAGTGCGTTTCACCGAGCGCACCTTCAGCTGTCTGCACGACGCTGACACCGTCCTGGGTGTTACGGATGGCTACCTTGAGGCCACCGATCTGCGAGCGAAGGCCCTCAGAGATTGCCAGGCCAGCTGCGTCATCAGCGGCGCGGTTGATGCGGAAACCGCTGGACAGTTTCTCCAGCGACTTCGACATCTGGCCCTGCGTGACCGACAGGTTGCGATACGAGTTCAGAGCGTCGATGTTCTGATTGATACGAAGACTCATGGTATTCCCTCCATAGAAGTGAGTTAACTGCCCTTCCGTGGGCCGCTATGCCAGAGTCATCGGTCCTCTAAGTGGCTACTTGAGCATTCGGGAAGAAATTTCTCTGAAAAGTTCAGGCGATCTCGTCGAGCGTGGCCGGCGCGCCGGGGCGCGCAGCGACCGACCGGCGTCCCGCGACGGCGCAAAAGTAGGCGTCGCGTCGGCGGGCGGCGCAGCCATCGGGGCGCGAGTGAGGCGCTACCAGTGATGGCTCAAGGACACTGTTGAGCGCATCTTTGAGCAGGACAAGCGCCTCGGCGCGCATCTGTGACACTCGGGATTCGGTGACGCCGAGCTCATCGGCGATCTCGGCCATGGGTCGCTCGCAGAAGAAGTAATCCTCGACCACCGTGCGCAGTCGCTTGGGGAGTTCGGCGACGGCGTCGACCAGGTAGCCGACCCGCTCACGCTGCTCAAGCATCTGCTCGGGGCCGGGGGCCCGGGACGGAAGCAGGTCGTCGATCGGCGTCTCGCCAAAGCCCTGCAGCGACATGACGGCTGCCCGGGAAACGTCGACGTTGTTGGCGGCTATCTCCTCGACCGACATGCCGAGGACCGAGGCGATCTCGGCGTCGGTCGGCGTCCGGCCCAGATCGGCGGCAAGCTTGTTGCGAGTGTCCTCGAGTTCGCGTGCCCGCCGGCGCACCGAACGGCTCGCCCAGTCGATGCTGCGCAGTTCGTCGAGAGTCGCGCCACGCACTCGTGTGGCCGCGTAACGGGCAAAGGTGACGCCTCGGGACGGGTCGAAGGACTTCGCCGCCTGCACGAGGGCCACGAGGCCTGCGGAGGCCAAGTCGTCACGGCTTACGTGTGCCGGGATTCGGCTCATGATCTCGCGGACGATGTGGCCCACCAATGGCATGTGTGCCGTAACCAGATCCTCGCAGGACTGGCTCATAATCTCACGAGCATTGTGCCCGCCAGTGGCAGGTGTGCCGTGAGGAGATCCCCGCAGAGCCCGCCATAAACGGGAGCGGGAAGCAAAGGGGCAGGACGGGGGACTGGCATGAAAGGGATTGTTGCAGACTGCAAGCGAACTTACTACCAAGCGTCGAGTATTTGCTAAATCTATGCGCGAAATGGGGTGCATGCCTCCTGCGCAAAATGCTCGACTAACTCTGTGGTGCCGTGTCGGGCCGCCACGACCATGGTGGAAGGGGACGCTTGTCGATGGCCCCGAAGAATGGGATCACCAAATGACTGGCGCGTGAGGATGCTCGAGCGGCTACGAAGGCCAAAGGCCAGCTTATTGATGAGCGGAGGTCGTGACAATGGGCTGGTCAGGGGCTAGTTCCCGCCGCCATTTGAGTTGCAGTCGGAAAGTACAAGGGGCCGTTGGCGCAGCCCGACGCCAGCTCAGATCCCGCACGTGGCGGTTATGCCACGTTGAGAAGGTGCTGTAACTGATCTGGCGTTTGATCGGTGAGCCGGGTAGCAAAGATTCGGCTCCGGTTATGGCCGCCACGTTGGTGGCTTTCATCGGCAGACTTACCGACATCAGATCCGGCAACAGTCGGTCCGACGCGGACTTCCTCCAATCAGAACGGGAATGCCACCAAACTAAACCCGCCTAACTTAATCCAAACGGTAATGGGCCTAAATCAGATCTTCCCGACCGCGCTCTTTCCAGGCCGCTGGCAGCTCCTTGACCCGCTGAGAGTGTTCCGTGGTGGTCACCAGCAGGGCATCACCGGTGTCGATCACCACGACGCCGGAAATGCCGATGACCGAGACGGCTTTGCCCTTCGGCGCGATGACAAGTCCGTCGGCGTCGAGGAAGACCACGTCGTCGGGAGTTTTCGACAGGTCCGAGAGCGCGGCGAAGTCACCAAGATCACTCCAGTCGAACAGGCCGGGCACCATGGCAACTCCACCCGAGTCGGCGACAGGTTCGGCAATCGCATGGTCGATGGCAACACGTTCGAGTGTTGGCCAACGGTCGTCGAGAACCCGTTCACGGTCGTCGGTGTCCCACACATGGGCGATGGCCGTCAGACCGTCATACAAGGCCGGACGGAGTTCAGCAAGGTGGCCAAGTAGGACCTCGGCGCTGCTGATGAACATGCCGGCGTTCCAGGCGAAGGTTTTACTCGCGAGATAGCGGGAAGCCGTCTGCTGATCGGGTTTCTCCACGAACCGTGCGACCTCGACGGCGGCGGGCGCGCCGTCGACGGACAGCGGATTGCCGGCCTCGATGTAGCCGAAGGCCGTCGAGGCTTCGGTCGGCCTGATGCCGATCGTGCACACCTTGCCGGTCCTGGCCACTTGAACAGCTTGCGCGACGTCGATGGCGAATTGCGCGGTGTCGGAGATGACGTGGTCGGCGGCGAACGAGCCGATGACTGCGCCGGGAAACTCGCGCTCGATCAATGCCGCAGCGAGGCCGATCGCCGGCATCGAATCACGCGGGGACGGCTCGACGATGAGGTGCACCAGCCCGGGCAATTGCGCAGAGATCGCCTCGGCATGGGCGGGACCAGTGACGACATGGATGTTGCCGGCGCCGATGAGCGGTTCGAGCCGATCCCAGGTTTGCTGGATCAGGCTGCGACCGCTCCCGGTCAGGTCGAGGAGGAACTTCGGCTTCGCCTCCCGCGAGAACGGCCACAATCTCGTTCCGGCACCGCCGGCGGGAATGATGGCATGAAACGACGCGAAATCGGTGACCGGATTCATCGGGTCAGCGTAGCGCCAGCCCGTCACTGGGGATGGCCGTTGTGAGGGTGGCCGTGCCGACTTTGCCGACCGGCGCCTCGAGCGAGACGACCGTCTTGAGTGCTTTGTGGTCCGAAACTTTCGGTGTGACGTAATGGCCGCCGCTGATCCGAACGAGTTGTTCCCAATTGAGCACGTCGATGTCGGAGGAGACGAAGATGTGATCGACGTAATCGCCCGACCTGAGCGAGTTGGTCGAAGATATGCGCCCCGAGTTGATGTCGGCGTTCACTGGGTCGGACGTGGTGGCATCGACGCTGTCGACCATGCCGTTGCCGCGCATCATGACGCCGGGGGAGTCCGTGCTGCGATGTATGCCCGAATTGAAGTCTCCGGCGTA
>JACMOZ010000047.1 GCA_014377785.1 Aeromicrobium sp.
GAACGTCTTCTGGGCCATAACCCGAGACGTCATACACCCGCATGTTGGTTGGTTCTGTCGTCGCCGAGGATGGCGCCGGGGCAGGAGGGCTCCACCGCTGCGGCTCAATGCTGGGTTTGCTCATGCGGACAACATTACGGGGCAGCCAGACGCGCCCGCTCACTCCTCACGTAGATCGCGGTAGACACCACGAAGGTGGGCCACTGCCGTCGCGTCGGTGACTTCGATGTGTTCGATGGTTGCCTCCATCAGGAGTGCCCAGCCGAGGTGGCGCGGCTCACCCTCGACGAGTCGTGCGCCGAGCCAGCCGGCGCTGCCGGTGAGAACCGGTCCCCAGTCGCTCTGCTCCCACTCCCCGAGCGTGAATGGTCCGCCGGGAGCAGGCCCGACGCCGGCGAAGGCATTGGCCATCATCGCATGAGCGTGCGTCAGAACATTGACAGTGAAGACGTCGACCAGTGCATCGCTAAAGTCCGAATCCTCATCGATGAGTCCGGCAATCAGGCCCGGTTCGCCGTCGGCGACCAGCATCGAGGACACAGTGAACCCACGCCGGTCGCGGCCCTCCCCTGTCGCCCACACCGTGACGGGCGCCGGGAGCCGGCCGCGAAACCGGCGCAACGGATCGCGCTCGCCCTCTGGAGGCATAAAAGGATGATCGGAGTGAATAGTCAACTCACGACCCCGCTGGGAGTGGGGGTCCCCCCACGAGTTCTGCGAGTAGGGGGAACGTTCCGCAGGCTTTTGTCGGCGTGTCGCCAGCCAAACGTCACTCTCACGGGAAACGTCAGCCGACCAGGCTGCGCAACACGTATTGCATGATGCCGCCGTGTCGGTAGTAGTTGGCTTCACCCGGTGTGTCGATACGGACGACCGCGTCAAATTCGACGTCACCCGCCTTGACGTGAACGGTCTTCGGAATCTGACCGTCGTTCAGCTTGGTGATGCCGGTGAAGTCGAACGTTTCCTCGCCGGTGAGTCCGAGCGATTCGGCCGTCTGGCCCTCGGGGTATTGCAGCGGGAGGACGCCCATGCCGATCAGGTTCGACCGGTGGATGCGTTCGTAGGACTCGGCGATGACGACCTTAACGCCCAGAAGTGCGGTGCCCTTGGCAGCCCAGTCTCGCGAAGAGCCCGAACCGTATTCCTTGCCGGACAGCACGACAAGCGGGATTCCGGCTTCGATGTATGCCGCGGAGGCTTCGTAGACCGTCGTGACGCCGCCCCCGTCAATGAGGTTGCGGGTGAAGCCGCCCTCCGTGCCGGGTGCCATCTGATTGCGCAGCCGGATATTGCCAAAAGTGCCGCGGATCATGACTTCGTGGTTGCCGCGGCGCGAACCGTAGGAGTTGAAGTTGCGCGCTTCGATGCCGTGCTCGGTTAGATAAGCACCGGCCGGGCTGTCCTTCTTGATAGCACCGGCAGGCGAAATGTGGTCGGTGGTGACCGAATCGCCAAGCTTCAGCAACACCCGGGCGCCACTGACTTCGGTGACTGGGGACGGTTCGAGTTCCATGCCGTCGAAGTAGGGCGCCTTGCGCACATACGTCGAAGACTCTTCCCACTCGAAAACCTTGCCTTCGGGGGTTGGCAGGCTCTGCCACCGTTCGTCGCCGGCGAAGACATCTGCATACTCCCTGGCGAAGGTGCTCGAGTCCATCGACGCCGCGATGACGTCTTCGACTTCGGTGGGCGAGGGCCAGATGTCCTTGAGGTACACGTCGGCGCCGTCGGTGTCCTGTCCCAGCGGATCAGTGAACAGGTTGACGTCCATCGACCCGGCAATCGCATAGGCAACCACGAGCGGCGGCGAGGCAAGGTAGTTCATCTTGATGTCGGGGTTGATGCGTCCCTCGAAGTTGCGGTTGCCCGACAGCACCGAGACAACGGCCAGGTCGCCGTCGTTGACGGCCTTGCTGACTTCGGTGATGAGCGGTCCGGAGTTGCCGATGCAGGTCGTGCAGCCGTAACCGACAAGGTTGAAACCGAGCTTGTCGAGGTAGGGCGTCAGGCCCGAGCGGTCGTAGTAGTCCGAGACGACTTTCGATCCCGGTGCCAGGGTCGTCTTGACCCACGGCTTGCTCTGCAGGCCCTTCTCGACGGCCTTCTTGGCCAGCAACGCGGCGCCGATCATGACCGAGGGGTTCGACGTGTTGGTGCACGAAGTGATCGCGGCGATCGCGACGGCGCCGTGGTCGACGTCGTATTCGGTACCGTCTGCGAGTTTGACGTGCTGCGGATTGCTTGGCCGGCCACCATCAGCAGGGGCCGAACCGAGGTGGTTGCTGGGAGCAGTGGAGCCGTTGGCGCCGTGGTAGGCCGGCGTATCCGAGGCCGGGAACGATTCGGCATCGGCTTCGTCATAGCCCTTGTCGCTGTGATCGTCAGCCTCGACATAATCCGCAAGGGCGCCGCGGAAGGACTGCTTGGCGTCGGTCAGCGAGACCCGGTCCTGGGGACGCTTCGGTCCGGCGATCGACGGGACGACAGTCGACAAATCGAGTTCAAGGTATTCGGAGAACCGTGGTTCTTTGTCGGGGTCGTGCCACAGGCCCTGTGCCTTTGCGTAAGCCTCAACGAGAGCGATCTGCTCATCGCTGCGGCCAGTGAGCCGAAGGTATTTCGTGGTCTCGTCGTCGATCGGGAAAACCGCGATGGTCGAGCCATATTCGGGGCTCATGTTGCCGATGGTGGCGCGGTTCGCCAGTGGGACGGCGCTGACTCCTGACCCGTAGAACTCGACGAACTTGCCGACGACGCCGTGCTTGCGGAGCTGCTCGGTGATCGTGAGCACCAGGTCTGTCGCGGTCGCGCCTTCAGGGAGCACACCGGAAAGTTTGAAACCGACGACCCGCGGGATGAGCATGCTGATCGGCTGACCGAGCATGGCGGCTTCGGCTTCGATACCGCCGACGCCCCAGCCGACAACACCCAGTCCATTGACCATTGTCGTATGCGAGTCGGTGCCGACACAAGTATCGGGGTAGGCGATGGTTTTGCCATGACTGTCCTTGCTGAACACCACCCGCGCCAAGTGCTCGATGTTGACCTGATGCACAATGCCGGTGCCCGGCGGGACGACCTTGAAGTCGTCGAAGGCGCCTTGGCCCCAGCGGAGGAACTGGTAACGCTCGCGGTTGCGTTCGTACTCGATCTCGACGTTGCGCTCGAATGCATCGGGGGTGCCGAAGACGTCGGCGATAACGGAGTGGTCGATGACCATTTCAGCAGGCGCCAGCGGATTGATCCTGGACGGATCGCCACCGAGGTCGGCCATCGCCTCACGCATCGTGGCGAGGTCGACGACGCAGGGAACGCCGGTGAAGTCCTGCATGATCACTCGGGCAGGAGTGAACTGGATTTCCTTGCTCGGTTCTGCGTTTGCATCCCAGCTGGCGAGCGAGCTGATGTCCGCGGCGGTGATGTCCGCGCCGTCCTCGGTACGCAGGAGGCCCTCGAGCAGCACCTTGAGGCTGAACGGAAGCGAGTCGACATCCACTCCCTCACCGGTCACCGCATCGAGGCGGTAGATCTCGTAAGACTGATCCCCGACCTGAAGTGAGTCTTTGGAATTGAAGCTGTCGACGGACATACATTTCTCCTTGATTCGCGTTCGGGTCCATCCTGCCCAGCACCATCATGCGCTGATTTCTCAGGTTTGCCTAACCCTTTGTGACGACTTATCTTGATATCAAGATACATCAAATCGAAGCACATCTCCAATGCTTCGGGCGTTGAGTGTCGACGATGGCGAAAGCGTCAGAACAATTTTGGAGCGTGGAAGAACAGCGGCCAGTAAAACAAGACATAGTTGGCGGCGACTGCGATGACGCCGAGCACGCCGACGATGTCCAGGAACTCAAGGATGTGTCGGCGCGACGAGGCGAGAGCGGCGTCCGAGCCTGTCGACTGGACGACAGTCGATCGGACGAGCAGGTCGGCAAGTCCTCGTCGGGACTTGATGAAGAACGGCACCAGCAACACGATCAGCGCGAGATAAGCGGCGCCACCAAAATGCAAACTCTCTGGTGTCAGCCGGCGAAAGACCGTGGGCAGGCCGATCGGGATCGCGGCGACTGCGAGGTCAAGCAACACTGCCATGATGAGCCCACGGAACAGTCCGCGGATTGCACCGGTTGGCTCTCCCGTGCCGGGGTCGACCACGCGGATGCCGACGCGATGCTTGCCGATGCTGTGGCCACGTATCCCCTGTCGCAGCCCGTTGTTCCACAGGATGAAGAGTTCGCCGGCGATCAGACCACTGAGGATCAGCCCGTCTGAAAGACCGATCTCCCAATAACCCCTGCCTCCGGAAGTCGTGTCCCTCACCGCACCGGCGATCGCGCCGATGATAGTGAAGAGGATGGCGCCGACGGTGAACGCCCCGCAAAACAGGAGCGTGTCCTGCAACAGGGCCGATCGACGCTGCTCAGGGGTGGCAGTTGGCGCAGTCATTGTCATCCTTTGATCATCTTAGGTTCTGGACATACCGAACGGCGGATTTGGCGCTGGCGACGCGGTGCTCCCAGGTAATTCCCGAGCCCACCAGAATGACACCGGCCGCGGCAATCAGAATCCATCGTGGCAGACCGTTGGCAAGCGGGCCGACGTTCCACACCACCAGCACGGCCACGACAACCGAACCGTAGACAAAAGGCATTTGCCATTGCCGCCATACGCCGAGGCCGAGCGCGACGAGACCGCCAAGCCCGAGCAGAAGCGCGCGCAGACCGGTGGGGTCGGCGAGGGCCTGCGGAATGCTCGGCAGCAGCGCGAGAGTGAGACCCGGAGTCAGAGCGATTGCCGTAGGGAGTTGAGGTCTGCTGCGCATGACGAGGGAGCCCGCCCCGAGCAGGACGAGGGCAAACGGCGTCGTGTAGGCCTCGATCGTGTCGATGTCGCTGGCGAGGAGTCTCATCACCCAGGCGATGCCAAGGGCGGCCGATCCTACAATGCGAAGCCATTGCCGGTCGCGTACGAACAGTCCGAGGACGATGATCGGGACGCCGGCGACCGTGAACACCAGCGCCTGGCTGCCGAGAGTCATCTCAGCTCCCGAAATCACGGCGAACGTCATCCCGAGACCGGCCGCGACCTCGATTTCGCGCCTTCCGATGAACTCAGATAGCGGGAAGGACGCGAGCACGAGGGCCAGCAAAGAGGTCACGACAACAAGAATTCGGATCGGGAGATCGCCCAGTGACGCCAGGTCGGCTCCCAAAGCGGCGGCACCGATGACGAGGGCGGCGGCGCCAAATGCGCCCACTCGGCGAGACCATACGGGTGCGAACAACCTGGCGATGCCGGCCAGCGTCGCAGCAACCGCGAGCCAGACCACGAGCGTCACAGGCTGCGAGACCAGCGTCATGCCGGCAGGGGCGGCGATCATGACCATCGCAACTCCGAGCCAGGGCCCCCGCTCTGAACGGACGAGGACGAGCGTGCCGATGCCAAGGCCCAGCACTACGAAGGCCGCAAGGAGAACCGGAGGCTCGTAGGCAATGACGCCGAGGGCGACCCCGACACCGGCGACGGTCGGCGGCAGAACCGCCACCGGCTTCGCAAATGTGCGCAGCTCCGGCCACCGGAGGGTGGCAAAGACAGTTGTGGCAATCGCGCCGATCGCCACGATGGCGAGCCAGCCTGGACCGGGGAGCGCATCGGTGTTGGTCAAGTGCGATGTCCAGGAGTTTCCCGTGTCGCGGCCGTTGCTCCGTCCGACCGCGCCGAAGGCATTACCGAACCAGCCCAACGATGCAATGGCAAGCGAAACAAGGATCGCCGCGGTGGCGACCCGAGCCCCGCGGATCCAGTCACTGGCGCCGCGGATGAGGACGATGGAAAGAACTATCACCAGGATGGCGACGGCAATAAACCCGCCTTCGTGCTGCGACGCCGCCTCCGAGGGTGCGAAGACCAGCGAACCGGCACCCAGGGTGACAAGCGTTGCGGCCGGACGCGTGAGCGACGGTGATGCGAGACCGGCTGCTGCCGTCACGGCGATCATGACGATCATGGAAATACCGTGGCCGTGTCCCACCAGATCGCCGAGGTGCGGCGAGGATGCGAGTTCGTCAATGGCGCCCCCCACGGCAATGACGTAGAAGACGAGCGCGGCCGCGCCCGCAATCCAGGCGGTCAATGTGAGCGAAAGGCGTCGAGCGATCCCGGTTGAGGCTGCGGCGAGCGCGAGGCCGGCGAATCCCCGCCAGAAGAACGCCCCGTCCAGCGTTGCCGCCACAGCAAATGATGAAGTCCAGACGGCCAGTCCGGCCGCGATGGACGGCGCCATGACGGCCAAAGTCTTGCGGCAGCCAAGTGCTATTGCAGCACCGAGGTACGCAGCAACGAGCCCGAACACGAGCACCGCCTGCTCATCGGTGAACGAGTCCAGGCCGAGGAGCTCATACGCGCGTGCTGCGAAGAAGTCGATGGCGAAAAGCCCGAAAAAGACCGCCCAGAGCGCTTCGGACGATGCTCGCAGGCCGGCCCGGGTCGACCAGACGGCGGCGGCGGCGATCGCCAGCGTAATGACCAGAAGCACGAATGTGCGGCCAGTAGGTCCGAGGACGCCCCATGACACGGTGATGAAAACGAACGCTGCGACGAGCAGGCACAATGCGCCGAGGCCGAGGATGATCGATCCTGTTGACCAGCGGCGCGCCGGCACAGCCGAGCCGGCCTCGCTGCGCGGACCGGGGACCGACAGGGGCGGCGTCGCGCCAACGCCCGGCTGAGCGGCGACCGTGGCCGACGACACGCGACGCGCCTCATCGAGAAGCGAATCGGCCTGCAAAAGTGTTTGCCACAGCCGCCGCGACGCGGGCGAACTCAAGTCGAAGCGGCAATACGGACACCGACTTTCGCCGGCGATGAAGCCTCCGCAACTCGGGCAGACGTGCGGATCGGCGAAGGGCATGCGCCCACCATCCCCTGTGGACTAGGTGCTGACAAGGACCGCAACGCACTCGACGTGCTGTGTCATCGGAAAGAGATCAAACGCCCTCAGATTCTCGAGCCGATAACCTGCTTCTGCAAACGTCGCCAGATCTCGGGCAAGCGCCGCCGGGTCGCAGGCAACATAGGCAATCTTGCGCGGGCTTAGCGCAGCGATCGGGCCGACGGCGTGTTTGGCACCCGTACGAGGCGGGTCGAGGACAACGAGATCGAGTGACTCACCCAGCGCGTTGTCGCGCAACGCGTCGTCGACCGATTCGGCGACGAGACGGACTTGGGAGAACGTGTGCAGGTTGCGGCGCGCATCGCGGGCGCCGCCGGGATCGGACTCAACGCTGAAGACCGTGCCACTCTCCCCCACCGCCTCGGCGAGAAAAGCCGTGAACAGGCCGACGCCGGCGTAAAGGTCGGCGACCGTTTCACCTGGTTGGGTGTCGAGCCCCGACATGACGGCCTCGACAAGAGTGCCCGCGGCTTCGGGATGCACTTGCCAGAAACCGGATCCGGAGACCCGGAACGAATGCCCGCCGACCGTTTCGGTCACCGAGGCTCTACCACGCAATCGCTCGCCGTCGGCCGTGACGACACTGACTCCGCCGAGTTTGGGGAGTTTGCCATGATTGCCGCCGAGCACAACGAGCTGATCGCCCTCGGAAGATCCCACTGCCTCAACCGTGTCGGCCTTCCACGTCTCGCCGAGGACCGGCGGAAGTCCGTCGCCGGCGATCACACATTCGTCGATGGCGATCAGGTCGTGCGAACGGTGGCGTCGCAGCCCCAGCCGACCGTCGGATCGCACCGCATACGTCATGCGGGTGCGCCAACCGAGGGCTTCGGGGTTGACCGCCTCGACCTCGCCGTCCCAGTCGATCCGGGCGAGATGGCTCAACTGCTCGCGGATGACGTCGCCGAGGAGTTGACGCTGCATTGCAGCTTCGATGTGCTGAAAGTCGCAGCCGCCACACTCTCCCGCGTAACGGCAGGGCGGGGTGACACGACCCGGCGCCGCCGTCAGGATTTCGACGGCATCGGCGCGCAGGAATCGCTTGTTGCGTTCGGTGATCTTGATGCGCACGCGCTCGCCGGGCATCGTATGACGCACGAACACGACCTGGCCATCGAGGTGCGCGATGCAATGACCGCCGTGGGCGATGGCACCGACGTCAACGATCGGATCGTCGGTCATCTACTTGCCCCGGGGGCCACGGCGCACGTCGCCGGGCGCTGAGCGTTCCCTGCGAGCCTTGGACTGCTTGGCGGATTGCAGTTGATAGGCGACGCTCGCGACCATGACCCCGGGAGTGAACAGGAGTCGGCCCTTGATCCGCAATGCGGTCTGGTTGTGCAGCAATTGCTCCCACCAGCGGCCGACAACATATTCGGGGATATAGACAGTGATGACGTCTCGCGGGCTCGCCTTGCGTTGTTCCCTGACATAGCGGACGACGGTGCGGACGAGTTCACGATACGGCGAGTCAATAACCTTGAGCGGAATGTTGATGCCAAGCTCTTCCCACCGTTTGGTGAGCGCATCGGTTTCGTCCTTGTCGAACTCGACATACAGTGCCTCGATCGTGCTCGGCCGGGACACGCGCGCATACGCCAGGGCGCGCATTGTCGGCTTGTGGAGCCTGCCGACGAGGACGATGGCGTGGACGCGGGACGGCAGAATGATGTCGGTGTCATCGATGGCGAGCTCCTCGGCGACACGCGCGTAGTGCTTGTTGATCGCCAGCATGGTGACGAAGATGATGACCATCGCGATGATGGCGATGTAGGCGCCGGCGAGGAACTTCGTCGCCAACACGATGCAGAGCACCGTGAACGTCATGCTGAGACCAAACGTGTTGACGACGCGGGAGCGGTACATCTTGGACCGCACTGAGGGATCGGTCTCGGTTTTGAGATGCCTGGTCCAATGGCGGATCATGCCGAGTTGGCTCAGCACAAACGAAACGAAAACACCCACGATGTAGAGCTGGATGAGCTTGGTGACCTCGGCGTCGAAAGCCTGAATGAGGACGATGGCCGCGGCTGCAAGAAGCACTATTCCGTTACTGAACGCGAGTCGGTCGCCGCGGGTGTCCAATTGACGCGGCAGGAAACCGTCCCGCGCCAGAATCGAGCCCAGCACGGGAAAGCCATTGAAGGCGGTGTTGGCCGCCAGGATGAGGATGAGTCCGGTGCAGGCGATGGTGAAATAGAACATAAACGGCGCATCACTGTAGATCGCCCTGGCCAATTGGCTGATCACCGTGTCCTGCTCGAAGTCGCTGCCGACCAATGTGCCGTTGAGCATCAATTGTTTGGACGGGTCTTCCACATAGCGAAGGTGCATGAGGTCGGCGAGGACGAGGATGCTCATGAGCATCGTGATCGACAACGTGCCCAGCAGGAGCAGCGTGGTCGCCGCATTGCGACTCTTGGGCTTGCGGAAAGCGGGCACGCCGTTGCTGATCGCCTCGACCCCCGTCAGGGCCGTACATCCGGACGAGAAACCGCGGGCGAGCAGGAATACCATCGCGACGCTGCTTATAGCTCCGGCATACTTCTCATCCGGTGCGATGTCATACGCAGCGCTTTCAACCATTGGCAGGTTGCCAGTCAGATAGCTCGCGTAGCCCCACAGGCCCATCAAGATGATGGCGATCATGAAGAGATAGACGGGGACGGCAAAGGCCTTGCCCGATTCCTTGGTGCCGCGAAGATTCATCGCCATGAGAGCGAGCACGAGAACGCTCGCGGCCGTCGCTTCGTGGCCGTTGAGCCAGGGCAACGCCGACGACGCATTCTGGACGCCGGAGGAGATGGACACGGCGACAGTCAGCACGTAGTCGACGAGCAGTGCACTGGCGACCGTGACGCCCGCTTTGCGACCGAGATTGACCGTTGCCACTTCGTAGTCGCCACCACCGCTGGGATACGCGTGGACATTTTGACGGTATGACGCCACCACGGTGGCCATGACCAAGGAAACAGCTATGCCGATCTTCCAGTTGAAGGCGTAGGCCGACATACCTCCCAGCGACAACGTCAGGAAGATTTCGTCCGGCGCGTAGGCGACCGAAGACAAGGCGTCGCTGGCGAAAACGGGAAGCGCGAGCCGTTTCGGCAACAGCGTTTCGCCCAGTTGGGTACTCCGCAGTTTCCGACCCACTACGGCGCGCTTGGCTACATCGACGATTCCCACGGCCACGATGCTAGTACGGGTGGCGTCCCTGCACCCAATAAAGTGTCCGGCGGTGTAGCGTCTCCTGCGTGCACATTGTGATCATGGGTTGCGGCCGGGTAGGCTCTTCGCTCGCCCGCAGCCTCGAAGAACGCGGCCATTCAACCGCGGTCATCGACACCAATCCCGACGCTTTCCGCCGCCTCGGACCGAATTTCTCCGGCATCACCGTCGCCGGTGTTGGCTTCGACCGCGGCGTCCTCATCGAGGCCGGCATCGAGCGGGCTGACGCTTTCGCCGCGGTGTCGAGCGGCGACAACTCCAACATCATCTCCGCGCGCGTCGCGCGCGAGCAGTTCCACATCGAAAACGTGGTGGCCCGCATTTATGACCCGGGTCGGGCCGAGGTCTACGAACGCCTCGGTGTTCCCACCGTCGCCACCGTGCCGTGGGCGGCCGACCAGGTCTTGCGC
Organism: Aeromicrobium sp.; assembly: GCA_014377785.1. Lineage (GTDB taxonomy): Bacteria > Actinomycetota > Actinomycetes > Propionibacteriales > Nocardioidaceae > JACMOZ01. Next base: position 10,600 of record JACMOZ010000047.1, read on the forward strand.
CGGTTGTTGCCGGCCGGTTCGGAATCGGCCTGGCGAGACCCGTCCGGTGAGGTCCGCCTCGACGGTATCTATGCACCAGTTCGATGGATTGGTCAGCCCATCGACAGACTCGAAAAGGAAGCCAAAGTGCGCGTCGGTTATCTGACCCGATTGGGCTCGGGCCAGATCGCCCACAGCGACACCGTCATCCAGGAAGGCGACTTTCTCAGCGTCTTCATGCGTGAAGACCACGCCGAGGCCGCTCATCGCATCCTCGAAGCCGGACCGGAGGACAACTGATGAGAGTCGCCATTGCCGGGGCTGGCGCTGTCGGGAGGTCGGTCGCCCAGGAACTCCTCGACAACGGGCATACCGTCCTATTGATCGACAAGGATCCTGTGGCGATCCGTTCCGACATGGTTCCCGACGCCCAGTGGCTCCTCGCCGATGCCTGTGAGTTGTCGTCCCTCGAGGAAGCACAGTTTGAAAGTTGTGATGTCGTCATCGCATCGACCGGCGACGACAAGGCCAATCTGGTGATCTCATTTCTTGCCAAGACAGAGTTTTCGGTGCCGCGCACCGTGGGACGCGTCAACCATCCGAACAATGAATGGTTGTTCGGCGAATCGTGGGGTGTCGATGTGGCCGTCTCCACTCCGCGTCTCATGGCGGCGTTGGTGGAAGAAGCCGTCACGGTTGGAGATCTGGTGCGACTCTTCACCTTCCACCAGAGCAGCACCAACCTCGTTGAACTGACCATGCCCGAAGACTCTCCGTTCCTCGGACGATCTGTTCGTGACGTCCAGTGGCCCCAGGACGTCGTTCTCGTGGCGATCCTGCGCGACAATTCGACGTTGACCCCCGACAGCGATCGCTCGCTCGAGGCCGGTGACGAATTGCTGTTCGTGACACCCGAGGACGCCGAGGACGCACTCGGCGAACTGCTGGCCCCAAAAAAGGCCTAACTCCCCCGCAGCGGTGAGTTAGGCACCACCGCATTGCCCGTACGTGGTGCGTAAGCCACCGTCCGCGGGTGTTGTCAGGTCGGCGTGGGACCGGTGATCGGGGTCTTGTTGCGGCTCAGTAGGTAGGCCATTGCGGCAAGTCCGGCTAATTGCAAAGGCCAGCCCAGCACGATTTTCGACGTGCCGAGCAATGCGACGTGATCGCCGGCCCATAACGGATACTGGACGATGACCCGGAATATGCACGGCAGCGCCAGCAACCAGGTCAGGCGGCTGCAGAGCCGCACCATCGCCTTGTCTGTGTGCCATGCAGTCGGATCTCCGGTGACGCTGCCGACCAGGAAACCGACAATCGGCCAACCGACCACGATCGACACGACCAGAGCCACGGCATAACCACCGTTGTAGAGGATTCCCGGCAAGAACACGTCTTTGGCCTCACCCGAGCGAGTGGCGAACACCGCGGCGATCGCAATGCCGAAAAGTGCGGTGATGACAAACTGCGGGCTGCTCCGCTGGATCGCCCGGGCGACCAGAAGCAAAAGTGCCGCGCCGATACTGCTGATCAGCGAGGTTCGCAAATCGTGTCCGATGACCCACGACAATGTGAACACGATCGTCGGTACGGCGCTCTCGATCACACCGCGGGGCCCACCCAGTGCTTTGGCGAGTTGCGAACGTATGAGTTGTTCGACCGTGGCGACGTTGTCGGTCATGCGCCGAGTTCGTAGCGCGGGTTGTAGAGCACTAGCCCGCCGTTGCGGATGCCCAGCCGGCCGTGTGCGGTCAGTTGCCGGCCCGGCTCAATGCCCTCGATCTTGCGGCGACCGAGCCAGACGAGCGTAACGCTCGCCGAGCCGTCGTAAAGTTCGGCCTCGAGCGCAGAAACGCCGTCAACGGGGCGCAGCGTCACCGAACGCAGAACGCCGTGGATCGCCACATAGGAGCGCATGTTCTGGCTGGAAATCGGCGAGCAGCCCGCCTTCTCGGCGTCCTGCTTCAACTCCCCTGCTTCATGGTCGACTGTTCCCAGTCGCCCGAGTGTTCTGGTGAGGAATCCGGTCATCTGGCAAGTCTACGTTCGGGGACCGCCCGATTCACAGTCAATGCCTCAATGAGCCGCGACGACACCTCATCGACGGGGTTTTGGGTCAAGAGTTTATGTGTGCTTAACCGCGCCAGTTTCGTCGCCGAGGACTACCGCGCCGGCGGGGACCGCGATCAGGAGGGGTTCACGCGGAGCCTTCGGATCGCTGCCTCGCACCACGATCGTCTCGCGGAATGCCTCGAGGAGCAGCCCTTCGTCCGTGGGGTTCAAGGCGGCATCACCGAGCAAGGTCCCACGCAACAACCAACGGGGGCCTTCTACGCCGATGATGCGACTCGGCTGGAATCCTTCTTCACCGTCGGGAAGCGTCACCGGTACGCGAATCTGAAGTTCGGAGCCGAAGGCCCCGTCGACAGCTAGATAGTTGCCGCCGAGTCGCTCGACTTCGTCGATCAGGTCGGCGCGGACTTCGTCCCACAGGCCGCCCGAGCGCGCCGCGGCAAAGGCCCGCAATTCCAGCCCCGAGTCTTCGGTCATCAACACCGCCGATCCGATCTCATCACTGTCGCCGTCAGTAGGCAATTGCAGGTTGAAACCGGCGCGGCCCTTGATGATAAGAGAGCCAAGATCGATGTACGTCTCATCGCCGTCAGGGGACTTCTCACTGGAGTCCCACGGCCCGCCGGCACGCGGATCGGTGCTGATCTCGGCGGCCACCGTTTCGACCTCGCCAAGATCGTCGGCAACGACTTTTTCCGCGACGACGTCCGTCGACTTCTTGCGGCGTATACGCATTACGCGTTCTCCCTTTGCTGTGGCACTTCTTTATCAAACGCCGTTTTATCAAACGCCGTTTTATCAAACGCCGTTTTATCGGGCGTCGGGTTGGCGGGCGTCGGGTTGGCGGGCGCCGGCTGGTGGGACGCCGAACCCGGCAAATTGCGGTGGCCGCCCGTGGAACCATAGCCGCCTTCGCCGCGCGCCGAGTCGGGCAAGGCCTCGACCTCGGTGAATCGTGCGTGTTCTACGCGCTGGACGACGAGTTGCGCGATGCGGTCTCCCCTTGCGAGGACGATCGGCTCGCGCAGATCGTGATTGATGAGGAGCACCCTGATCTCGCCGCGATAGCCCGCGTCGATGGTGCCCGGCGTATTGACGACCGACAGTCCATGACGAGCCGCGAGTCCCGATCGCGGGTGCACGAACGCGGCAAATCCTTCGGGCAGTGCGAGCGAAATGCCGGTGGGTACGAGTTCACGCTCCCCCGGTTCGATCCGCAAATCAGTCGTCGAAAAGAGATCCGCTCCAGCATCACCGGGATGGGAGTATGCGGGGATTGGAATGCCTTGATCGAGCCGGGTGATCTGGACGTCAACCATGAAACCGACCCTACCCTCCGGCCATGAGTCGGAGGTGGGGCAGGCTTGAACGGTGACGACCTATCGCGAACAGCTCCGCATTCCGTTAATCTGGTGGCTTCTCGCCGCTCTGTTCGCGGTCAGCATCGGCTGGGTCTTCCTCGTCGTCACGACGTGGGCGATTGCCATCATCGCCACCCTGATCGTCGCTGTGCCGCTCGCGTGGGCGCTCTGGACTTATGGCTCACTCACTCTCGACGTCACGGACGGGACGCTCCGCGTCGGACGAACGCAACTCGAGGAACGCTTCCGGGGTCCGGCACAGGCGCTGTCCGCGCAAGGATTCCGTCATGCGATGGGCCCGGGCGCCGATGCGAGGGCGTTCATCCTGGTCCGGCCGTATGTGAAGACCGGCGCGCTCATACCCGTGGCGGACTCAGGCGATGCCACTCCCTACTGGCTCCTATCGACACGCCACCCCGAAAACTTTGTTGCGTCGTTGACGTATTCGGGCAAGGATCGGCCCCATAATGAGCCGACCAATGCTGAACCGATCGGAGAGAAGACCATTGTCGAAGAAGACTAAGCGCGAAAAGGTCCGTCACCAGTCGTTGGAGACGGCTCGCACCGCCAGGAAGAAGCAACCGGGAAAGCGGACCTGGAAGGCGATGGACCGAACTTCCACGATCGCCGCCGGCCTGATCGCCCACCGCATAACCGCTCTCACCTGGCGAGCCGCAACCGGCAAGAAGCCGCCCACGAGCACTCGTCATCCCGACGTCAGCAACACCGAAGCGGTCACCTGGGCCGTACTTGCAGGCGCCAGCATCGAATTGACCAAGGTGCTGATCCACCGCGGGACCGCCAATTATTGGGTCAAGTCGACTGGTCATCTGCCGCCGGGAATGAAACCGCTCAACACGGTGGGCGACAAGAAGTCAGGAAAAGAAAAACCGGCCGGCCCTCCGGTGGAGGGATCGGCCGGCAAAAGAACGAAAAAGGCTCGGAAAGCCTAAAAATCGCAGTCGCGGCAAATGAAGACGCCGTTCTTCTGTGAAGCCAACTGGCTTCGGTGATGAACCAGGAAGCACGAACTGCAGGTGAATTCGTCAGACTGCTTCGGTACCACCTGAACGGCTAGTTCTTCATGCGAAAGGTCGGCACCGGGAAGTTCGAATGACTCCGCGGCCTCGGTTTCGTCTTCGTCAATCTTGCCCGAGCTCTTCTCGTGGCGACGTGCTTTTAGTTCTTCGATGCTGTCTTCGGACTGTTCTTCCTCAGTCTTGCGGGGCGCGTCGTAGTCGGTAGCCATGGACCCTCCTTCTTGTGCTTAACAACCGGCGCGATTGTGTCATATGTTTCGCCAACAATCACACTCAGAAGCCACAAGCGCGAATCAGATCAAAAAATTCCCCGGAAACACTGGGATGAGCGGCCATGACCAATCTCTCCCCGGGTATGCCGTCGACGCCGCTGATTTCAATACCCGCTTCCCGTGCGATTAAACCCGCTGCGGCGAGATCCCACGGCTTGAGTCCCTGCTCGACATAGGCATCAGTTCGCCCCTCGGCGAGCCCGCACAAGTCGAGAGCAGCCGATCCGGTGCGGCGGATGTCGCGGACTCGCGGAAGCATTCTGGCGACCGCAGCCGCCTGCGTCGCACGGATCGCAGGCACATAACTGAAGCCGGTGGCGACAAGGGCGTGATCGAGCCTTTCGACGACCGGCGCCCGCAGTCGACGCGGGCCGTCTTCGGTGTAGGTGTAGGAACCCTCACCGCGGATCGCGGTGTATTCGTCGTCGTTGGCGATGTTGATGACATAGCCGACTTCGACTTCGCCGTTGACCGCTGCTGCGATCGAGACCGCATAGAACGGCAACCCATAAACGAAGTTGACGGTTCCGTCGATCGGATCGACTATCCATTCGACGTCGGAACTGCCGTGGATGTCGTCGCCCTCTTCGCCCTGGAAACTGTCATCTGGCCGGGCGTCGAGGATGCGGGCCCGAATGAGGCGCTCACACTCCTCGTCGATCGCCGTCACCACATCGGTCGGGCTGGACTTGGTTGCGGACACGTCGACGCGGCCTCGTGGCCTGGCGCCGGCGACATACAGCGCCGCTTCGCGGCCGACAGCGCGGGCAAGGTCGAGAAGTTCGTCTGTGTGTGTCCTCACGTAATTGTCTGCAGCGAGGCGCGTGGATTTACGCAGCAGTCGACGGGACAGACGTCGGGGTGTGGACCGAGGACGCCAACTGCGCGTCGTTCGACGTCTTCACCGCGTTCGACCGCTGCCCGCTCGAGGACGAGTTCGCGGATCATGGCGACAAAGTCCGGATGCGTGCCCGGCGTCGCCACCCGGGTGAAGTCCATTCCGAGTTCACGGGCCGTCGCGGCCGCCTCGGTGTCCAGATCGAAGATGACTTCCATGTGATCGGAAATGAAGCCGATCGGAACAACGACAACGGCTGTGGTGCCGCCTTCGTGCAATTCGCGCAGATGATCGTTGATGTCGGGTTCGAGCCACGGCATCTGCGGTGGTCCCGACCGCGAGCAATAAGCGAGGGTCCACGATGCGACGCCGGCGCGTTCCGCGACCTGGGCGGCCGCATCGAGGTGCTGGCGCTCATACATCCTTTGTCCCGGACCACCACTCGCTTCGTTCATCGTCGTCGGGATCGAGTGCGTCACGAAGACCACGTGGGTGCCCGCCGGCGCGCCGTCGAGCGCTTCAGCCGTCGCCTCCGCGAACGGCCCGATGAAACCGGGATGATTGGAGTAGTGGCGGATCCGGTTGAGTTCGATTTCCGTGTCACCACGGGCCGCGAACAGGTTTTCGCGGTATTGTCGGCAGCCCGAGTAGGACGAGTATGCGCTGGTCACAATGCATAACGCACGCTTGACACCGTCAGCCTCCATCTCGGCGATGGCGTCCTTGAGGTAGGGGGCCCAATTGCGGTTGCCCCAATAGACCGGCAGGTCAAGATCGTTGGCGGCGAAGTCCTTGCGCAGTTCCGCGAGTAGTTCGAGGCCTTGTTTGTTGATAGGCGATTTTCCGCCGAAAAGGAAATAGTGCTCACCGACTTCGACGAGTCTTTCGGGCGGAATACCCTTTCCCTTGGTGACGTTCTCCAGGAACGGCAGGACATCATCGGGTTTGTCCGGACCTCCGAAGGATACGAGCAACAGCGCGTCATATGGAAAGGCGTCATGGGGGCTGGGGTTCATACCCGCAGTTTGTCACCCCCCGCCATACCTGTCGCGATCACCCGAAGGAGCACCCGTGCTGAAGCCGTATCGCCGGGTGCTGACCCTGCCCGGAGCATTTGCGTTCAGCTCGACCGGCCTCATCGCCCGATTGCCGATATCGATGACGGGATTCGGCATCGTGCTCCTCGTCTCGGATCGGACCGGGTCCTATGGGCTCGCAGGCACGGTGTCCGCCGCCTACGTCCTTGCCGCAGCGGCGGGAGCACCCGGCCAGGGGCGCGTCTCCGATCGATTCGGACAGGCCGCCGTGTTGCGGGTCAGCGGCGCTCTTTACGCCGCCGGGATCGTCTTGCTCCTCCTCGCGATCGAATCAGATTGGGGTGCGCCGTGGGTCCATCTGTGCGCTTTGGTGGCCGGCGTGGCAACCCCGCAAGCAGGATCGATGGTGCGCGCCCGCTGGTCCCATGTGATTTCTGACCGCAGCCAGCTCAACACTGCCTTCGCGCTCGAAGCAGTCATCGACGAAATGGTGTTCATGATCGGGCCAGTTCTGGTGACCGTTCTGACATTCCAGGTCGCCGAGGTTTCCGGCCTCGCCGCCGCCGCCGCCGCCGCCATCTTCGGCACCTGGATCCTTGCCTCCTTACGGTCCACCGAGCCGCCACCGTCGACACACCACGACGGCATACGGCCCCCTCTGGGATGGGGGCTTCTCGGCCCGGTGATGTTCGCGTCGGTCGGGCTGGGCGTGCTCTTCGGTTCGACCGAAGTGATTGTGGTCGCCTTCGCCTCCGAGCTCGGCCAGCGCGGCGCCGCCGGCCTCATCCTCGCCATCTGGGCGGCCGGAAGCCTGATCGCCGGTGTCTTGATCGGCTCGATGAGTCTGCCAATCACCCCTTTGCGTCAGCTCCGACTGTCGCTGCTGTTTTTGAGTCTGCTTTTCATCCCGTTGCTGTTCTTGCCGTCAGTCATCTGGTTGGCGTTCGGCATGTTCTTGGCGGGGTTCATGATCTCGCCGGCCCTCATCGCCGCTATTACGTTGATCGAGTTGCATGTGCCGCCTTCGAGACTCACCGAGGGCATCGCCTGGACCACCACGGGCCTCGCTGTCGGCGTTGCGCCCGGGGCTGCCGCGGCCGGTTGGGTCATCGACAATCACGGCGCCTCGGCAGGATTTTGGGTTCCGCTGATCGCCGGGTTGGGTGCCACCATCGTGGTCTGGTCGTTTAGGCCGCCGAAAGTCCTACCGAGAGATGAACTCGGACCCCGATGACGCTAATCTTGGCCTCAACATGACTGATCTCACTCTTGCCGACGAAAGCGTTAATCTCGTACGCCGATGGATCGATCCCGCCAACACCGCAGGACAACGCACCGACCCGGCCGCGAAACGCCTCGCAAACGTACTGAAAGACCCGCAGGGCCTCGATTTCACCATTGGTTTCGTCGATCGAGTCATCCGTCCTGACGACACGCGGGTCGCCGCGCACAATCTGCGTGCGCTTGCCCGTCGTACCCCCACATTTCTTCCATTCCACCTGCGCGCCTTGGTGAAACTCGGCGCCTTTTTCTCGCTGGTCGTGCCGGGTCTCGTCGTCGGCATTGCCGGTCGGTCATTGCGCCGTATGGTCGGTCACCTCATCATCGATGCGCGTCCCAAGGAGCTGGGCAAGGCGATCGCCAAACTCCGTGCCGACGGCGACCGCCTCAATCTCAATTTGCTCGGCGAAGCCGTCCTTGGCGACGGCGAAGCAGCCCGCCGACTCGCCGGTACCCGCGAACTCCTCGAACGCGACGATGTCGACTATGTGTCCATCAAGGTTTCGGCGGTCGCCAGCCAGTTGTCGATGTGGGCGTTCGAAGAAACCGTCGACCGCGTCGTCGACCAGCTCTCGCCTCTTTATGCCTACGCCTCCGCGGGTGGCAAGAAGTTCATCAACCTCGACATGGAGGAATACCGCGACCTCGACCTCACCATCGCGGTTTTCACGAAGGTTCTCGACCGTTTTCCCCAACTCGAAGCCGGCATCGTTCTGCAGGCCTACCTCCCCGACGCTCTCGGCGCCATGGAGCGGCTGCAGGCCTGGGCCGCCCAACGCCGAATCGACGGCGGTGCGCCGATCAAGGTCCGCCTCGTCAAGGGCGCCAACCTCGCGATGGAACGCGTCGATGCCCTCATCCACAGTTGGCCGCAGGCGACCTACCTGTCCAAACAAGACACCGATACCAACTACAAGCGCGTGCTGAACTACGCGTTCACACCCGGACGTACGGATGCCGTCCGCATCGGCGTAGCCGGTCAGAACCTCTTCGATGTGGCGTATGCCTGGCTTCTCGCGGGCAGTCGATCGGTTCGTGGTGCCGTCGATTTCGAGATGTTGCTCGGTATGGCGTCCGGGCCGGTCGCCGCGGTCCGTCAGGATGTCGGCAAGCTGCTCCTCTATACGCCCGTTGTGCATCCCGACGAGTTCGACGCCGCGATTTCCTATCTCGTTCGTCGGCTCGAAGAAAACGCCAGCCCCGAGAACTTCATGTCGGCCGTCTTCGAGCTTTCCTCCAACGAAGATCTTTTTGAGCGCGAAAAACACCGTTTTCTCGAATCGGTCAAGGCGATCGACGACAAAGTCCCCACGGCGCACCGCACTCAGAACCGCAGCACCGAAGGTGTCCGCAACATCCACAACGAGTTCGCCAACACCCCCGACACCGATACGTCCGTCGCCGCCAACCGTGCGTGGGGCCGATCGGTTTTGTCACGATCGACCCATACACAATTGGGTAACGAAACCGTAAAAAATGGGCGCATTACGGGAGCGGCCAGCCTCGAATCGTTCATTCAGCTCACTCAACGCGCCGGCGAGGAATGGGGCAAGCGTGACGTCGACATCCGCTCCTCGGTCCTGCACCAATGCGCGACTTCCCTTGCCTCTCACCGCGGTGAACTTATCTCGGTTATGGCCGCCGAAACCGGCAAGACGATCGCCGAGGCCGACGTCGAGGTGAGCGAAGCGATCGACTTTGCCAACTACTATGCCGAAGCGGCCCGCCGGCTCGAAGCCGTCGACGGTGCCACCTTCACCCCGTCCAAACTCACAGTGGTGACTCCCCCGTGGAACTTCCCGGTAGCAATCCCGGCAGGTTCGGTCCTTTCAGCCCTCGCCGCGGGAAGTGGCGTCATCATCAAGCCAGCTCACCAGGCACGTCGTTGCTCGGCCGTCATGGTCGAGGCATTGTGGGAAGCGGGCATCCCCCGCGAGGCACTCGGATTTGCAACGATCGACGAGGGCGTGCTGGGCAAGACTCTCGTCTCGCACTCCCTCGTTGATCGCGTCATCCTGACCGGCGGTTGGGATACGGCCGCCTTGTTCCGCTCTTGGCGTACCGATCTTCCGCTGCTGGCCGAAACCAGTGGCAAAAACGCGATTGTTGTCACGCCCAGCGCCGACGTCGACCTGGCCGCCGCGGATATTGCCAAGAGCGCCTTCGGCCACGCCGGTCAAAAGTGCTCGGCGGCCAGCCTGGTCATCCTCGTCGGTTCCGTCGCCACGTCAGAACGATTCCAGCGCCAATTGGTGGACGCCGTCACTTCGCAACGCGTCGGCTATCCCGACGATCCCGAAGTCTTCATGGGGCCGATCATCGAGCCCGCACAGGGCAAACTCGCCGAGGCGCTCACCACCCTCGGCCAGGGCGAAGAGTGGCTCATTGAGCCCCGTCAACTCGACGACACAGGTCGGCTCTGGTCGCCCGGAGTCCGTACCGGTGTTGCGCCGGGCAGCTATTTCCATACGACCGAGTTCTTCGGCCCCGTGCTCGGCATCATGCACGCCCGCAATCTCACCGAGGCGATCGAGTTCCAGAATGCGACGGACTACGGCCTCACCGCGGGACTGCATTCACTCGATCCCGATGAGGTGAACACCTGGATCGAAACCGTCGATGCGGGCAATCTTTATGTTAATCGCGGCATCACCGGCGCGGTCGTCCAGCGTCAGCCCTTCGGCGGCTGGAAGCGTTCCTCGGTCGGAACCTCGGCCAAGGCAGGCGGCCCGAATTACCTGACGCATCTCGGTTCATGGTCGCCGAAACCGCTCCGCCCAACCCAGGGCGACGTCCCGTTGTCGACCGAAGTGCAACAGATCCTCGAAGATTCCGAAGGATTTGTCGACGCGGCCGAGCGCGCAGCATTGACCAAGGCCGCGGTCTCCGACCAGACCGCCTGGATCGGTGAATTCGGCATCGCCAAAGATGTCTCCGGACTCCAGGTCGAACGCAACGTCTTCCGTTATCGCTCGGTTCCGGTTACGATCCGCTTTGGCGAAGCCGGCCGGCCCTCGGATCTGGTGCGTGTGTTGATTGCTGCCATCCGCGTCGGCGCGGACGTGACGATCAGCAGTCATCGGGCGCTGCCCACCGCGATCGCCGGCGAGTCCCGCGTCGAGACCGATGCCGAATGGCTGACCTTCGCGAAGGAACAACAGCCTTCACGGGTGCGGCTCATCGGCTCTGATGCCAAGGCGCTGGCCGCCGCCGTCGATGGAAATCCCGATGTCGCGATTTATGCCGGTGCAGTGACGCCGTCCGGTCGGCTCGAGGCACTGCCGTTCCTGCGCGAGCAAGCCATCTCCATCACGACTCATCGTTTCGGCAATCACGACGCCTCCTTCGACAAAGTCCTCCCCGGCCACTAACCCGCCGCGGCCTCGCCGCGCCTTACCTCGCCTCGCCGCGAGTGGCGCGTATTCGGGGAATCCTGACGCTGAAAACCCCCAATCTGCGCCACTCGATCAGTAATATGCGCCAGTCGGCGAAGCGCTGACGTACGGGTCAGCCGCGGTCGATTCCCGGAGGCAAGGGTGCCTGCCAGCCTCGTTTCACCGCGAGTAGACGCCACACGATGCAGACACCGACAGCGACGGAATACCAACCCTGTTGAACCTCGTAATAATGAAGAGTTGCGGCGATCAGGGCGCCGGCAAGGGCTGGGGTCGCATACAACTCGTCCTTGAAGATGACTGGCACCCGGCCGGCCAGGACGTCTCGCATCAACCCGCCGCCGACAGCTGTCACCATGCCGAGGAGCGCCGCCGGGACGATGCCCAGCCCGAAGTCCTCGGCCTTGACCGCGCCAGTGACACAGAACAGGCCCAGGCCGATCGCATCCAAGACGGCGATCTGCTTCTCAACGCGGCCAACCATCGGATGAAAATAGAAGACACCGATTCCGGTCACGGTGGGCACGACGAGATAGCGCCAGTCGTTGAGAGCCATGGGCGGCACTGCCCCGATGAGGACATCACGCAAGACCCCGCCGCCGAGACCGGTGATTATCGCCAGCACCGCCACGCCAAACCCGTCAAGCTCCTTGCGCACGCCGACAAGCGCTCCGGTCATCGCGAAAACGGCGATTCCGCCAAGATCCAGGACCAGCAGGAAGACATCGGACACGGATAAGAACGTAGCCGGTATCGGCGCGTCTCACTCGATTTCGGCTCCTGAACCATAAGACTGGGTCTACGCAATATTTTGGAGGCACACCATGCGCGATCTCGGTCTGATCAGACTGAGCGAGGACCGCGGTCACCTCATCGCGCGCGACGCCGTTTCGGGAGAAGAATTCCGTATCCCAGCCGATCACCGAACGAAGTCCCTGGTCGACGCCCTTTTTCAGGCCGAAGAGGCACCGACGGACAGGGCCATACGCGGCCAGTTGGAGATCAAGATGGAAAGTTCACTCAGTCCGCGCGACATTCAGACCCGCATCCGCCGAGGCGAAAGCCCCGACATGGTTGCCGACGCGGCCGGAGTCGAGGTCGACCGGATCATGGCGTACGCAATCCCGGTCCTTGCCGAGCGCGAATACATGTGTGAACAGGCGCGTAAGACCGTCATCCGGCGCAAGTTCGTCGGCGGCGCCGGCGTTGTGCTGGGCACTCTCGTCGACGACCGACTCATGGCCCGCGGCGGAAGCGCCGAGGCCGCTACTTGGGACTCCTGGCGTCGTGAAGACGGCCGCTGGGCGCTGCACATCACTCCCGAGGGTGCCAGTGAGGCCGCATCCTTTATTTTCGACGTTCAGGGTCGCTACGTTCTGCCCGCTGATGAACTCGCGCATGACCTTGTAGGCGACGTCGGACTGCCCGACACGGGCGACATGGCGATTGCCGATGCCGTCCGAACCCCGGTCGACGACGTGGCCGAGACGATCGAAGCAGCAGAACAACATCCCGAAGGCGTTTCCTCGCTCAAAGCGGCCCGCGACCGCCGCGCAATGGGACAACTCGCCCTCGGCGACGACTTCGGTGAGGTCGCCGAGCCCCGACTCGACGACGAAGGCCAAGAGATCCCGGCAACGGGTGACGAAGATGCTTACGCTGAGGAATACGACCTGGAAATCGCCCACGACATGGCCGTCCCCGATGATGTCGGGTCCTCCTCGCCATCGCGTAAAAAGCGCCACGAACGCCGCCGTGTCCCGAGTTGGGACGAGATCATGTTCGGCGGCAAGCCCGAAGGCGAATAGCTCGTCCCGCTGGTCGAGGCATCGAGCTTGGTGGCGATGAGGGTGTCGCTGCAGCGGCAGGCGGCGAGCGCTTCGCGCAATCGGGGTCGGGACTGTTTCATTAAGGGTGTTTCCGGCGTTTTCATTTAGTAGGTCTCTGCGGCCGGCCAGCGGTCGGCGAAGGTGATGGCAAATGCGTTGAGAGTTGGCTTCCAGCGCATCGTCCATCGGGTTTGTCCACGACCGGTCGGGTCGAGGCTTCTGGTC
>JACMOZ010000412.1 GCA_014377785.1 Aeromicrobium sp.
ACAAAGCCCTCATGGGCTTGCCGACCAGCGCCCGACGGGAACTCCTCCGCGGGACCGAGCATGAGCACCTCCCCGCAGAGTTCCTGAACGGGAGGCTCATCGTCAAGGAGTACCGGGACGAACCGGTCACGTAAACCGACCGGCGGACGAACCTGCCGCACAGTATTGTCGTGACCCGCGGGCGGTGGGTTGCCCGCACCGCGACCGACGACACTCTCGACCTGGCTGTCACACCGGCCTCTAACGTCTGACCAATCGACGGCGCGTTCGACGAGGCAACTCGTAAGGAATGGCTGCGAGTTCGACCATGAAGCAACTACCGAAGGACTTGCGGCAGTTCGATGCGAGGGCTCCCGTGAAGTCGCCCGAAGCATCCCCCACTACAACTTGGGTGCGATCTTCAGACGATGGTGTCATTGACGCCGCAACTTTCGCGAGGGGTGCCGCTCCGCCCTGCCGCGCATGATGAAAGTAAGGTGTATCTCACCTAACAAGGCGCTAGGTGCAATACACTGTACTTTCGGAGGAATTGATGTCTCGCAAGCCACATTCTTACTCTGCCGTGACGGCGGATGCCCTTGGCGTGCTCGGACGTCAGATCGAAGCGGAGCGCCGGACGCTTCAGTGGACGCAGGCTGACCTGGCCGAGCGCGCAGGCGTGTCACGCCAGACTCTCATGGCTGTCGAGCAGGGCTCCACGAGCCCGACCATCGGCATTGTGTTCGAGATTGCGACACTCCTCGGAATTCCGCTTGTCGGCGCGAGTGCGTCTGAATCCCGGCGGAACATCGACGCGCGCCTTGCGCTACTGCCGTCCCGCGTCGATCGAACACGGAGCGCTGTCAACGATGACTTCTGAAGCCTTCGTCTGGGCTTGGCTGCCCGGTGCGGCGAACCCGGTGGTCGTCGGCGCTTTGAGATCAGACGCAGCGACGCACACGTTCACCTACGGTCGAAGTTATACCGATCTTCCTGGCGTGCCGTTGTATCTGCCCGAGCTGCCGCTCGTTCGCGGGGAGCAGCGACCGGACCCGAGCTGGGAGGCGCACGGCTGCATCCTCGACGCCGGTCCCGATTATTGGGGACGTCGGGTGATCCTCGCGAAGCACTTCGGCCGTCTCAGCGCCGAAAGCGACACTGACGACCTTGACCTTCTCACCTACCTTCTCGAGTCGGGCTCCGACCGCATCGGTGCGCTCGACTTCCAGAAGTCCCCAACCGAGTACATCCCGCGCACGTACGAGCACCAAGCGACACTTGGTGATTTGATGTCGGCGGCCGACAGGATCCAAGCCGGCGAAACCCTTTCCCCAGCCCTCGCCGCGGCGATGCTCCGCGGCACTTCCATCGGTGGTGCGCGCCCGAAAGCTTTGATCGAAGACGGAGACCGGAAGCTCATCGCCAAGTTCTCCAGCACGAGCGACAACTATCCGGTTGTGAAGGCCGAAGGTATCGCCATGCATCTCGGCGCTGTCGCCGGACTGAACATCGCGCCTACGGAAGTCGTCAAAGTCGGCGACCGTGACGTGCTGCTGGTCGAACGTTTTGACCGCGGGGTTGGCGCTACTCGGCGGATGATGGTCTCCGCTCTGACGATGCTCCACCAGACGCCCATGAACGGGCGGTACGCGACCTACCCGCAACTCGCGGACCTCATCCGCGCCCGGTTCACCGAACCGGACGCGACGCTGCGCGAGCTGTTCAGCCGAATCGCGTTCAACGTCATCGTCGGCAACATCGACGACCATGCACGCAACCACGCGGCGTTCTGGGACGGCGAGGCGCTGACTCTGACACCGGCGTACGATGTCTGCCCGCAGCCGCGCGCGGGCGGGGAGGTCTACCAGGCGTTGGCGATCGCCCGGGACGGCGACCGACGCTCCCGCCTGGAAGTGTGCGAGAAGGCAGCGGATGTTTACCATCTCAGTTCCGCCGCGGCCCGCGAGATCATCGAACGGCAGGTGGCTGTTGTGCAAGACGGGTTCGCCGCCGCCTCCGACCTGGTTGGGCTCGAGACAGCAGAAAGGGTTCGGTTGAACGGCGGAGCCATCCTGAACCAGTCGATCTTCTACCGCGACTGAGCTCCGGCAGACCGCAGTCGGCAGCTGTCGCAAATTTTGCGACAGCTGAAACCGCGGCAGTCCGGGCAACACCGCCGACGGAGAAGAGTCGGACAGAGCAACCAGCAAGGATTCCTTGCAGGTTCGCCGGAGCCCCGCACGGCACCCGGAGCGTCCTGCGTCACGACCTTGGCGCCTTCGACTACAGCGGCGGTTGCGGGACCTGGCCGGGGACCCCGGCGAGTCTGATGTCTTCGCCCGCCGCTATGGTGCATGTATGCCGAAAGCTCCGAACACCGCGCCTGGCCCGTTGACGGCGGCGGTCGCCCAAATTCTTCGGATGGAGCAAGGGCGTTTCCGGCTGAATGATTCGGACCTTGCACGAATTGCTGGGGTCAATCGCACCGCGGTCGGACTGATCCTCCGCGGGGTGAAGGTGCCTGATATCGAGATCCTGGCTCTCATCTGCGCGGCGCTCGAGCTGAAACTCTCTTCGGTGAGCGCAGCGGCTGAGGTGCAGGTCGCAGGAACGAAGTGACCGATCGGCCGCACGCCCGCCCGGCGCATCAAACCGCCCACCCGCATGGGTCGCTGGTTCTGTCGAGAAACTCGTCCACCTTGGTGATGGAGAAGAAGGCAGTCGCGATGCTGAGGGGCGCGGGTGTGGATTTGATCGTGGAGCGGCGAATATCAACGACTGGCGCTCGTTCGGAGGCCGGTAACGGCGATCAGGGAAGCTCTTGGTCGCAGCTGTTCGTCTGTTGGCCCAGTCCACGCTCCCAGATTGTGGACGGTGAGATCCGGACGATGCTCAATCGCCGGAGACCTCAGGTCGTCGGGCCCTCAGGTGCTTCCGATGTCAGCATTCCTCCGTGCAAAGCGGGTTGTCCACCCGGTTGCAGACGCTGCATCGAATGCCGCGAGCGTACTCATGGTCGAGGAGGCTTGCGAGGAAGAAAGCTTCCCGCAGATCTCTGCTCTGGCTGCTGAGGACCGCGATGCGGTCTTGAACGACCGTTACGTCATCGAAGCTCATCGGGCCGCTGCCGTTGAGGACCGTTTGATACACGGCGCTCAAAGTCCGCCCCACCTCGGCTGAGGGGACGGCAGGCGTCTCGAGATGGTCGCCGAGCGCGTGGAAGTAACGGCCGAGCCCGGCGGCTTGATCCCCGGCGCTCCGAGGGGCGTCCGAACGGTCAACGCCGAGGCGGGTGACAGCCCGGCTGAGCATGTGGTTCTGGTGGGTCAGATCGGCGAAGGCGTGCATCACCGCCGCGATCTGGTTCCTGGTGGGCGCGGGATCCCCGTGCAGGTAGATGTCGGAGCTGATCGCCGGGTCGCTGGCGACACGGTCGGCGGGATGTTGGCCGTTCAGAGTGAAGGCGTCATCCAACGGTTGCTGAGCTTCGGCGGCGGAGGCGGGCTTTGTCATGCGAAGACCATGCGCGGCGCGCGGGCTTCCGGGTTGCGCCACTTGTCGCGCGGTGAGGAACGCGCTGACCCGTTGTCCGGTATCAGGCCGGATGAGAATTGCGTCACGTAGTTGATATCTGACATTTACTTGTTTGGCTGCAGACCCCTGCCAACCGAGGCCGGTAAATCGACATTCTCGTGTGGGAGTGGGAATTCTCACCTGGCCAGAGAAAGCACACGAATGGGAAGGTGCGTAACCAGTCCGCAGGCCGCTAGCTCCCGATCGGGGGCTCGCCGCGCATGGTCTCTCCATGAAACCGACGAACACCTTCCGAGACGGCAGAGGAATGATTACCAGCGTCAAGGCGTCGCTGTTCCATACGGTCGCTGCAATTCCAATGTGGCCATCTGATCCAATTCCGCCGATGACCCATATTCAGGACAAGATTGCTTCCCTGCCGTTGAAGGAGATGGAAGCGTCGCTTCTCCGCACTGCCATACTCAGCCACACCGCGCGCTCCCACCGGGCCGACATCAACGGCGCTTCCATCGTGGCTCAGGTCGAGGCGGCGATCGATATCGCGTCCTATGCTCACCGTTCCCAAACCCGGCAGAACCGCGGGGAAATGCCGAAAGTGCATTATGTCGAGCACCCGCTGAGAAATGCGCTTCGTGCCCTTCGTTACGGCGTGATTGACCCTGCGACGATCACCGCGATCGTCCTTCACGATGTCGTGGAGGACTGCGCTGCGATCGTCGCCGTCGAACTGTGCGGAGCTCCGCTCGGCCTCGGCGAGGAAGCGTACCGACGGATCGTCCACTTCTATTTCCTTCGGACATTCGGAGCCCAGGTTGTGCGTATCGTCGGCGCGCTCACTAATCCGTTGAGCCCGGACGGCCTCACCCGGGATGAGAAGAACGCCCGCTACGTCGAGCATGTGCTCTCCGAGATCGGCGACCCTCGGGTATTCGTCGCCAAGTACGTCGATTTCGTGGACAATGCTTTGTCGCTGCACCACAGCGTCAACCCGGCGATGGTGAAACGTCTGGCGGCAAAGTACCTGATGTTGGTGGAGCCGTTCAGTACGAGACTCGCCGACCCGGACCTTCTGTCGATCGTTTCGGCGACCGGCATCCAGATGATGCTCGCTCACCTGAACGGAAACCAGCTGGAAGCTCAGGCCGGCTGACCGGCGGCGTTACCGCGCATATCCTTCTCATGGACTCCGCGAAGACACCGAAAACTCCAGCTCCGGGACTCGACGAGCTCGCCCGTGCGCTGAGCGACTGCGACGCCGTGACCCCGCTCACCGACGCGCGGAACCCCGCCTTCGACCAGGCCGCGGCAATCGCCAACAGCTTCGGTGGCGATTGCCAAGCACACCACCCGAACGCGGGACTATCGATGACATTTGCTCCACATTACGATCATGGCTGCGAGTGCTCTGCATCCGCAGCCAGCAAACCGAGAAGGAAAGGCGCCATGCCCACTCCCACCCAGACCCTCCGCTACCGACTGGTCGGCGCTGCGGCAGTCGCCCTCACTGTCGCCATGCTCAGCTCAGGCTGCTCCGCAACGCCATTGGCTACGACGAAGCCGGCTGCATCACCTTCGGTTTCGAAGTCAAGCCTTGGCGACGTGATCGTCTCCGGATCCCAGGTCACTGACGAGACCGGTGCCTACCAGCGGACAACCGTCAACCCGAAGGCAGCCGTTTTCGCAACCGCGTTCAGCCCCGCGGACAGCACACTCCAGCCTACGTTCAGCACGGCCGATGTTCTTTCCGCCCAGCAATGGATCCTTCGTTTTGTCAGCGAAGAGTCGACCGACTCGATCGGGCTTGACAGCACCGCTGGGTGGAATCGGTGGAAAGAGGAGGTCGCTCCGAAATTCGTCACCCCGGACAGCATGGCCGTGGTCGTCAACTCGCCGGCAGGACAGAACGACCGAAGTTTGATCATCGACAACAACGCGAATGAGGCATATCCGGCGATGATTAGGGACGGGCAACCGCGTGTAAAAACCAGTCAGATTGAACTGAAGGCGCTCACCAGCTTTGTCGACAGTGGCAAAACCTACGTTCATGCGACGCTGCACACGGTTGTGACCTATCGGCTCACCAAGGACAGCGTCGTGGCATTCGTCGCGAAGGCGACGAAGGTGACGCCGGAAGCCGCAGTAGCAACCACGCCCGAGATCGGTGCCGCTGGCGAGCATTCGGTCCGGTACACCACCGACTGGAACTACTACCTGGGCAAGAACGGCGCGAGCTGGAGCATTTTGGGCTACAACCAACAGCCGGTCGGCCAAGCGGTCGTTGACCCAACAAAGTAGACGTCGGGGACCAAGGACATCACCGTTACCACCCTCCCCAGATTCAACGCTCTCGCCACCGCGACCCTGCTGACCGCCGCGCTCCTCTCCGGTTACGGTTGAAGTCATCCCAGACGCCACCAATTGCCAGCCACTGTCAGCCGTCTCAAGCAGGATCACCCCATGACCTCACCGACCAGCCCGTTCACACCAACAACCCCGGTCACGGTCGGCACCCTCCACGGCTGGGTTCTCACCGGGGACGGGACGGGGATCCGAGTCGAGTTCGAC
>JACMOZ010000413.1 GCA_014377785.1 Aeromicrobium sp.
GGAACCTCCGCGGGCAGCACGTGGTCGACCACACTCGCACCTCGACGGCCTGCGAGGGTGGACGGGCCGCTATGCCCTGTAAGCCGTTGCCCCCACTCGTAGAGACGCCGGCCGGATTTGCTTTGGCCTCGAATCGCGAGAGGGTGCCGCTGATGTTCTCTGTGGCGGCTCGTAACGCCTGAGCCTTCCGGGGTCATGTCCCGCTGAGGAATGCGCGTGACCGGTAGAGGTTCGCCTTGTGTGACTATTTCGTGTCGTCGCTGGTGCGGTCTGAATTCAAGCCCCTGCGAAGCGCCCAAAGGAAAACGCACGTGCTGACAACTGAGATGCCGTACCAGAGTCCTTGACCGGACATCAACCCCACCACGCCAGACACGGTGAGCGTGCCAAATGAGACATTTCGAATCATGCGCAGATGGGGTGAGTCGACGGGATCAGGACCATTAGCGCCATCCATCACGAGCCCCTTCGGCAGTTCGAAGAATCCATCTTGCACCGCAGGCTATCCCATCGCCCGGCACGGGAACGCGACCCGGTTGAGATGCGAGTCGATCTCCTCCAACTCGGCTGGGTCGTTGCCCTGGTTGCCGGTAACGGCAATTAGGCGACGCCGACGCGTTCGACTAATCGCCCGAGCTTTCGGTCCCGGTGAGGGTTGGCCTATCGGCTCCCCGCCCCTGGGCCAATGGGGAGAACGAGTTGCCGGTCATGTTCATCACCCTGTGCCCTGGGATGCGCTAGCCTCCGGGCAGACAACAGACTCGGAGTGTGGGCCATGCTTAGATCAGCAGTTTGGGCAAGCGCTCTCTTCTGCGCCGCCTTGGTCTTCACCGGGTGCGCACTGGAGGACTCGACCTCGCAGATTCGCCGTTTCCTGGCTGCCGCTGGCGGGCCGGACGATGCTCTCCCGCCCGGGCTTGAGGACGCGACGAGCGATCCTGAGTCGAGCCGGTTCGTCGGTGAGTACGCCGGTGTCAGTTACTTCGTCACGAAATACGTCGATCCGGACTCAGCGCAACCCGGCTTCTGCCTGGTGCTCTCCAACCCTTCGGTGGGCTCAGCATCAGGCTGCGGGTCGGACGCCAACGCGACCCGAATGCGCGTGGGTAGCGATGGGACGGGCAGCGCCAGAGTGGTGGTCGCCAACGACATCATCCCGGCAGGGTGGACGAAGCTCGGCGACTTCCTGATCGTCAACGCCGAACGGTGACCCCCTTTGGACACGGGTGAACTCTGAGGCCACTTCGAGTTCGGCCACAGGCTGTTTAGATTTGGCCCAAGGACGTTTCTTGGGACCAGTCGGGGCTTGTGGCTAGAACGGAACATCTGATGGCGCTGAACCATCGATTCGATGGGCGATGATCGCGGCGTGGGCCCGCTCACCCGGATCGGTTCGGGTGTTCACCGAGTGAACGTGAAACCCGGCGGTTTCGAGCTGCGTGCTCATCTCACCGATAGGCCAGAAATAGGCGGTCGTCACGGCGTGCGGAAACGGCTCCACGGCGGCGCCCTCGAAGAACCCAAGGAGGAGGCTGCCTCCGGGGGCGATACAGCGGGCGAACTCGCTTAAAACCGCTGGCAAGTCACTCGGGGCAAGGTGGATTATGGAGTACCACGCAAGAATTGCAGCTGCGTATCCGTCGCGGACCTTGAGATCGCCTAGGGAAGCGACTCGGAACGGGACCGCCGGAAATCTCTTTCTCGCTCGCCCGATGAAAGCTTGAACTTGATCGACACCCTCCGCATCGACACCGCGATTCTTGAGGAAATCGGTCCAATGTCCAGGACCGCACCCTGCGTCGATGACCGCGCCCCGCACGTCGCACGCCCACTGGGCGACAAGCTGCTGATCCGCTTCGTGCGTGTAAGCCATCGATCCGAGCATCGCCGTATATTCCTCCGCCCGACCGGCGTATGCATCCCGAATCACATTGGCAGCCATTGCCTCGAGTTTAGGAGAAGCCCGGTAGAGGTTGGGGTCCGCGAGGTCAGATTTGCGACTGGGTTAGTGCTGGTTCCTCGGCCACTATGGGAATGTTGGCGAATGGGGGATTTCATATCGGCCTGCCGACCTTGCGGGGCTAGTCCGGAGCTTGACCGATGAGTGCGCGCGGCTCGATTGGGTCGATGATGGCCGCCACGCTCGTCTCCCGGGCGCTCGGTTTCCTCAAGGCAATTCTGCTCGTAGCCGCGATCGGCGGCACGAGCGAGGCGATCGGTGGGCAAACGTTCGAAATCGCGAACTCAGCACCCACTTACCTCTTCGCTCTGATCGCTGGCGGCGTCTTGGGCGCGGTGCTTGTCCCGCAGATCGTTCGGAACCTAGCCGAAGGCCCGGCTGGCCAGGAAAATACGGACCGGCTCCTCACGATGGTTCTGGTGGGCGGGGCCGTGGCAACAGTCATCCTCACCCTGTGCGCTCCGGGAATTGTCTGGATCTACGCAACGACCTGGTCGTCGCAGTGGCGGGGACTCGCAACGTCGATGGCGTACTGGTGCTTGCCGCAGATCTTCTTCTTGATCGCATTCACCGTCCTGTCTCAGGTCCTGAACGCGCGCGGTGTGTTCGGCGCCCCCGCATGGGCCCCTGCAGTCTCCAACCTGCTGGGGATCAGCGGGATCCTGGTCTTCCTCTTCCTGCTGCCGACCGGGCTGGGCACGGTGGACTCGTGGAGTCCCCTGATGGTCGCGGTGCTCAGTGGTACGGCCACCTTGGCCATCGCCATCCAGGCTCTGTTGCTCTTCATTCCACTGCAGAGAATCGGGTTTCGGATCCGGTTTCGCTGGGGCTTGGGTGGTCTCGGGCATATGTCGACGCTGGCGGGCTGGACTCTTCTCGGAGTCATCGCGGGCCAGGCCGCGTACCTGGTCACGTCGAACGTCGCCAGTAACGCCGGGAAGACACTCAACGAGTTGGGCGTCGACGGCCCCAGCCTGAACTCCCTCTCGATGGCGTACCTACTAATGCTCCTGCCCCACGGGATCGTCACCGTGTCGCTGACGACAGCCCTCTACACGCGGATGAGCGGATCCGCCGCACGAAATAACCTCCCCGAGATCGATGCACTCTCCACCCTGGCCACCAAACCAGTCGCTTACGTCGCGATCGCCGCCACTGCAGCATGCGTGGCACTGGGCCCACTGATCACCGAGGTGCTCTTTGGAAAACCAATCATTGGGCACGTACTCCAGGTACTAGCGATCGGGCTCGTCGGGTTCAGCCAGGCCTACGTGCTCAACCGAACATCCTTCGCGCTGCAGGATGCCCGCGCACCTGTCGCTACGGCGAACACTCCGAAACCGCGGTCGCGTCCCCGCCGGTCAACGGCCCCTCGCGCTCGGCTACGCCCGACTGCTCGGTGCGGCCATCGTCAGTTCCACTGCCGGCCTGCTACTGGTTGCCTACACCGGCACACCAACAGGCTTCGTCGGCCAGGCCGCCCTCCTGGCGGCCGCGGGTACAGGCGTTCTGACAGTCTTCATCGCGGTGAGCTGGATACTCGGCGACAGAACACTGAGCGACCTGCGCCGAAGGTAGCCACCGCAGCGGTCATGGTCCCAACCGCCCACACGGCAGAGCAGACTGCCCGCATAAGGTTCCCTCGGTGCGCCAGTTCCCGATCAGCACTCACTCACCCGTTGGGACCCGCGGCCGAGTGTCAATGTGAGTTTCGTAACAACGCTCAGTCCTGCCAGCATGTCGGTATGGTGACAGAGTCTATTCTCCCCGAGTTCAGCGACAGCCGGATTGGCGAGGTGGCCGAACGGCTCTCCGAAGCCGGCGTCGGCATCATCGTAGGAACGCTGGCGAACCCAGCCGGCATCTACCTGGCCAAAACCATCCCGGTTGATCGACTGGCGACGTTCGCTTCATCCGGTCTCGGCGCCCCGCCGGTGTGGAACATCTTCTGCATCGACGGCGGCATTGCATTCACACCCGACCTCGGCGTCGTCGGCGATATGAGACTGAGACTCGA
>JACMOZ010000414.1 GCA_014377785.1 Aeromicrobium sp.
GCCAAACCCATCGTCTACGTCATCGCCACGTCGTTCGGTTTCTTCGCGATCGTCCTCGACGTCATAGTGTTCGGCCTCCGCAAACCGGTGTTGGTCGGCGCCGTCTTCACCGCGATGTATGGCGTGCCGACGGCGGTGTCCGGTCATCGCCCCAACGCCGTCCTCTTCGTTGCCGTTGCCGCGTTGTGGCTCTATCTCTTGCGTGCCGAGATACGCCAACGCGGCAGATCGCTACTGCCCGACACGATGACCGGCGCGGCCCCCGCCGTGGTCATCGCGTTGGCGGCCTTGGCGATCACCGTGGTCCTTCCTCCGGCCTTGCCACACGTTTCCAACGTCGCCGTCGCCTGGGGTCGCCCGGGGCCAGGAGTCTTCGAGCGAGGCATCAATCCGATCCTGCAACTCGGTCAGAACCTGCGGCGCAACAACTCGGTCACCGCACTCCAATACACCACGACGGCGAGCCAAGCCCCCTACCTTAAGGTCGCCAATCTCCTCGACTTCAACGGCAAGTCCTGGCGGCCAACCGATGAGGTCAAGTTTGGACGGAGCGAGGGAAACGTCGGTCTCAACCCGGATATCCCCCGCAAGGAAGTCACGACCTCGATCACTATTAAAAACTTGGAAAGTCCCCGTCTGCCGGTGCCCTATCCGGCGCTGGAAGTTGCCGGGCTCAAAGGCCAATGGCGTTGGGAGCCACAAGGACTCACTCTCAAATCGGATTCCTCGAACTCGAGCGATCAGGCCTACACGGTCACCAGCTTGCAGATCACACCGACACGCTCGCAAATGCAAGCCTCGAGCACCTTCGTCGGTCCGACGCTTCGTCGCTATGTTGCCTTGCCCGACAAGATTCCGGCCGTTATCAGGAAGACCGCCCTTGACGTGACGGCCGGCACCACCAACGACTACGACAAAGCCGTGGCTCTTCAGAATTACTTCCGGGACGGCGCCTTCGCCTATTCCGAGACTGCCCCGGTCGCCAAAGACTATGACGGCAACGGCGTCAACGTCATCGCCGAGTTCCTCAAGGTCAAACGCGGCTATTGCGTCCACTTCTCCTCGGCGATGGCGGTCATGGCCAGGAGTCTCGGCATCCCCGCGCGCATCGCGATCGGTTATGCGCCCGGAGTCGAGGCCGGCACCACCAAGACCGGCAAGAACGTCTTCGAAGTGACGTCGAATGATCTGCACGCGTGGCCCGAACTCTATTTCGAGGGAGTCGGCTGGGTGCAATTCGAGCCGACACCGGGTATCGGCAATGCGACCGCATTCACCGACACATCGACCGGAAGCGACATCATCGCCGATCCGGGCAACCGCGCCCCCCAGGACAACGAGACGACCATTCGCCCGGATCGCATCCTCGCCGATGTCGCCCCCGCCACGAAGCCCGCTGGTGCGGCCACGAACCCGTCGATCCTTGTTGTCCTTGCCGGTCTTCTTCTCGTCCTGCTTATCCCCATCGGGTTGCGGAGGGCGATGCGCGCCTGGCGATTGCGCCATGCACATCGCTCGGCGGTCGTGTTGTGGTCCGAACTCGAAAGCACGGCACGCGATTTCGGCCTGTTTGTGACCTCTTCGGACACTCCGCGCGCTTTCGCCGGGCAGTTGTCGCAGTGGCCGGCGATGGACTTGGACGCGTTGGCACGAATGCTTGACGGTGTTGAGCGCGAACGGTTTGGTCCTCCGGCCACACGGGGCGACGACATCGACGACTTCCGTGCCGTTGTCGCGAGTCTCCGACTCGGCGCTACTCGCAGCCAACGGGTGCGGGCGGTTTTGCTGCCGCGGTCGATGTTCGGTCAGGCAACATACGCCTCCCGACCTCGTATGGCCTGAGCAAGAGGCGACAGCCCGATCAGCGGGGAGTGGGGGCAGTTCCGGCGCCAAACGGGTTTCCGCCGAGTTTTTCGCGGCCGTGGGGCTCCGCCCAGACACGAACGTCGGGACCCTTCGGCACGATTCCGGTCGGATTGATGTCGGCGTGCACGATGTAGTAATGCTTCTTGATCTGGTCGAAGTCGATCGTCTCGCCGAAGCCGGGAGTCTGGAACAAATCGCGGGCATAGGCCCACAGCACGGGCATCTCGGCCAGTTTGTTCCGGTTGCATTTGAAATGACCGTGATAGACGGCATCGAAGCGCGCCAACGTCGTGAATAGGCGCACATCGGCTTCGGTGATCGTGTCGCCCATGAGGAATCGTTGGCCGGCTAGACGCTCTTCGAGCCAGTCGAGGCGCCCGAACAGCCGGTCGTATGCGGATTCGTACGTCTCCTGTGAACCGGCAAAACCGCAACGATAGACGCCGTTGTTGACGTCCTGGAAGATGAGTTCCATGACTTCGTCCATCTCGGGGCGAAGGTCCTCGGGATACAGATCGGGCGC
The DNA here is from genome assembly GCA_014377785.1 of Aeromicrobium sp. Lineage (GTDB taxonomy): Bacteria > Actinomycetota > Actinomycetes > Propionibacteriales > Nocardioidaceae > JACMOZ01. The sequence continues at coordinate 2,390 of JACMOZ010000414.1, forward strand.
GCCAGGTCGATGAAAATCCACCCATTCGGTCGAGAAGTCCAGCGTGATCTGCGGGTAATTGTTCGTGACAATGCCTCCGGTCGGCACGTCGACGATGGCCGGCACCGTGATGCCACGCGGGTAGTCGGGGAATCGGGTCAAGTAGGCCTGTTGCAGCCTCTCAATGCCGAGCACAGGATCGAGACCTCCGGGGTCGAGGCTGAAGGTCCAGCTGCGCGAATCATGAGTCGGCCCGCAATAGCCGATCGAGAGTGCATCTTCGAGACCGAGGAGTCGGTGCACGATGATGGCGCGGTTGGCCCACGGACAGGCCTTGGCCACCACGAGCCGGTAACGTCCTGCCTCGACCAGCCAACCGTCCTGAGCATCACGGGTGATGCGATCCTCGATGTAGTTGGTGTCCCGATTGAATTCCTTGCCGGGCTCGACATACCCAGTGCTCAGATTGCTCATACTGCTATCCTAATTGGACTATGCGATTCGCGACCCTTCTTCTTCGCTGCCGCGCCGAGGTCCTTTAGCCGGATCCCTCGACGCGGAGTTTGTCATGACCGGCTGATCACCCTTTCGCCCAAGACAAACTCACACAATCCGCATTCGAGGAATCATGACCAGTATTTTTGAACGTGGTAACAAGGTTTCACCGCAACAGCCCAGCGCCATGCCTTTTGAGCGCTACCGCGCTTTCGCTCCCATCGACATCCCGGACCGTACTTGGCCCGGCAATGTCATCACCGAAGCGCCGCGGTGGCTTTCCACCGACCTGCGCGACGGCAACCAGGCGCTGATCGATCCGATGACGCCGGCGCGCAAGCGTCGGATGTTCGATCTGCTCATCCAGATGGGCTACAAGGAAATCGAAGTCGGTTTCCCGTCAGCCAGTGAAACCGACTTTGCCTTCGTACGCCATCTGGTCGAGGGCGGGCTCATCCCCGATGACGTCACGATCTCGGTCCTGACGCAGGCCCGCGAAGACCTCATCGAGCGCACCGTCCAGTCGCTGATCGGCGCCAAGCGCGCCAATGTGCACCTCTACAACGCTGTGGCCCCGATGTTCCGCCGCGTTGTGTTCAACGTCGACAAGGACGAATGCCGCGCCATCGCCGTCCGCGGTACCGAAATGGTCATGAAGTATGCCGAAGAAAACCTCGGTGACACGGCCTTCGGTTATCAGTATTCGCCGGAGATCTTCACCGGCGCCGAACTCGAATTTTCCGTCGATGTCTGCAATGCCGTCATGGATGTCTGGCAGCCCGAAGACGGTCGCGAAATAATTCTCAATCTGCCCGCGACTGTTGAAATGGCTACGCCCAACATTTATGCCGATCAGATCGAATGGTTCGGCCGCAATATTGAGCATCGCGATCACGTGGCGATCTCGTTGCACCCGCACAATGACCGTGGCACAGCCGTCGCCGCCACCGAACTCGCCATGATGGCTGGCGCCGACCGCGTCGAGGGTTGCCTGTTTGGCCACGGTGAGCGCACTGGCAACGTCGACCTGGTGACGCTGGGGCTCAACCTGTTCAGTCAGGGCATCGATCCGCAGATCGATTTTTCCGACATCGACGAGATTCGTCGGACGGTCGAATACTGCACCGGTCTGCCGGTGCATCCGCGCCACCCTTACGCCGGTGACCTCGTCTACACGGCGTTTTCGGGTTCGCACCAAGACGCGATCAAGAAAGGGCTGGAAGATCTCGATCGCCGCGCCGAGGAGCAGGGCATACCGGTCGCCTCGATCGACTGGGAAGCGCCCTATCTGCCGATCGATCCGCACGATGTCGGACGCTCATACGAAGCCGTTATCCGGGTCAACAGCCAGTCTGGCAAAGGCGGCGTCGCCTACATCATGAAGTCCGAACACCAACTGGATTTGCCGCGCAGGCTCCAGATCGAGTTCAGCCGCGTGATCCAGTTGCTGACCGAGGGCGAAGCCGGCGAGATCGCTCCGGACGCCATCTGGGCCGCATTTTCGGCTGAATACCTCGAACGCGAAGAGCCGTATGCGCTCGAAGGATTCAGCTCGACCACCAGCCCCGAAGGGCTCGATGAGCAAGTCGTCGACCTGCGGGTGCGTGGCGAGGTGCAGTCGTTCAAGGGCGAAGGCAACGGTCCGGTCGCCGCGTTCGTCGACGGTATTCGTGTCGCCGGCACCGAGATCAGGGTCCTCGACTACAGCGAGCACGCCTTGTCTTCGGGCGGTGACGCGGTCGCCGCGGCATACGTCGAATGCGAGATCGGCGACGAAATTGTCTGGGGTGTGGGCATTCACGCGAACATCGTGACCGCGTCCCTGCGAGCTGTCGTCTCGGCCGGCAACCGAGCCGCCGCCGTCACGACACCCTAACCCCGCAAGATTTGGGCAGAAACCCGGGGTGCTTTAACTCCTAACTCCCCGAAGGTGCCCACATCTCGGGGTGGGGACTGTACCGGCCGGTACACCAACCGGACCCTCCTCGCGATACGATAAATGTGACGCCAATCACCCGTTGGCGCACGTCACGCCGCGGTGCGATCCACCGCGTTCGTAGAGGAGGATCCGTGGTCCGCATCATCAATCAGGTTGCCGTGTTCGGTCTGGGCAAAGTCGGCGAATTGGTCGCCATCATGCTCGGCGATTCGGGATTCAAGGTCGTCGGTTACGACGCCGCTCCGCGTGACAGCGTGGACTTCGAAACGAAGCCCCTCGACGTCAAGGACGGCGCCGGGCTGCGTGAGTCCCTGCGGGGAGTCGACGCCGTCGTGTCGTGCCTGCCGTATCACCTCAACATCGACGTCGCCGAAGCTGCCAATGACTGTGGCGTGCACTATTTCGACCTCACCGAGGACGTCCAGACGACCAATCGCGTCATCGAGTTGTCGGCTCAGCGTCCCGAGTCCACGTTCGCCCCGCAATGCGGATTGGCACCGGGACTGATCGGCATCATCGGCGCATCGCTGGCCAAGAACTTCGACGAGATCCGCTCGATCGAGCTCAAGGTCGGCGCCTTGCCGCAAAACCCCACCGGTCTCCTGGGCTATGCCTTCAACTGGTCGGCCGAAGGCGTGGTCAACGAATACCTCAACGATTGTGAAGTCCTCCGATCGCGTCGCCGCCAAATGGTGCCGGCGATGACCGAAACCGAACGCGTCGTCATCGGCGGCGTCGAGCTGGAAGCCGCGTTGACATCCGGTGGCCTCGGCACGATGTGCGAGACGTATGAGGGTCGCGTGCAACGACTCGACTACAAGACTATGCGCTACCCGGGGCACTTCGAGCAGATGCACTTCCTGTTCGACGAACTCGGTCTGCGCGAACGCCGCGAACTCGCCGGCGAGATTCTCGTCGCCGCCAAGCCGCCGGTCAACGACGACATCGTTTATCTCCACGCCGCCGTCGAAGGCATCAAGGAGGGCCATCCCTTCCGTGAAAATTACGTGCGGGGCTACAAGCCGATCGAGATCGGTGGCCGGATGTGGCGCGCGATCTCGTGGACGACGGCCGCGTCGATCGTCGCCGTCGTCGAACTTGTCTCCGACGGCCGGCTTCCCCAGACCGGATTCATCAGACAGGAAGACATAGTGCTCGAGGACCTGTTCGCGACCCAGTCCGGTGCTCGCTTCGAAACCCTCGGAAAGGTCTGACTACTGTGTCCACAATTTCGACTGACATCGCCACCCAAACTCGTGAGATTCTCACCCGCCTGGGCGCCGGCGACCCATTCACAACTGACGGCGATCTCATCTCGCAATCACCCATCGACGGCAGCGAAATCGGACGGCTTCATTCGCATACTGCGACTGAAACAAGCGCGATCATCGACCGTGCGCAATCGGCGTTTGAAAGCTGGCGTTCGGTCCCGGGCCCGGTCCGCGGCCAATTGGTGCGCGAACTCGGTGAACTCCTTCGCGAACACAAAGAAGATCTCGGCGCGCTCGTCTCCATCGAGGCCGGCAAGATCGTGTCCGAGGGACTCGGCGAAGTCCAGGAAATGATCGACATCTGCGACCTCGCCGTCGGCCTCTCCCGCCAACTGTTCGGCCTGACAATCGCAACCGAACGGCCCGGCCACCGGATGATGGAACAATGGCACCCGCTCGGTGTCATTGGCGTCATCTCGGCGTTCAACTTCCCGGTCGCCGTATGGTCGTGGAACACCGCCCTCGCGCTCGTATGTGGCGACGCCGTTGTCTGGAAGCCTTCGGAAAAAACGCTTCTGACCGGCATCGCATGCCAGGCGCTCCTTGCCGAAGCCGCTAAGCGTGTTGGTGCTCCCGCCGATATTTCGGCGATCGTTGTCGGTGACAGGACGGTCGGTGAAATCGTCGTCGACGATCCCCGCATTGCGCTCGTTTCGGCGACCGGCTCGACCCGCATGGGCAAGCAAATCGCTCCGCGCGTGGCCGCACGGCTTGGCCGTTCGTTGCTCGAACTCGGCGGCAACAACGCCGCGATCGTCGCTCCCAGTGCCGACATCGACCTTGCCGTCCGCGGGATAGTGTTTTCCGCCGTTGGCACGGCCGGTCAGCGGTGCACGTCACTGCGCCGCGTCATCGCCCACCACTCGATCCGGGAGGAACTCGTCGAGCGTCTGCGCGCCGCCTACGAAACCTTGCCGATCGGCTCTCCACTGGACTCCAAGACGCTCGTGGGCCCGCTCATCGATGAGGCCGCGTTCAACGGCTTCACGTCCGCTGTAGACGCGGCCATCACCGATGGCGGCACGCTCGTCACCGGTGGCGATCGCGCGAAGGTTCCCGGGGACGGTTACTACGTTCGGCCGGCGATCATCGACATGCCCAAACAGACTGAGATCGTGAAGTCCGAGACGTTTGCCCCGCTTCTTTATGTCCTGGGCTATGAGGACTTCGACGAAGCCATTGCCCTGCACAATGAGGTTGTGCAGGGGCTTTCCTCGTCGATCTTCACGCTCAATGTCCGCGAGGCCGAACGGTTCATGTCCGCAATCGGTTCGGACTGCGGCATCGCCAATGTCAACATTGGTCCTTCGGGCGCCGAAATCGGCGGCGCCTTCGGTGGCGAGAAGGAAACCGGCGGCGGTCGCGAATCGGGCTCGGATGCCTGGAAGAACTACATGCGCCGAAGCACCAACACTGTCAACTATTCGACCGAACTGCCACTAGCGCAGGGAGTCGAATTCGTCTGACCCGCCGCCGGTTGAGGAGGCCGTTTGCGGCCGTCTCGAAACCAAGACGGAAATTGTTGGTCCTCGAGGGCAAACGTTCACGGATGCTCGTCAAGCAGGTCCCCGAGGGCGCCGCCGTGTTCAGGCGTTTCGAACCTGATGCAATAAATTCGGGATTGATAGTGATGTTCGACCCCGAAGGCAGCGAGTTTGGTCTGGACTGATCGAGCGCGATGCCCTACGTTGATTGCGGAGTGACTCGGGTCACCTCATGATCAACTTGGGGGTTGTGTTTCATGTTGCGTCGTCTCGGCCTTGCCGCCGTCCTGCTGGTCATCATTCCGACCGTCATCTGGCAACCGGGGGCCAATGCCGCCGGCTCGCCATATGTCGCGCTCGGCGATTCGTACTCTTCAGGGGTCGGTACCCGCGCCTACATCAGCGACGGCAGCAGCTGTCAGCGGTCGGTCTATGCGTATCCGTCGCTCATCGCCGCGGCCAAGGGCTACGCACTCAACTTCCGCGCCTGCTCGGGCGCCAGGGTCTCCGATGTGACCAGCGGTCAGCTGAGCGCTCTGTCGACCAGCACAACCTACGTCACGATCTCGGTCGGCGGCAACGATGCGGGCTTCAGCGACGTCATCACCGAATGTGCTGAGCCGGCCTGGGCGAGCGACTGCGCCGGCGCGGTCACCACTGCGCAGAACTACATCAGGAACACACTCCCCGGATCCCTGTCGACGCTCTACACAAGCATCAGGACAAAGGCGCCCAACGCCAAGGTCGTGGTCGTAGGCTATCCGCGGATCTTCAACGGAGAGGACTGCAATGCCTTCACCTGGTTCTCACCCGACGACGAGTCCAGGCTCAACGCGACCGCGGACCTGATCGACTCCAAGACCTCTGCGGCCGCGTCTGCGAAGGGTTTCTCGTTCGTCAACCCGATTAGCAAGTTCACCGGTCATGCCGTGTGCGACAGCACCGAATGGCTCAACGGGCTGTCCAACCCGATCTCGGAGTCCTATCACCCCAACAGGACCGGCCACTCAAGCGGCTACACGCCGCTGGTGAGTCCGCTGTTGACCGGAGCCTCGCTCGTCGTGACACAGGCCGTCATTCTCGATGCCGAATCATCGTCCGATGCTCTCGCCACACAGCAGCGACGCTATGCAGCGAGTGATGCCGGGATCACGCCGGAACGATTTGTGGCCCCGGACCTGACCAGCCCCGAGATGCGCGCCGCTGCACGCCGGGCAGGTGTCGACCTGACGAGCCGCGAGAGCATCGACCGGGTCGACCGCGAGTATGCGCGAGCCCAGGCGAAGGCTCACCCCTGAGTTAGGAGTGTCCTCGGTCATTCGTCGGTCCCACACGGCACAATGGTTGGGTGAGTCTTTATCGCGATCAGGCGGTTGTCCTGCGCACCCACAAGCTGGGTGAGGCCGACCGCATCATCACGCTGTTGATGCGCGATCGTGGACTTGTGCGTGCCGTCGCCAAGGGGGTCCGCAAGACAAGTTCGCGTTTCGGCGGACGGCTCGAACCATTCATGAATGTCGACCTCCAGCTCGCCGAAGGCCGAAGCCTCGACGTCGTCACCCAGGTCGAAACTTTGTCACCCTTCGCCAAGTTCCTCGGCGGCGATTATCCGGCCTACACCGCGGGTACCGCGATGCTCGAAACCGCCGAGCGACTCGTCTCCGAGGACGGCGAACCCGCCACCCAGCAATACCTCCTTCTCGTGAGCGCTCTGCGTGCCCTGGCTGGCGGACTCCATATCCCCGGATTGATTCTCGACTCTTACCAACTGCGCGCTTTGTCGATCGCCGGTTATGCGCCGACGTTCTCCGAATGTGCGCAATGCAGCACCGCCGGTCCGCACCGGGCGTTCCATGCGCCGTCGGGCGGCATCCTGTGCGACAACTGCCGGGTTCCCGGTTCTGCCAGTCCCTCGCCGTTCACCGTGAGCCTTCTCGCCGCGCTGTTGAGCGGAGACTGGATCGTCGCGGGCCAGTCTGACGACCGATCGCGGCGCGAGGCAAGCAGCCTGGTCGGCGCTTATCTCTCTTGGCACCTTGAGCGGGGTCTGCGCTCGCTCAGTCACGTGGACCGCTGATGCGAAAACCGACACCACACCCGTCGGGATCCTTGCCTCCGGAGATTCCGCTCGACCAGGTCCCCGGTCACGTCGCGATCGTCATGGACGGCAACGGCCGCTGGGCCAAGGCACGCGGACTTCCGCGTACGGCCGGCCACGAGATGGGCGAAGCCGCGTTGTTCGACGTTGTCGAAGGCGCGATCGAGATCGGTGTCAAAGCCGTGTCGGCTTACGCCTTTTCGACCGAAAACTGGAAGCGTTCGCCCGATGAGGTGCGGTTTCTCATGGGCTTCAACCGCGACGTCATACGCCGCCGTCGCGACCAGATGCACGAACTCGGTGTGCGCGTGCGCTGGGCCGGCAGGCGTCCCCGTCTGTGGCGAAGCGTCATCAAGGAACTCGAAGCTGCCGAGGAACTCACCAGGCACAACACGGTCCTGACCCTGACGATGTGCGTCAATTACGGCGGCCGGGCCGAGATCGCCGATGCCGTTGCCGCGATTGCCCGTGAAGCGGTCGCCGGCAGGATCAATCCTTCTCGCATCGACGAACGCACCGTAGCGAAATATCTCGATGAGCCCGATATGACCGATGTCGACCTGTTCTGGCGGACATCGGGGGAGCAGCGCACCAGCAACTTCCTGCTGTGGCAGTCCGCTTACGCCGAAATGGTGTCTTCCGACATTGCTTGGCCCGATGTCGACCGACTCGCACTCTGGGCGGCGATCGAGGAGTATGCCGCCCGCAAC
>JACMOZ010000415.1 GCA_014377785.1 Aeromicrobium sp.
TCGAATTGGGCTTGACCGCAACGATGGGTGTGCCCTTGGTGACGTTGGCCTGCACCTTGAAGTTGCCGGCGAAAACGGACTGCGTGGTCTCCACGCCGCCGTCGCCTGCCTGCACCCGCAAAGCCAACGCCTGCGAAGGCTTCGCCCGACGCGCCCACCTCGTCAAAGTCGCACGTTCACGATCGGTCAATCCCAACAGCGCTTTCGGACACCCAACACCAGCCATACACGCATTCCACAATTCAGAAACGAACTTACGGCGCAGGACACTAGTCGGACAAGGTGTTGATGACCTCGACGCCGCATGATCGGTAGCGATCCAGAACCGTCTGGTCGCGTTCGTTGGTGATGAGAGTCCAACCGTGCGGCAATGGGGCCCAGGCGGGCATCGTGCCGCGGGTAAGTTTCGTAGCGTCGGCGAGTACGACGACCTTGCGTGCCCGGAGCGCGGCCTGTTCCTTCACATACGCCTCGGACAGCGTGGGTTCACCGACGCCGTTCACGGGATCCAAAGCGTCGACGCCGAGGAAAGCGACGTCGACCATGTACCGCTGAAGCGCAAGCTCAGCGAGGGGGCCAACCAATCCATGGCTCTTCCTCGCTACGCCGCCGCCGATAATGACCAACTCCAGCTCGGCGCTACCCGCCAGCTGCGCGGCGATCTCCATGCCTCGCGTGAGCACCGTCAACCCTGCGCGGCCCGTAAGGTGTTCGGCGAGCTGCCCACAAGTGGAGCCGGCGTCAACAAAGATGATGCCGCGATCGGGAACCAGCTTTGCCGCAACGCGACCGATGGCGGCTTTTGCTTGCACTTCAACCGTGAGCCGTTCGCGAAGGTCTCGTTCACGAAATGGCATCCCGAAGGTGGCACCTCCGTACGTGCGAGTGATGGCGCCGGTCTCATTCAGCCGTGCCAAGTCGCGACGAACCGTCGAGCTGGAGACGCCGAACTCCTTGGCAAGGACATGTACAGATGTATGGCCCGATTGTATGAGGGTGAGCAGACGCTCGTGCCGTTCGCGCGTACCGCGGTGGAGATTCGATTCCACGGTTGCTTCCTTCCGAACGTCTAGGTCGACTGCGGCTGGTATTCGGCTCGGATGGCGTCAACGAATGGACTGTACTCGACACCCGACAGGTATGCCGACCGCATGGTGCCATTGTCTGCGCGTCCGGTCCCGGCGATATCGAACGCGGTGCCGTGGTCGACGGACGTACGCAATATCGGCAGTCCCACCGTGACGGAAATGGTGCCGTCAAAGTCATACGTTTTCGCGGCGATGTGCCCTTGATCGTGATACTGGGACAGGATGCCGTCATAGCGGCCAACGAGGCCTTGGTGGAACACGGAGTCGGCCGGGATCGGCCCCTCAACATCGAGGCCCAGCGCCCGGGCGTCTTCGCACGCCGGCGTTAAGTGCTCAATCTCTTCATCGCCAAAAGCGCCGTTTTCGCCTCCGTGCGGGTTGATCGCCGCTACTGCCATACGCGGGTTTTCAAGACCGAACACGCGAAGCGCTGTCAGTGCACGCTTGATCGACTCGAGTTGCGTTTCCCGAGTGATCTGATCCAGCGCCTTGCGTAGCGCCAGATGGCGAGTCGCAAAGAAGATCCTCAAATGGTGTCCGGGGACTTCGGTGTTTCGTACAACGAACATGGTGTCTTGTTTGCTCACTCCCGTCAGCGCACCGAGCATTTCGGTATGGCCAAGATGCTCGCTGCCGGCCGCCCAAATGGCCTCCTTGTTGATGGGACCGGTGACGATTCCGCTGATGCGGCGCTCCATGGCGGCCTTGGTGGCGATCTCGATGGCGGCAACGGCTGCGCGACCAGCATCGGCATTGACGACCCCCCACTCGGGGAGCTCCGAGCCGAGCACACCGATGTCATAGACGTCGATGACTCCAGCACCGGCCGGAGGGGTGTCCCAGCCGCGCACTTCGCGGACTTCGACGTCTATGCCCTGCGCTTCCACTGCACGGCGCATCACGGCAATGTCGGCTACGGCGATGCCGTGATGGGAGTCGTCGCCGGCGAATTCGCTCAACGTCTTGGCGGTGATTTCCGGACCGATCCCGACTGGATCTCCAACGGTGATGGCAAGTACTGGGTGCGACATTTTGTGCTCCTTCATCTGAACTTCACTACGTTAGTTTTGTTGATTGTTCGTTTCTGGCGGCGTTACGCTGCGCACCCAGCGACTTCGCTGCGCGGCCGAATGAGCCAAATGATCCAGACACGCGATGGCTGCGTCGGCGTCGCCGACGAGTCCGCCCTTGGTGACAATCGGCAACCCGGTCCACTTGCCGCCGACCACTTCACCGGCCACAGCGAGCGGAACGATCTCGCCTTCGATCTCTATACCCTGGCCGCCTATTTCATTCAGCACGGCTGCAGTGATGTCTCCGCCAGTGGTGTAAAGGCCGGTGGCAACACTCTCCTGCAGCGCCCTTTTGGTGATCTGTCCGAGCGAGCTTGCCAGTTGCTCTGCCTGCTCAGGGCCAAGATTGCGAATGTCGGCATCCGTCAAGGCTGTTGCCAGTAGCACTATTTCTCCAGAGGATGCCTCATTCAACGCATCGACAAGCACGGCGACCGTGCGGGCTACGTCGGGCACCGCGTCGACCGCACTCGGCTGCGGGCTGACCACGTGCACACGGCGTGCCTCGATCAGGCGCTGGAGTTGGGTGCGGGTGAGCTCGGTCGCCGATCCGGAAATGGCCAGCAGCGGCCGCGTCTTGACGGATTCTAGAAGTCCGAACGCTTTCGCCAGGGCCAGCGATCCGGGACCAGGATCTACGCCGGCCCACAAAATGTCCTCGGTCGCGCCAACCTCAGCGGCGGCTTCGGCCAGTCGATCGAGATGGTCCTCGGTGAGCGCATCTCCGATGACGACGTCGACGTCGCTGGCAACAGCGTCGCGCACCGCTCGGACGAGCTCTTCATGGGTCGCAGTCACCACGGCGAGCGGGATGAGTGCCGTGGTCAGCGCCGTTCCCTTCTGTAAGACTTCGCGGACCGACGAGGTCGACACTGGAGAACGGGCATCATGAGCCAGTTCGGTGTCCTCGAGGCGAACACCGTTGAGCAGTTGGGTGCCATCAACTGTCTGCCGCCCGGCGTCGGGATGTGCAGCAAGACACAATCCCACTACTCGGCGTCCGGACAATTCGGCGGTCGTCCGCAGCAAGGCCTCGGTCGCAACCCCGACATTGCCTCGAAGCGTCGTGTCGATGCGCGAGCTGACGAGTTCGGCCGGCCAACCCGCACGGACAGCCCCGGCGACAGCTAGCGCGGCGTGCGCCGGGTCGGCGTGTCGGGTTTCGGTGGTGGCGACGATAACGTCATACCGGCCATGGAACTCGGTAATCACATCCCAACTCTGGTCGAGCCCGACGGTCACGGCATGCAAATCAGCGCGGGCGAAGCCGGCTGCCGAGGCGTTGGCGCCCGTCAGATCGTCGGCAACGACGAGGATTTTTGCCATCAAATCAACCGATGATGGCGTTGGCGATAAACAACAGCGGGATGGAACCGGCCCAGACTGCGGTGGTGATGCCAGACCAACCGCGCAGTGCGGCCGTGCCGTCCAAGCCGGTGAAGCGAGTCACGACCCAAAAGTATGAGTCATTGAAATAGCTAAAAACCATTGAGCCCGAAGTGCAGGCGAGTGCCGCGATCAGTGGATCGACGCCAAGTGACGTGACCAACGGTGCTGTCACCGAAGCTGCAGTGATCATGGCCACCGTGCCCGAACCTTGAGCGATGCGCACCAGAGTCGCGATCATGAAGGGCACGAGGAACGCCGGCAAGGGCGTCGCCGCGATTGCGGTTGCCAACTCATCACCTACACCCGAGTCACGCAGGACCTGACCCAAGGCGCCACCGGCGCCGGTGATCAGCAGGATGAGACCAGCTGATGCTGCGGCGTCAGCAAACCAACCCTGCACCTTGTTGCGGGGAGTCCAACGAGGTAACAGAAGGTAGACCGCCAAGAGGACGCCGATGACAAGTGCAACCACCGGGTTACCGAAAAACGCAAGAGGAACCGCCCAGCTCGAGGGCTTGTATTCGCCACCCAAGGCACCTTGGGCGCTTTGGTCGATGGCAGCGCTGACGGTATTCGCGATGATCAGCAGCAAGGGAACGATCAGTGGCAGCGACCCGAGAAATGCCCCGACGTGGTGCGGTTTTGCACCTTCGGGCGGTGTGCCGAGCATCGGTGCAGAGTTGGCCGGCACCAAGTCGTCCACGTTGGAATGGGCAGAGTCGTCGTCGGCGAATGTCGTGCTTGTCGATGAGTGGTGGCCAGAACCGGCGCTTGTCGCATTGCCGTACACCGCTTCGCGAATCTCCGTTGAGATGGTCGACTCGAGCTTGGGGCCCATCCATTTGGCGTAGAAGACGACAACCGGCAGCAAGATCACTGTGAAGATGAGGCCCGCGAGGATGAGTCCACCCAGGTCAGTGCCCAAGATGCCAGCGACGGCAAGCGGGCCGGGGGTTGGAGGAACCATGTGGTGCGTCAGCGTCATACCGCAGCCCAGTGCCAACGCGAGCGTGACGTATCCGCCGCGCTTCACTCGAGCGATCGATCGAGCCAGTGGGTTCATGATGACGTAGCCCGAATCGCAGAACACCGGGATGGAAACGAGAGCACCGACGCTGCCCATAGCCCACGGTTCGCGACCCTTGCCGAAAATTCGGAGGAAGGCCAGTGCAAGGGCGTTGGCGGCGCCGGAGACCTCGAGGATCTTACCGATGCCTACTCCGAGACCGATGACAATGCCGATCGAGGCCAGTGTGTTGCCAAAACCCGTCGTAATGGAACCGACGATTTCGAGGGCGGGCTGCCCGGCGACGGCGCCGGTTACCAACGCGGCAATGAGCAGCGCGACGAAAGCGTCCAAACGGGTACGAAGTACCAAGACGATGATGGTCGTGATGCCCAAGGCCAACGCCAACAAAAGTTGTATGTCCATGGGGGTTCTCCTTGAAAAAGGGACGGTAGGTCGAGTACCTCGCCCGAACGTTATTGCAGCATGGCCCATTGTTCTGCCTGATGCAAGCATAATGAAACTTTTTATTGCGCACTCTGCGCAAGTTTGGCGAGCGTTGCCGCCTGCTTCTGCCTGCTCTCTCAGCGGACGTTGGTTTGAGCCCGACGAAGTTCATCGGCGAGTTCAAGCTCTCCATCCAAGGCGGCCTTGACACCCGGCAATTCATTGATCCGCAACCGCCATTGGTCAGCCAGAGCCTTGCGATCCACGAGTACCCGAGTGGATGTCGAATGCTGCGCGATCAACGCACTGGCGATCACAGTCTTGTCCGCTCCCGGCGGCGCCACCAGAACACCGAGAGCATGCAACTGCAACAATTTTTCGGGCCTGACGTACGACTCGAGCGACCTCCCGAGGACTCATCCGGCCAAGTGACGAGAGGTACGCCCACTGATCATCGTGAGTTTCCATTGTGGCCAAATCGAGGAACACCGTCGCTTCGTTGCGTCGCGATGTGCCGTGCAGCGGGGCGGCGATCAGGTTCCCCACCCCACCAGACGGCAGCACATCCTGGGATGGGAACAGCCGGTCGGAGCTTGGGAGATCCTGACCGCGTTCCCGAACCAGGCCTGACCAATAAGGACGTTTCGGGCCATTAGGAACGCGGCACATCACCCCAGTGTGCTCAAAATGTGCTTACGCGCGCGGGCCACTTCGCTTCGATTCATCCATCCGGGCCGCCCTTGGCGAGGACGCCCAGCGCCGCGAGCCCGTCGCCGCGCTGTACCTCCGTCA
>JACMOZ010000416.1 GCA_014377785.1 Aeromicrobium sp.
CAGTCTCGTCCGGCGAACCCGTGCTGGTACTGCTCGAAGATGCGCTTGCGATTCGGCAGCAGCGTCGAGGTGTACTTACGGATCTGCGCGAGTCCGATTGCGGCATTGATGTCGGGCATATTGACCTTCATACCCTGGTCGATGATGTCGTAGCGCCATGCGCCGGGCTGGTTCTTCTCGAAGGCGCTCTTGGTCTGCCCGTTGAGCGCGAACGCGCGCAGGAACAGGTACTCGGCGTCGTTGTCGAAGGGCTCAGGCAGGTTGATACAGATCGCGCCCCCCTCACCGGTGGTGATGTTCTTCACCGAGTGCAGGGAGAAAACGGTGGCATCGGCCTGCTGACCGTTCGGCTTGCCCTTATAGGTCGAGCCGATCGAGTGCGCAGCATCCGAGAGCAGCAGGATGCGCCCGAGCTTGACCTGCCGCTCGGTCGACGCGGTGAACTGTGCCACCACCGCGGGCTCGGACAGCACCGCCTTGATGCCGTCGTAGTCTGCGGGCCACCCGGCCATGTCGACCGGGATGACGGCCTTCGTGCGTGGGGTGATCGCCGCGCGGATATTGGCGGCCGAGATCGTGAAGTCGTCGTCAACATCCACCATCACCACTGTCGCACCGAGATTCATCGCGCAGAGCGCCGTCGCACTGTAGGTGTACGCCGGGATGATGACCTCATCACCGGGGCCGACCCCGAACCAGTGCAGCATCAGCAGGGCGCCGGAGGTCCACGAATTCACGCACAGCACGGGAGTGCCGGTGATCTTGCCGATCTCGGCCTCGAGTAGACGTACCTTCGGGCCGGTCGTCAGCCAGCCCGTCCCCGTCAGCGCGTCGTTCACCTCGGCGACGACGTCGTCATCGATCAGGGGCAATGAGAAGGGGATAGGCATAGGCGCTAAATCTAGCAACTAACCGTGGTGGCAGACTTGAGCCATGACCGACCCCAGCACATCCATTGCCGTTATCGGCGGTTCTGGACTCTACACACTCTTCGATTCGGCTCCCGTGACTATCGCCACGCCGTATGGACCAGTGGATGTCACCACCGGCGTCCTCGCCGGCCGCAGCGTCGCGTTCCTGCCACGCCACGGGGTGGGCCACACAGCGGCACCGCACCTCATCAACTACCGTGCAAACATCTGGGCGCTCGCCGACCTCGGTGTGAAGGCGATCGTCTCCACCGCCGCCGTCGGAGGGGTCAGCCCCCACTATCCGCCAGGGAGCCTCGTGCTCGCCGACCAGTACATCGACCGCACCACCGGGCGCGCGGACACGTTTTACGACCAAGGCTCCGTGCAACACCTCTCCTCTGCCGACCCCTTCTGCCCGACGCTTCACGAGGCGGCCGAGGACGCACTCACGGGCAGAGCCATCCCCTCCGGCACCGTCGTCGTGATCCAGGGGCCGCGATTCTCGACCCGAGCGGAGTCGCAGTGGTTCGGTGCCGCTGGTGCCCACATCGTCAACATGACCCTCTACCCCGAGGTGCCGCTCGCGTCGGAGCTAAACATCGGTACCGTCAACATCGCCTACGTGACCGACGCAGACGCAGCCCCCGCCGACGAGGAGCTGAGCGCAGAACTCGTGTTCGCCAGGTTCGCCGAGGCGCAACCCCGCATCATTGCCGCACTCGAGTCGGTAGTGGGCGCCATCCCCGTTGACTACGAACCACGCCAGCTCATCGCGCCAGCCGAGGTCGC
>JACMOZ010000417.1 GCA_014377785.1 Aeromicrobium sp.
ACGAGCAGATGTTGGCCTCATCCGGGAGGGTGCCGCCGGTGGGCTTTTTGGCACCTTCGGGCAACAGCCATGCGGTTGGATCGCTGCCCAGGGCGCCGCCGACCATGGGCCTCAGCGCGGCGTAGGACGAAGCGTCGCCGACCAGCATCCCGCCGAGAAGAGTCGAAGCGTCGTCGCTCAGGACGAGTTTTTTATAGACGCCCGCGACCGGGTCGGCGTACACGACTTCGAGACTTCCGTTTTCGACGGCAAACGCGTCACCAAAGCTCGCGACGTCGACGCCGAGGAGTTTGAGCTTGGTCGACAAATCGGCGCCCTTGAACGTGGCTTCTCCCCCGAGCAACCTGTCGGCGACCACTTCGGCCATCGAATAGCCCGGCCCGACGAGTCCCCAGACGCGTCCGGCGATGTGCGCGACTTCGCCGATCGCGAAGATGTTCTCATCGTTCGTGCGGCAGTCGACATCAGCCAGGACTCCCCCGCGCTCGCCGATCGCGAGCCCGCAATCGCGGGCGATTTCATCACGCGGGCGAACACCGGTGGCGAACACCACTACGTCGACACCGAGTTTGTCGCCGTCGGCGAATGTCATCTTTGCGACGTTGCCGTCGCGGCCGGGTTTGAGAGTGGAGGTTGCCGTTGACGTACGTACGCTGACGCCCATCTGCCCAATGAGCCGGCGCAAGGCCCCGCTACCGGCTTCGTCCATCTGCAACGGCATGAGCCAGTCGGCGAATTCGATGACGGTCGTCTCGGCGCCAAGGGCGGTTAGCGCGCCCGCGGCTTCGAGGCCGAGCAAGCCGCCTCCGACCACGGCACCGGTGGCCGGGCGCCTGAGTTTTTCCTGACGACTCGTCACCCAGGCCCGGAGTTCGGCGACGTCATCGACGGTGCGATAGACGAAGCAGCCCGGAAGATCGGAACCGGTGACCGGCGGGATCGTGGCATACGAACCAGTGGCCAGGACCAGTGCGTCGTAGTCGAAAGTGGTGTTGCGCGCCGCAATCTGTTTGGCCTCGCGGTCGATGTGGGCGACCTTGGAACCACGGTGCAGGCGCACTCCGGGCGTCTTCCACAGGCTCTGGTCGCCAAGCAACAAGTCCTGCGGATCACGGTCGGAGAAGAATGACGTCAGCGCCACCCGATCATATGGGGGCCGGGTCTCCTCGCCGAACACGTCGATCTGCCAGTCGGTGTACGCCCCGCGTTCGACGAGGGCTTCGACCAACCGGTGGGCGACCATGCCGCCGCCGACGACTATCAATTTTTTCTTTTGGCTCATGGTGTGAACGTTAGGCAACACAGATTTCTCCTCGGAATTCATAGTGTTACCTCGCGGGAACAGTTGGCTCACGCGGCGACGCGGACTGTTGTGAAGTTTCGGTTTGTGCCTTCGGGTGGGGCGAGTCGCTGGCGCAGCCGCCTTCCCACGCGTGGACGAGGTCGCCCTTCGTGACGCCGTTGCAGCGGCACACGGTGGTGATCGACGGCATCGTCGTCGGAGACGCGGCTTCGGGCGCCTGACCGGCGGCTGCCGATGTACAGGAACGACATCACCCAGGTGTGCTTGTACTTCACGACCGCCATCTGTTCGCGGGGCCGGGAGTGGTCAGGTTGTTCAGGAAGAAGCAGGCGCACACTGCCGCGACGACAGCGAGGCCTGCATACAGATAACCCGCGCGCTGCAGGACCAGACCGCTCTCGCTCGCCTTAACCAGGCCGAAGACACCCGCACCGCCGACGATAATGGGCAGGAAGAACTGAATAAGTGCGACGCCGAGGTTGCCGCCACCGAGGCCGGCGGTCGACGCGATCTCCACGAAGACCCAGAACGGGGTCTCGGGGTGCTGCACGAAGTAGGCGAACAACAGGGTGGGGATGGTCAGCATCAGCGCACTGACCATGGTCCAGTTGCGGCCACCGAATTTCGGCACGGCAAAGGTGTAGGGCAGGCGGATCAGCGAGCCGACCAAGTTGGGGACAGCAAGGAGGAGGAACAGTTGCTTCGGGGTGAAACTGAATCCGGCCTTGACCAACCTCACCGAAACGACACTCCACAACAGCCATACGGAGAATCCGAGGTGTTCGCTGAAGCTCGAGAAGATGAGATTTCGTCGGGCGATCGATTTGCCGGTGGTTTCCCAGAACTCGGGGTCCTCGGGTTCCCAGTAATCGATCCATCGACCCGGGCGGGACCCCGAATTGTCCTTCGCAGCGTCCTGCGGGGCGGTGGTCACAGCCATAACGCAGTCCCAGATCCATGACCCGTCCTCTTGCCAGGTTCTGTAACTGGAACGTTAGGTAGTCAGGATTTCCGAACGTCGCCGCAAAACGTTTCACCGAGGTAAATCGTGCCGCACCCTGTTAACAAAGTCCCTGTGATGCCTGAGCCGAGGCCGCCCGCGAAGGCAGGTAGAGCGTGCCACGGCGAACCAGCGGACTGGTCAGGCCTCCAGGACGATCGGGATGATCATGGGACGGCGGCGCAGTTTGCGGCCGACGAAGCCACCCACCACGCGGCGCATGACTTGTTGCAATTCACGCACGTCATAAGCGCCGTCGGACAACGATTGCTCGATCGCGGTCACAAGTTTGGGCATAATTTCCTCGAAGACACTGTCGTCCTCGGCCATACCGCGGGCGTTTATTTCCGGACCGCTGACGATCTTGCCGGTCGTCGAGGAGACCACGACAACTATCGAAATGAATCCCTCGTCGCCGAGGATCATCCGATCTTTGAGTTCAGACTCGGTCAAATCTCCGACCGACGAACCGTCGACGTAGACATAACCGCAGTCCACCGCGCCGGTGATCCTGGCATGACCGTCGAGCAGATCGACGACAAAACCGTCTTCGCAGAGGACGACATTGGGGACTCCGGTGGCCTTCGCGAGCTTCGCATTGGCATGAAGGTGTCGGATCTCCCCGTGCACGGGCATCACGTTGGTCGGTTTGACGATGTTGTAGCAATAAAGCAGCTCGCCGGCCGATGCATGGCCGGACACATGCACCAGTGCATTGCCCTTGTGTACGACGTTGGCACCGAGTTTGGTGAGTCCGTCGATGACGCGGTAGATCGCGTTTTCGTTGCCGGGGATGAGTGAAGACGCGAGAAGGACGGTGTCCCCCGGCTCGAGACTGACCTGCTGGTGGCTGCCGTTGGCCATGCGCGACAAGGCAGCCATCGGTTCGCCCTGAGAGCCAGTCGACATCAGCACCATCTTGTTCGGCGGCGCGGCGTTGATCTTGTCGACGACGACCCCCTCAGGTACATGGAGATAGCCCAACTCACGGGCGATCTGCATATTGCGCACCATGGAGCGCCCGACATACGCAACCTTGCGTCCGTGTTTGGCTGCGGCGTCGAGCACTTGTTGCACGCGGTGGATGTGCGAGGCGAAAGACGCCACGATGATGCGCTTCTCACTGTTGGCGAACACCGTGTCGATCGCGGGAGTGATGTTGCGCTCGGACGTCGTGAAGCCTGGCACCTCGGCGTTGGTCGAGTCGGTGAGAAAGAGATCCACCCCGGCTTCGCCAAGACGAGCGAATGCCCTCAGGTCCGTGATGCGACCGTCGAGCGGCAACTGATCCATCTTGAAGTCACCCGTATGCAGGACAACACCGGCCGGAGTCTTGATAGCGACCGCAAGAGCGTCGGGAATCGAGTGGTTGACGGCGACGAATTCGCATACGAAGGGACCGAAGGTCTCAACATCATCCTCGGCGACGATGAATTTCGGGACTTCCTTCAGCCGATGCTCACGCAATTTGGGATCGAGCAGCGCCAGCGTCAGCTTCGAACCGATGATGGGGATGTCACCCCGTTCGCGCAGCAAATAGGGGACGCCGCCGATATGGTCTTCGTGGCCGTGGGTGAGCACGATGCCGACGACGTCGTCGAGGCGATCACGGATCGCGCTGAAGTCGGGAAGGATCAGATCGACGCCCGGGTGGTGCTCTTCGGGGAAAAGGACGCCGCAGTCGACGATCAGCAGTTTTCCGTCGAATTCGAAGACCGTCATGTTGCGGCCGATTTCGCCAAGCCCACCGAGCGGGATGACGCGAAGCGCACCCTCGGGCAGTTCGGGGGGCGGATCGAGCTCGAGATGCATGTGGCTCAAGTGTCTAGCTTTCGAGTAGGCCCGATGCGATGAGTCCGTTGCGGACTATCGCAACTTCTTCCTCGGTCGCGTCGGGGAGTGGCGCACGCATGGTGCGGTTCTCAAGCACGCCGAGGAGTTGCAGCGCGGCTTTCGCGGTGATTGCTCCTTGCGTGAATGTCATCATCGCCTTGAGGGCGGGAAGCAACTGGTTGTGGATCGCCAGCGCTGTAGGCAGATCGCTTGCATCGACGGCGGCCACCATGTCGGCATATTGACGGGCAGCGGCATGGCCGACCACGCTTACGATGCCGCTGGCACCATGAGTGAGCCAGGCGAGGTTGAGCGCGTCGTCACCCGAATAGAATTTGATGCCGGTTTCGCGCATCAGCCAGGAACCGCGGGTCAGGTCGCCGACGGCATCTTTCGTGGCGAGGATAAGCGGGTTCTTGACGAGTTCGGCGTAGGACGACTCGGCAATCTGCACGCCGGTACGGCCCGGAATGTCATAAAGAATGACAGGGACGTCTTCGCCGGCATGGGCGATCTCGTTGACGTGGCTGATGATGCCCGACTGCGGCGGTTTGCTGTAGTAGGGCGTGACGACAAGCAGCCCGTGGGCACCGGCCTTGCGAGCCTGCTGGGCGAGTTCGATCGAGTGACGCGTGTCGTTGGTGCCGACACCGGCGATCACGGTGGCGCGATCCCCGACGGCTTCGAGGACAGCGACGAGCAGGCGGCCGTCTTCGTCGATCGTCGTTGTGGGCGATTCACCGGTCGTGCCGCTGACGAGCAGGCCGTCGTTGCCGGCATCGACCAGATAGTTCGCGACCTTTTGCGCGGCATCCAGATCCAGTGCGCCATCGGCGGTGAACGGAGTCACCATCGCGGTCAGCACACGCCCGAACGGGGCAGCGGCGGATGCGTACGGCGAGGTCATACAACGAGGCTACCGCTTAGGGCCCCGATGGAACCATGCAGGATAGGGCTGTGAGCGACGACTATTACGCCATCGACACGGCCTCCGTGCCGCGTGGCAACGGAATCCGTGACCTGACCGTGACCAACCGCTGGAACACGCCGCTTGGCAAACCCAATGGTGGTTACATCCTCGCGGCGATGCTGCGCGGACTCGGCGAGGAAATGGGGGCGGACGACCCGTTTGTCGCGTCCATCAGTTATTTGAAGTCCCCCGAGGCCGGTCCGGGCGAGCTCCATACGAAGTCATTGCGGCATGGCCGCCGCGTGCAGACCGGCGAGGTCACGCTGCAGCAACATGGCGTGATCGTCGCCCACCTCGTGGCAAACTTCGGTCCGCGCGGTGAGGGCCGGACTCACGAGCTCGGCGTTCCACCGCAATTGCCACCACCGGACGCGTGCGTTGATCCGCGGACGCAGGGTATGCCCGAGGACGGCATCTTCAGCCGGGTCGACTACCGGCTGGCCTCCCGACCAGGCTGGGCCGACGGCTTGCCGAGCGGCGACCCCACCGTCGAATTGTGGCAACGGCTCTCCGACGGACGCGAAATAGATTTTCCGGCGCTCGCGTTTCTGGTCGATTCGTATGCACCGCCGGTCATGGAGATTGGCGAATTCCAGTCGATGACGGTGCAACTAACGGTCCACCTGCATCGCTTGCCTGTGCCCGGTTGGCTCGCCACCCGTCTGACAACGCGTCACGTCGTCAATGGTTTTCACGAGGAAGACTGCGAACTTTGGGATGAGGCCGGCAACCTGGTCGCCCAGAGCCGCCAATTCGCAATCCTGCTCTGAACTCCCCCGAGATTTGTGCGCTGGCGGCTGTTCTCAGGCCCGAAATTCGCCGTATGCGCAGATATTCACAACTCGCTCAGTATGTCGGGTTGTTCACAGTCGACCCATTCGCGATTGATCCTTTCGGGGCCAGCTGAGCGAATGGGCCCATGCCGGTTACCATCCCCACCCCATTGCTCAGCCGCCCTTTCAGTCTGGACGAAGCGAGGTCGGTGGGCCTCACGCGCGACAACCTCAAAGGCTCCCGCTTCCAGCACCTCTATCCAGAGGTGTATGCCGTCACGGATCTACCTGTTGATTTTGCTATGCGGGTGTTCGCGGCTCAGTTGGCCGTGGGTCCTCACAGTTATGCCAGTTTCGAAACTGGTCTCAGCCTCTACTCAGTGTCGGCGGGAAACGATCCCGACGTTCATGTGTCTACCCGTGACAGAAATCCGCGCCGCATGAAGGGCATTAGCGTTCATCGCCACAACTATCTCGGCCAGGTCAATGTCATCCATCGCTGCCGGGTGCTCAGTCCGGAACGCTGCCTCGTCGATGCCGCGAACCACTTGTCCCTCGCCGAACTCGTCGCTGCCGGTGATGGCCTCATTGCTTGCGGGCACACGACCCAGGACATGCTGGTCACGTTCGTGACGGAGAACCATTTCGACGGAATCGTGCTCTGCCGGCGTGCCGTCGAGTTGATCACACCTGGATCCGAATCTTTCCGCGAATCCCTGGTTCGAGTGATGCTTGAACTTGCCGGGCTGCCCGCTCCTGAGTGCAACGTCTCATTTGGCGACGCCGAATTCATCGCACGCATCGACATGTCCTACCGGCTGTGGCTCATCGCCATCGAATACGACGGGCGCCAACATGGCCTCAGCCTTGCGCAGCGTGAGCGGGATGTGCGCAGGCGCGAACTCATGGAACGACTTGGCTGGACATTCGTCATCGTCACGGCTGCACAATTGGGTCGACCCCGCGACATCGTGAATCGCGTGCATGAGGCAATGCGAGCACACGGCTACAAAGGTCAACGACCCGAATTCACCAGCGAATGGTGTCAAAACTTCGAACGCACCCCGCGATTTGTGCGCTAACGGCCGTTTTCAGCCCCGAATTTCGCCGTATGCGCACAAATCGCGGGGTGCGTAGCTAACGATGGCGAACGGCGGTATCGAGTTGGTGAATTCCTCACGTTTTGTCTCGACCCACGAATCCCAGTCAACATTCGGGAAGTAGGTGTCGCCGTCGGGCGCCGCTTCGATCTTGGTCACAATCAGTTGATCGACGACTCCGCGGCTGAAGGCCCCGGCGTAGATCTGCGCCCCACCGACTATGAAGACCTGGGAGTCGAGTCCGCGAGCGAGTTCCAGCGCTTGGTCGAAACCGGCTGCGACCAGCACGCCCGCAGCGGCCCAATCGGGTTGTCGCGTCACGACGATCGTGGTGCGCCCTGGCAAGGGCCGGCCGATGGATTCGTAGGTCTTGCGGCCCAGGATCATCGGATGACCGAGGGTGACAGCCTTGAAATGGCCCAGATCAGCCGGCAAATGCCATGGCATGTCGCCGTTGACACCGATCACACCGTCCACACCCATCGCCACGACGATGGCGACTGTCATTGGGCGCGGGGCGTCATATGGCGATCGGGGCCTTGATCAACGGGTGCGGGTCATAACCACTGATCTTGATCGAATCGATGGCAAAGTCGTCGATCGAGGTCACCGCAGGATCGAGCCACAACTCGGGGAGAGAGCGCGGTGAGCGGGTGAGTTGCTCGCGCGCCTGATCGAGATGATTGACGTAAAGATGAGCGTCGCCGAGCGTGTGGACGAAGTCCCCCACCTCGAGGCCTGCAACCTGGGCAACCATGTGGGTGAGCAGCGCATAGGAAGCGATGTTGAATGGCACGCCGAGGAAGACATCGGCCGAACGTTGATAAAGCTGGCACGATAATTTGCCGTCGGCGACATAGAACTGGAAGAACGCGTGACACGGAGCCAACGCCATCGCATCGAGGTCGGCAACATTCCAGGCGCTCACAATGTGGCGGCGCGAATCCGGATCGCTCTTCAGCGCAGCGATGACCTTGGCGAGTTGGTCGATGTGTGTGCCGTCAGGCGTCGGCCACGACCGCCACTGGTAGCCGTAGATGGGTCCGAGGTCGCCGTTTTCGTCAGCCCATTCGTCCCAGATCGAAACGCCGTTCTCACGCAGATAACGCGTGTTGGTGTCTCCCTTGATGAACCAGAGCAACTCGGCGACGACCGACTTGACGTGAATCTTCTTGGTCGTCACGAGCGGGAATCCCTCACGCAGATCGAAACGCATCTGATGGCCGAAAACACTTCGGGTCCCGGTGCCGGTGCGGTCTCCCTTGGCCACCCCTTCGTCGAGAATCCGTTGGACAAGATCGAGGTACGCACGCATACATTCAGACTATCAATTGGCGCCGACAGCAACTGTGAGAAACTCTCAATTATGCCCAATGATTCAACGACCGCCTCGGTCAAGGACATTCGCAAATTTGCGATCATTCAATTCGTCATCACTTTCGCCTTTCTTGCGTTCGTGTTCTGGATGTTCAGCGGAACCGATGCCGACTATCCGCCGATCTGGCTCATCGTCGTGATGATGGCCGCTATCGCCGTCGGCGCCTTCTTCAGCGAGCGCGTATGGCTGACGGGTACACCTCTCGACCCCGAAGACTCGGCCGACACCAATCAGCTCCTCGCCCTCGAGGCCTACGCCAACCAGACGGTGCGCAAACTCATCTATAGCGAAGCCCCGCTGATTCTCGCCGTCCTCATCTGTTTCGTCGGCAGTTACGGCGGCTGGCCGGTGCTCATCGCCGCCCTCCCGGGCCTCGCCGTCCAGGCCTGGGAAACCTGGCCACATCTGCGCAACACCTCGATGAGTGCGGCGATCCTTGAGTCGAGAAGCGCCGATTCCCAACTCGTCGAAAACTTCGTGCGCTCATGAATGCCGATGTCAGCGCACGACTCGCTTGGCCCAGCGACGCCTCGGCGATCGCCCAGATCCAGATTGCCGCCTGGCGTCAGGATTACACCGACCTGTTGCCGACCGAGGTACTTCTCGGCCTGAAAGCAGCCCAGTTCACCGAGTCGTGGGCAGCCTCGCTCAATAAACCCCAGGATGCCCGTATGCGTGTCCTCGTCGCGCTGGAGCGCGCAACGGTTCGTGGATTCGCGCTCGTCCATCCTTCGCAGGACCCTGACGCTGACGGGGTCTCCGACAGCGAGATCGGCGAGTTTGTGATCGATCCGCTGCACCGGCGTGCCGGCCACGGTTCGCGACTTCTGCAGGCCTCGATCGACACGTTGCTGGCCGACAAGTTCACCCGTGCCTTGTGGTGGGTCGCTGCTACCGATGACATCTTGCGTGAGTTCGTGACCGGGACGGGCTGGGAATCCGATGGAGCTCATCGGGAACTGGAAAGTGAAAACGGCGTCTCCCTCAAACAGATCCGCCTTCACACTTCTCTTGCATGAGTTCGGATCGTTCGGTCATCGCCGATTCGCTCGGCGTGGGACTTGCGACGGGCGCATACGGCGTCTCGTTCGGTGCGCTCGCGACCGCATCCGGGCTGAGTGTCGCCCAAGCCTGCGCCATGTCGCTGATGATGTTCACGGGGGCTTCACAATTCGCCTTCATCGGCGTCATAGCCGCCGGCGGAGCGCCTCTTGCCGGGGCGGCGACCGCCATTCTGCTGGGCAGCCGCAATCTTTTCTATGGGTTAAGTCTTGCCTCGCACCTCCGGGTCCGCGGCGCCGCCAAAGCGGTGGCCGCACACGTCGTCATCGACGAATCCACCGCGATGGCCGTGTCGCGTGAGACCTCCCACCAATCACGGCTGGGCTTTTACTGGACCGGCTGGTCGATCTTCATCCTCTGGAACCTCAGCACTTTCATAGGCGCCCTCGCCGGCAACACCATCGGCGACCCGAAGACGTATGGACTCGACGCGGCGGTCGGGGGTGCCTTCCTCGGCCTGTTGTGGCCCCGCCTCGACTCGATGGCGACTCGCCTCATCGCGCTGATCGCTGCGGCGGTTGCCTTGGGCCTCATCCCATTGACGGCGGCGGGATTGCCGATCATCCTGGCCGGGGCATTCGCGGTGGCACTGGGTCTCACCTGGCCGAAGAAGGCCCGATGACGGCCTTGTGGTTCGCCATCATCGTCATGGCGGTCGGTTGTTATGCACTGAAGTATGCGGGCCTTTCGGTGCCCGAACGGGTCCTCAATCATCGGTTGACGATGCAGGCTGCGGACCTCATACCGGTCGCTCTGCTAGGCGCGCTGATTGCTGTTCAGGTGTTCAACCGCGAGGGGACAATCGTCATCGACGCCAGGCTCCTCGGCCTTGGTGTCGCCGCGGTGTTGCTGATGTTGCGGGTGCCGTTCCTTGGTGTCGTCTTCGGCGCCGCCCTCGCCGCGGCACTTGTGCGGATGGTCTGAGGCCTGTCTACCGCCGTCTGAACGTTTCAGCCGCCGATGGAGCCGACAGCGCGGGCGATCACGAGCAGGGAGGTGAGCAGGGCTGCGGTCGCCTCGACCCCCATAAGAATCTTGGCGCGCGTCGAGAGCGGCATGGTGTCGGTGGGGCTGAAGGCACTGGAGTTGGTCAGCGAGAGATAAAGGTAGTCGACAAAGGTCGGGATCCAGCCGGACTGCTCGCTCGCCGTGACGGCAACTTCGGCCACGGTGTCCTTGTTCTCGTCGTGGGAGAACCGCCAGTCCGCCGGTTGAATGTTGTCCCTACGAATGGTTCGGCGGGCGACAGGACCGCCCCGGTCGAGTTCCCAATAAAGAAGCCCGAAGCCGATCACGTTGGTGAGCCAAACCTGCATCGCGGCGACTAGAAGGGGACCTCCGGGTGTAGAGGGCCGGGTCAGCGCAACGACCAGCATCCCGAGAGCCGCCATGTTGGTGACGATGACCACGGAGGCCAGAGCGACTGAAACGATGCGCGACCATCGGGTCTCCCGCGTCATTCTTCGGGGATTGGTCGCGATCAGTGCAACGAGAAGAACGATTTCGACTGCCGGGATCACAAAACGCGGCATGAAGAGCAGCGTCGCGGGCAAGAGGGCATAGGTGAGCCCCGCGACGACCACGGCTGTCGCCGGCGGCAGGCGATTCTCGCCGTTTGCGTTGCGCCGGGCGGCCAACTCGCTCATCGCGGAGTCCTTCGAATTGCTCACAGGTTTCCCATCGCGTCAACGCTCACGGTGCAAATCGCGTCGCGATCTCCAAGACTTCATAAGTTGACTAAAACACATCTTGACCGACAAGATCGCCCGAATCGGGTCGGGACTTCAACCCCGCATACCCGGCATGACGTGTTACTCCAGGCCGAGGACGGTGTCGAGGCCGACGGTCACGCCGCGGAGTTGCGCGACTCCCCTGACGGCTGCTACGACGCCCGGCATGAACGATTCGCGGTGGATCGAGTCGTGCCTGATCGTCAGCGTTTCGCCCTTGCCGCCGAACAGAACTTCCTGCGAGGCCACGAGCCCTCGCGCGCGTACGGCGTGGACACGGATGCCGGCGACAGAGGCGCCTCGCGACCCATCGGGATCGGAGGTCGTCGCGTCGGGGATTGGCCCCTTACCGGCCGCGGTTCGTGCGGCGGCGATGATCTCCGCCGTCCTCGTGGCCGTGCCCGACGGCGCATCGACCTTGTCCGGGTGATGCAATTCGATGACCTCGACCGACTCGAAGAATGGTGCGGCGATCGCCGAGAAACGCATCATCAGCACCGCCCCGATCGAAAAATTGGGGACGACAAGGACGCCGACGGTGGGCGAATCGCCCAGCCAACCGTGCACCTGCGCCACGCGATCGTCGTCAAAACCGGACGTGCCCACGACGGCATGAATACCGTGATCGATGCACCAACGAAGGTTGTCCATGACCACCGAGGGATTGGTGAAGTCGACGACGACTTCGACGCCGGCCTCGGTCAGCACGTCAAGTGAATCGCCCAGATCGATCTCGGCGACAACGTCAATGCCGTCGGCCGCATTGAGCGACCGTACTGATTCCGAACCCATTCGTCCCTGCGCGCCAAGAACCGCCACACGTGTCATGACCCGATCGTATCGGGCGTCTCAGCTTGAGTAGCCGAAGGACCGGGCCGTCTCGTAGGCCGCCCAGACTTCGGCAAAGGAGGTCGTCAACGGCGAGAGCCCAAGCCGGATCATGTCCGGATTACGGAAATCGGGGATGATCCCGTTGGCGATCAGGTGGTCGGCGATGGCACGGGCCTGTGGAGTGCGCACGGTGACGTGTCCCCCGCGCAGCGAACTGTCACGCGGCGTCACAAGGGTTTGCGCCGACGAGCCGCTCCATTGGTCGACGAGCGAGATCTCAAATTCTGTGAGGGCAATGGACTTGGCGCGGATTGCCTCGATGCCCGCCTCGGCGAGGAGTTTGACGCCTTCCTCGACCGAGACGATACCCAGAACGTTGGCCGTGCCACTGAGCATTTTGCGTATGGATGCTGCCGGCTCGTAGTCGCCCGACATCGCGAACATGTCGGCGACACTCCACCAACCGGTGATGGGTTGGCGCGCCTGTGCGAGGTGGCGCTCGGCGACATACAGGAAGGCGGGCGCGCCCGGGCCGGCATTGACGTATTTGTAGGTACAGCCGACGGCGAAGTCGACTCCCGCCGCATCGAGATCAATAGGCAGCACGCCGACGGAATGACTGAGGTCCCAGATCACTACGGCGCCCGCGGCCTGGATCTGTGCGGTGAGACCCGCCAGATCGAGCAAGGTCCCCGAGCGGTAGTCCACTTGGCTGAGCAGGACGATCGCCGTTTGCGGACCGAGGACGCTGTCGAGCAGTGCCGGAGTGACATTTTCGACGAGTTCAGGGCTGATCCACCGGACCGTCAGTCCGCGCTCGGCCGCCACACTCTCCACTAGATAACGATCAGTCGGAAAATTTGTGTCATCGACGACGATCTCCTTGCGGTCAGGGCGAACCCCGGCCGCGGCATGAAGGATCTTGTAGAGGTTGACTGAGGTCGAATCGGCAATCACCGTTTGGCCGGCGGCGGCGCCCAGGAGTTCGCGGCCCAAGAGGTCACCAACAGATGTCGGCAACTCGACCCATTTCTCTTCCCACCCACGGATCAGACGAGCACCCCATTCGTGGTCGATGAAGTCGCGCAGCCGGGCCGCCGTGGCCTTGGGCAGTCTTCCGAGGGAATTGCCGTCGAGGTAGGCGATCGGCTCATCGCCGATGACGAATCGTTCGCGAAAAGGGGCCAGCGGATCGGCGGCATCAAACGCGATCGCATCTTGTTGAGTCAATGTCATGGTCGGAAGATCGTCTCACGACTGGAGCGCAGCCGAGGTTGAGACGTCGACGCCCCTGCGGATCGGTTCGCGCGAGTGGCGCAGATTTGTCAACGAACGGCGCAGATTCGGGGTTCTCGATCGAGCAGAACCCCGAATCTGCGCCACTCGCAGTGTGGCGGATTGGTCAGGCGTCGGCCGTTTCGGTGGCGACTTCTTCCGACGGGGCGTCATCGCTGACCGGGACGAGCGAGATCTTGCCGCGGTCGCCGAGTTCGGCGATCTGGACCTGGATCTTGTCGCCGACCTTGACCACGTCTTCGACGTTGTCGACGCGCTTGCCGCCATTGAGCTCACGCAGCTTGCTGATGTGCAGCAGGCCATCCTTGCCCGGTGACAGCGATACGAAGGCACCGAAGTCGACCGTCTTGACGACGGTGCCGAGGTAGCGTTCGCCGACCTCGGGCATCGTCGGGTTGGCGATCGCATTGATCATCGCGCGCGCGGCTTCGGCAGCTTCGCCGTTGTCGGCGCCGACATACACGGTGCCGTCGTCTTCGAGCGAGATCTGCGCACCGGTGTCGTCCTGGATCTGGTTGATGATCTTGCCCTTGGGGCCAATCACCTCGCCGATCTTGTCGACCGGGATCTTGATCGTGAGGATGCGCGGAGCGTAAAGGCTCATCTCATCGGGAACCGCGATGGCTTCGTGCATCACTTCGAGGATCGTCAGGCGGGCGTCATGAGCTTGCTGCAATGCGGCACCGAGCACCGAGGCGGGGATGCCGTCGAGTTTGGTGTCGAGCTGCAAAGCAGTGATGAACTCAGGTGTGCCGGCGACCTTGAAGTCCATGTCGCCGAAAGCATCTTCGGCGCCGAGGATGTCGGTCAATGCGACGTATTCGGTCTTGCCGTCGATGACTCCGGAGATGAGGCCCATGGCAATACCGGCGACCGGCGCACGCAGCGGGACACCCGCGTTGAGCAGGCCGATCGTCGACGCGCAAACCGAGCCCATCGACGTCGAACCGTTGGAGCCGAGAGCCTCGGAGACCTGACGGATCGCGTAAGGGAATTCCTCACGCGTCGGGAGGACCGGGAGCAAGGCCCGACCGGCAAGGGCACCGTGACCGATTTCGCGACGCTTGGGCGAACCCACGCGGCCGGTTTCACCAACCGAGAACGGCGGGAAGTTGTAGTTGTGCATGTATCGGACCGTCTTGACCGGCGAGAGCGTGTCGAGCTTCTGCTCCAGACCGAGCATGTTGAGCGTCGTGATGCCCAGGATCTGGGTCTCTCCGCGCTGAAACAATGCCGAACCGTGGACGCGCGGGATGACGCCGACTTCGGCGCTGAGCTCGCGAATGTCGGCAAGGCCGCGGCCGTCGATGCGGACCTTGTCGCGGAGGACGCGCTCGCGGACGAGCGACTTGGTCACCGCACGCGTTGCCGCACCAAGTTCCTTTTCGCGTCCTTC
>JACMOZ010000418.1 GCA_014377785.1 Aeromicrobium sp.
CCGAGCGGGCTTCGTCGAAGCCTTCCTGCCATTCGCCGGTTTCAGGATCGAAACCGTCGGGGTAGATGTAGTTGCCATCGGCGTCATACGATGACGTCATGCCGTACAACGTCGGGTCGAAGTCTTCGCCAGAGGCGACTTCGGTGATGTTGGCCTGCTTGAGCGAGAGCGAGATGCGACGACGTTCGAGATCGATGTCGATGATCTTGACCATGACGCTGTCGCCGATCTGGACGACTTGCTCGGGGATCTCCACGTGGCGCTCGGCCAGTTCGGAGATGTGAACCAGGCCTTCGATGCCCTCTTCGACGCGAACAAACGCACCGAACGGAACGAGCTTGGTGACCTTGCCCGGAACGATCTGGCCGATCTGGTGCGTACGGGCGAAGTGCTGCCACGGGTCTTCCTGCGTCGCCTTGAGCGACAGCGACACGCGCTCGCGCTCCATGTCGACGTCGAGGACCTCGACGGTGACTTCGTCGCCGACCTGAACGACTTCGTTCGGGTGGTCGATGTGCTTCCAGGACAGCTCGGACACGTGGACAAGACCATGGACGCCGCCGAGATCCACAAACGCACCGAAGTTGACGACCGAGGAGATGACGCCCTTACGGACCTGACCCTTGGTGAGCTCGGTGAGGAAGTTCTGACGAACTGCCGACTGAGTCTGTTCGAGCCACGCACGACGTGACAAGACCACGTTGTTGCGGTTCTTGTCGAGTTCGATGATTTTAGCTTCGATCTTCTGACCGATGTACGGGTCGAGATCGCGGACGCGGCGCATTTCAACCAGCGAGGCCGGCAGGAAGCCGCGAAGACCGATGTCCATGATCAGGCCGCCCTTGACGACCTCAATGACGGTACCTTCGACAACGCCGTCTTCGGCCTTGATCTTTTCGATATCTCCCCAGGCGCGTTCGTACTGTGCGCGCTTCTTGGAGAGAATCAGGCGGCCTTCTTTGTCTTCCTTCTGAAGGACGAGCGCCTCGACGACGTCGCCGACGGAGACAACTTCGCTGGGATCAACATCATGTTTGATGGACAGCTCGCGCGAAGGGATAACGCCTTCGGTCTTATAGCCGATGTCGAGCAGGACTTCGTCCCGGTCAACCTTGACGATGGTGCCTTCGACAATGTCACCGTCGTTAAAGTATTTGATGGTCTTATCAATAGCGGCGAGGAAGTCTTCTTCACTGCCGATGTCGTTGACCGCAACCTGCGGTGGCGCAGATGGAGTTGCGATGCTACTTGTCATATAGGAATTGCTCCGTTGGATGGATGGAATTGTGCGGGCACGTCGGAAGCCCTTGGATCGTGTGGTGCCGAGAATTTCGCCCGACAGGGCACGAGCATGAACCTGCTCCGTATGAGGTCATACAGGCCTACAACGCGTAATTCAGACTACGGGAATACCCCGCTCAGCGTAAGCGCGGGTACCCCTGCGCCGGATGGGATACGGGTTTAGGGGTTTGCCGGCGAAAGGAAAGCCTCGAGGGCATCGGCATACATCTCAATGTCTCTGGCGCCCATCATTTCGCGGGCTGAATGCATGGCGAGTTGCGGTGCACCCACATCGACCGTGGAGATGCCGGTTCCCGCGGCGGCGATCGGACCGATTGTCGAGCCACACGGCAAGTCGGCGCGGTGCACATAGCGCTGCAACGGGACACCAGCCTGCTCGCAGGCGAGGGCGAAAGCGCGAGCGCCGATGGCGTCGCTCGCATAGCGAAGATTCTGGTTGACCTTGAGGACCGGTCCGCCGTCGATGGTGATGCGGTGGAGCGGTTCGTGTCGCTCGACATAGTTGGGGTGTGTGGCGTGCGCCATGTCTCCGGAGGCGTGCAGGGAGCGTGCCGCCGCGCGGTGGAAGTCCTCGCGGTTGCCGCCCGCACCGAGCACTATGCGTTCGAGCACGGTGGACAAAAGATCCGATTGTGCGCCGCGTTCGGAATTGCTGCCGACTTCTTCGTGATCGAACAAGGCGAGGACTGTTCTGATGCCCTCGACCGGCTCGGCGCCGATGAATGCCCGGGTGCCGGCGAAGCAGGTGCCTTGGTTGTCGAGGCGGGGGGCGGAGACGAACTCCGTGTGCGCACCGGTCAAGGCGCTCGGCGCGGTGTCGTGAGTCATGAGTTCGAAACCCAGGATGTCGTCCCGGCTGACGCCCGCTCGCTCGCCGACCCACGTGAGGAAGCCGCTGTCGGCACCACTCCCCCAGATCGCATTGAGGTGGCGTTGCGGATCGAGTTCGACGCCCTTGCGGTTGTCCGACAAGTGAATGGCGAGTTGCGGGACCCGCAGCACCGGCTCATTGACATGTATGAGGCGGTCGGTCCCATCGCGCAAGGACAATCTGCCGGAGATGCCGAGATCCCGATCGAGCCAGGAATTGAGCCAGGCTCCCCCGTAGGGCTCGAGCGCCACGACGTTGAGACCGAGTTGGTGCAGATCGGCGTGTTGTTTGACCCGGAGATTGGGGCTGTCGGTATGCCCGCCGACGATGCGAAAACCGTCGGAGGCCGCAACGGCAGAATCGGTCGACCAGGCAACGAGTGAGCCGCCGCGGATCAGGTAGAGGTCGTGGTGGTCGGTCGGCCAGGGCTCCCGCTCGTCGACGCGGATGAAGCCGGCCGCATCGAGTTCGGCCGCAACGGTTGCGCAGACGTGGAACGGGGACGGCGACTGGTCGATGAAGCGGCAGAGATCCGCTGCGGTTGCGTTGGCCATGCGCCAAACCTATCGCGCTGGGTGACTTCGTCCTTCGCTTACGGAGCCAAGCGCTCAGGGTTCGGCTTTGAAGCGGCTGTGGCGGATGGGGTTCTGTCGCGGGTCGATCCTTTTGGGTGGGATGACTTCGGGAACTCCGTCGGCGGCGATGTGGCAGTCCCATTCGCCGTTGTGCAACAAATGATGGTGGTAGAAGCAGAGGAGAGCACCGTTGTTGAGGTCGGTGGGTCCGCCACGGGACCACCACTCGGGGTGGTGAACTTCGCACCACGATGGCGGCCGGTCGCAGCCCTTCCAGACACATCCTTTGTCCCGTTTGGCGATCGCGATGCGCTGGTAGCGACTGTGCAGTCGTTTGCTCAGACCCAGATCGAGGATCTTGGATTTGCCGTCAAACACGATGGGCAGGAGTTGCGCGTTACAGGCGAAACGCCTGGCCTGTGAGGCGGACATCTCATCACCGGTGGACAAGAGCGCGGTGCCGAGACCGTTTTTCAGGGTCTCGAGGCCAATCTCGACGGTGATGGTCGCGGCCAGGCCGCCGTGTTGGGGCATCGCCTCAGTGGGCAGGTGCTCGATCAGTTCACAGAACGCACGGCCGAGTTTCTGGTTATGAGTCAGAGTCCCGTTGGCGGCGTCGCAGTGTTCACCGTCGCGGTCATAAATCCGGGGATCGTTTCGCCGCGGTGAAGCCAGACCTTCGAGGACGGCCTTGAGCATGCCGGCCTGGACGACCGGCAACAGGAACCGCCCACGGGTCATCCCGTCCCCGGCATTGAACATCGTCAGCTCGGTCCGGCCCAAAGCCTTCTTCTCTTCGGCCTCGAGTTGCTTGCCGAGGTGTTCATCAGCGCCATCAGGGTCGATGTGCTCGATGATCCTGTGCGCCATAATCTGCAAGTCCTGGTGGGAATATTGGCTCGCCCATTCCAGCAGCTTCGTTTGCGCGATGGCGCGTTCTTCGTCGCCGACCCAGTCGGGGAGCTTTGCGATCGCCTCACAGATCGTGCCCGCGGCTTCACTGGTGATCGTGCCGGCCGCCCACGCCTGTCGGGTGTCCTCGACGAGTTCGGACATGGCTTCGGATCGCTTTGCGACCCGGTGCGCCTCGGCCCGAGAAATCCCGGTCACATTCTTCAGCCAAGTTGCCGTCGACGTGGCAGCGGCCAGCCGGACCAGATCCCGCTCGGCGGCCGCACCCACAAGGCGGGTGAACAGCTCGTCAATGCTGGCTCGGGCCCTGGACACCTCGGCGACATCGGCGGTGAGCTCCTCGTCGGTCAGCTTCCACATGTCCGTGCCCGACAGTGTCGCTATCTGGGCCAGACGCGCAGCAAGAGAACCCCTCTGCCGGTCCTCAATCACTGCGGTCAAAACACTCTCCCCATCCCCATCGAACGTATGTTCGATGATACCTCGAAAGGAGAACAAAAATCAAGGGCTTTGTCCACAAATTCGCTGTTTTTCCGGGATTTTTCTGATCCAAACGAGAACCGCAAAACTCCGCCGTTTTGACTCTAGACCGGTGCACTGACACGCGATCGTGATCACACAAAAGCAGAAGTGCCGCACACCCCCAAGGCGTGCGGCACTTCTGCTTTTTTTGGTGGTTAGATCAGGCCCTTGCGACGTATTCCCGCAATACCGGCCGTGCCCGCGAGCAACGCGATCGCAGCAATTCCGCGCTTCGCGTTTGCCGAACCGCTACCGTCTGCGCCGGCAAGTTCGAACTTGTAGGCGGTCAGTTCGGTGGCACCCTCCGGGCTGCCGTACGGCTGTGCGGTCGCTGAACGGTTCGCACCGGCAGCGATCAGCGCGTACTTGAGGCCGTAGTCGCTGGCGGTCTCGTCACCGGCTTCAATCAGCTTGGACGTTCCCTCCTTCGACAAACGGTCGGCACCCTCCGGGAGAGCCGGAGCAGCCTCGGCGGCCTGGTTGAGTCCGTCCGCGAGTTTGCCCGAGCCAACGGCGGCGGCACCAAGACCGCCGGAAAGCTTGCCGGCGCCGGCGGAAAGTTGCCCAGTGCCTCCCTTGAGTGTTTCGGCACCTGCGCTGAGTTTGGACGTCCCAGCCGTGAGGTCGCCCGTTCCGGCAGCGAGCTGGTCGGCACCGGCGGAGAGTTGACCGAGTCCGTCGACCAAAGCAAGTCCACCGACCTTGAGTTCACCAAGTCCGCCGATGAGCTGGCCAACACCGTTGCGCAGGCTGGGGCCCACTACGCCCGTCACCGGATCCGTCACCGTAGATGTCGGTGTTCCGACGCCGGCCGCAACCTTGCCGTTGAGAAGAGCCAAACCGGTGTCAACGCCGTTCAGGCCCGGAACCAGCTGGGTAGCGATCTTGGTCTTGCCTCCCTCTAGCCCCGCAATCACGGCTTTGACAGTGCCAATGATCTGCGCCTTCTCAACCGAAGGCGGCAACTTGTTGGCGTAACCCAGCACGAGATTGAGCCCACCAATTGCCACAGTGACGCCAGCGATCAGGCCGACAGCAGTCGGGCTAGTACGCGG
>JACMOZ010000419.1 GCA_014377785.1 Aeromicrobium sp.
ATTGCAGATGGGACGCGAAATTGCCGTCCCGGTCTATTCTGAATAGCAAACCAAAAGACACCTGAATAGCGAACCAAAAGACACCTGAATAGCGAACCAAAAGACACCTGAATAGCGAACCAAAAGACACCTGAATAGCAGACCGAGAGACGTTTGAACCAAGTAGACGAGCCGGCTGCGCGCGAAGACAGCCGAAGCAATGAACAGGAAAACCCGCGGTGCCAGGTGGGGATACGGCCCGCGTTCTAAACAATCCCGGAGGGCGAGGGCGTCGCCGTTTGGGTTCCACTGGCCACTACCCACGACGCCGTCCGGGCAACAGTCGCCTGCGGGTCGGCCCGGTCACTGATGGTGAAGTAGTCGACCTGAACCCGCGCCGGTGTCACATCGAGCGCCGAGTAACCGTGGTCGTCGAGGTTCATGTATTTGATGTGCCGATTGGTCACCTGGAACGACGTCTCGACGGCAATCGAGGACGATCGCGACGGTGTGCCGAGGATGTCATCGAGGTTGGTGCTGGTGACCGACGTCGTGACGAGTTCGGTGGCGACCGAGCCGCCGAGCGGCCGAGCGGATACGTACCGGGATCGGCCGGAATGTCACACACCCAGTTCGAATGGATGTCGCCGGTCAGGAACACGATGTTCTGGATCTTGTCGGCCTTGATGTGGTCGAGCAGTTTCTTATGCTCGACAAAATACCCGTCCCACTGGCCAGTGTTGTAGGAGAAGCCTTCGGTCGGCACGATGCCCGCAGTCGCGGTGATGGCGTTCGTGACCGGGACAGGCAGTGGTGGCACCAGGACGGGCGCGATCATCACCGGGTTGCCGACGAGCTTCCATTTCGCCTTCGAGGTGGTGAGGTTGTTCTCGAGCCAACCGCGTTGCTCGGGACCGGCGATGACGCGTTTCAAGTCGCCCGTCACACCGCTCTCGGTACTGAATTCCTTGCCCGGCGCATTGCGATAACTGCGCAGGTCGAGCATCGACAAGTCGATCAGGTTCCCGAACTGGAATTTGCGATAGATCCGCGTGCCGTCGCCGCTCTTCGCCGTCCCGCTGAGCCGTACCGGTTGCCATTCGTCGTACGCCTGGAGTGAGACTTTGCGGCGGGTATGGGAGTCGCCCTCCGTGCCCGGCGTGTGGTTCTCGGCGCCGTCGGTCCAGGTGTCGTTAGCCGTTTCGTGGTCGTCCCAGGTGAGGATGAACGGATACCTCGCGTGGAGGGCGGACAGGTCTTTGTCCTGTTTGTATTGCGCGTGGCGCGGCCGGTAGTCGGCGAGGGTGAGGATCTCGTGTGCGGGCACATGCGAGCGGATGTCCACGTTGTTGAAGCCGTTGCCGTATTCGCCCGGCCCGTATTCATAGAGATAGTCGCCGAGGTGCAGGATCACGTCGAGGTCATTGCGTGCGGCGAGGTGCCGATAGCTGTTGAACCAGCCGGCCTGCATGTTCGCGCACGAGACCACGCCGAAACGCACCCGGGCGATGTCGCTCGTGTATGCGGGCGCGGTGCGGGTGCGGGCGACCGGGGAGTAGGTGCCCCGGTAGGAGAAGCGGAACCAGTAGGAGGTCGCGGCCGTCAGCCCGGTGACGTCGAACTTGACCGTATGGTCGCGCGCCGCGTTCGTGGCAAAGGTGCCCCTCTTGACGATCTTCGTGAACCGGCTGTCGCTGGCAACCTGCCAGGATACGGTGGCATTCGGACCGTTGCCGGAGCCCGGTGTGGAGTCCGTTGTCGGCGTGACACGGGTCCAGAGGACCACAGCGGTGGGCAAGGGATCACCGGAGGCTAGACCGTGGAGGAAGTAGGCATGCGCGGCGCGGGCGGGGGAGGAGGCCAGCGCCGGAATCGACACGGCGACAACGCCCGCGGCGACGGCACTGCCGGTGGCAAGGAATTTTCGACGGTCGAGACCGTCCACGAGTGTTGTTTGAGTCACAATCGGTTAACGCCCGCGCTCACTCCCGGGTTACGAAACACCAGATGAACAGCGAGCAACCTCTCGGCCACCGTCGGTCCTCAGGCTCGCATAGGATCGCATCATGCATGTCTATGTCGTGGCTGATGACGCTGGCCGGGAAGCAGGATTCGTTGGCGAACAACTTGAAAACCGGGGCGCCACCCTGACGTATCTGGAACGCGACGAACTCCCCGCTTTCGCGACTCTGAAAGACCCGGCACTGCTCCTCCTGCTCGGCTCTGACCTTGCCGCCCACGAACCGGAAAATGCCGACGTCGTGGAGTCCGAGTCAGAGTTCGCCCGCAATGCCCTCGACGCCGGCATCCCGGTCATGGCCATTTGCTACGGCGCACAGGTCCTTGCCCGTGCGCTCGGCGGGACGTCATACCGTGCCCCCCTGCCCGAGCCCGGCTGGCGCGTGGTTGAGACGACTGATGTCGCGCTCTGCCCGCCGGGTCCGTGGCCCCAACTGCACAAGGACGTCTTCGTGTCGCCGCCGACGGCCACGCTGTTGGGAGAGTCGCCGATGGGCCACCAGTCCTTCGTCGACGAGAGCCGCAAGGCGCGGGCGATCGCCTGGCAGTTCCACCCCGAGGTCACGGCAGACCGGTTTATTCTTTGGGTCGATGCGGACGCTGACTACTACGAAGCGACCGGCACCGACACCGATTTGCTTCGCAAAGAGACCTGCGAGCGCGAAGCCGTCAACCGCGAGAGCGCCCACAAACTGACCGACGCTGCTCTGGACTATCTGCTGACAAAACCTCTGCTCACAAGACCTTAGACAGGAACGACTTGGTGCGCTCTTCCTGCGGGTTGGTCAGGACGTCGCGCGGGTTGCCGGACTCGACGATGACTCCTTCGTCCATGAAGACGAGAGAGTCGCCGACTTCGCGGGCGAAGCCCATTTCGTGGGTCACGACGATCATGGTCATGCCTGACGTGGCCAATTCGCGCATCACGTCAAGGACTTCGCCGACGAGTTCAGGATCGAGAGCCGACGTTGGTTCGTCGAACAGCATGAGTTTGGGTTTCATCGCCAAGGCGCGCGCGATCGCCACGCGCTGTTGTTGCCCGCCCGACAATTGGGCCGGGTAGGAATCGAATTTGTCGGCCAATCCGACCCTGGTCAGCAATTCGCGGCCGAGCTCAGCGGCACCATTCTTTGATTGGCCGCCGACACGCACGGGCGCTTCGACAACATTGCCGAGCGCAGTCATGTGGGGAAAGAGGTTGAAGTGCTGGAAGACCATACCGATCTCGCGGCGTTTGGCTGATACTTCCCGATCTCGCAATTCATGGAGCTTTCCATTGCGCTCCCGATAACCGACGAGCTCGCCGTCCACAGACAAACGGCCCGAATTGATCTGCTCGAGGTGGTTGATGCAGCACAAAAAGGTGGATTTGCCCGAGCCTGACGGCCCGATGATGCACATCACCTCACCGGACTTCACTTCCAGATCGATGCCTTTGAGTACCTCAAGGCGACCAAATCGCTTGTGCACACCCTGGGCCTGGACCATGGGGGTATTCATCACTGGCCTCTCTGCCCGGATGACGGCGGTGCGGGCTCGCTCATGGGCGGCACGACATGTTGAGTGAATACCATCCGTCGAATGCGCTGAAGTGGTGTCGGGGGCAGTTCACGGGAAGAGCCGCGGCCATAGTGTCGTTCGATGTAGAACTGCCCGGCTGTGAGGATTGAGGTGACGATGAGGTACCACAGACTCGCCATGAGCAGCAACGGAATTGTTTCGTAGGTGCGGGAGTAAATCTGCTGTGCTGCATAGAGCAGGTCGGCGTAGGCGATGACGCTGACCAACGCGGTGTTCTTGAGCATCGAGATCGTCTCGTTGCCGGTCGGCGGAATGATGACGCGCATTGCTTGGGGCAAGATGATGCGCCGCATGGTCTGCAGTTGGGACATGCCCAGTGATTGGGCGGCACGCATCTGGCCCTCGTCGACCGACAGGATGCCGGCTCGCACAATCTCGGCCATGTAGGCGGCTTCGTTGAGGGCGAGGCCCAGGACGGCGGCAAGGAAAATTGTTATGAGGTCTTGAGTCTTGAAGGTGAAGAACTCGGGGCCGAACGGAATGCCGATCGACACTGTCTTGTAGAGCGCTCCGATGAAAGCCCAGAACAGGAGCTGCACCAAGAGCGGCGTGCCACGGAAGAACCAAATATAGAGCCAGCTGACTGTTGACAATATCGGGTTGGAAGACAACCGCATGACGGCCAGGATGACTCCGCCGACGATGCCGATCACCATGCAGATCAGTGTCAACTCGATCGTGTGGGTCAGCCCGATCAGGATGCTTCTGCTGGTGAAATATTTGAAGACGACATCCCACTGATAATTGGGATTGGTCAGCAGCGAACGGACGAAAAGTGCGAAGTACACGACGACGATTGCGGTGGCCAACCAACGCCCGGGGTGACGGACGGGGATCGCCTTGATGTCGGCCCCATCCGTATCGTCCAAATCGGTCGTTTCGTGGTTTGTAGTCAAGGCCCTGTCTCAGCTCGTCGCGGCGTTGATCTCTGACGTGGTGATCGCGCCGCCGTCCGAGCTCCACTTCTTGAGGATCTTGGCGTAAGACCCGTCCTTGATGAGAACTTGCACGGCACCCTGGATTGCCTTGGCGAAATCGCCGGAGTTTTTTGGAACGGCGATTCCGTAGGGGGCAGTCGAATAGGGCGCGCCTACGATGGCGAACTTGTTGTTGGACTTCTTGGCCATGTAGCCGGCGACGCCGGAGTCGGCGAGGGCGGCGTCGATGCGGCCCGTGGTCAGCGCGAGGTTGACGCCGTTTTGATCGGGGTAGATTTTGTCGTCGATTGCTTTCTTGCCGTCGGCGACACATTTCTTGCTGCGAGCCGGGATGTCGCCGTCTGCCTGGATCGTGCCCTTTTCGGCCGCCACGGCTAGGCCGCACAGCGAATCGTCATCGGCTGAGAGTTTCTTGGGGTTGCCGGCCGGCACCATCAAGTCCGTGCCGGCTTTGAAGTAGGTGACGAAATCGAGGACTTTTTCGCGGTCCTTGGTGTCGGTGAAGGACGACATTCCCAGCTCGTATTTGCCAGCTGACAGTCCGGGGATGATGGCGTCGAACGTGGACTTGACGAACTCGAATTTGATGCCGAGAACTTTGCCGATCGCCGCCCCGATTTCGGGATCGACACCAACGAGCGTCTGGCCGTCGGCGTCGACAAACTCCATGGGTGCATAGGTGGCGTCGGTGCCCACGACGACCTTGCCGTTGCTCTTGATGCTGGCCGGGACCATGGCCGCCAGAGCGGCATCCTTCTGAATCGAGTCGGTGCCGGTCGAGGGGCTCGTGGTTGAACTTGATCCGCAAGCGCCGGTGATAAGCAGGGCCGAGATGGCTATTGCAGAGCCAACTGCTGAACGGGTGGTGCGGGGTCTCGTCATGGTTCCTCCGGTTTAAGTCGTGGCAAAATTACCATCATGCGCGATCAGCCGGAAGAGACCGGGGTCACGTGTCACCCGTGTCGTGCGCGGCGTCAGTGGTTGTGCAGAACGGCCTTGCCCAGGAAATGGCAGGCCTGCAGGGCCAACTCGACGTCGAGACGATCCTCGGCGAGTGGCCTCCCCCTCAAGTCGAGCGCCTTCTCGATTCGGTATTTAACCGAGTTCCGGTGCAGGTTCAGGAGTTCGGCCGATTGCGCATAACTTCCTCCCGTGCGGAGGAACGTGTGCAGGGTTTCGCGCAGCCGGCCATTGTTGGCGGTGTCGTCGGCGAGGGCGCCGAGGACCCCGATTACCCAGGCACGCGTCGACTCCATGTCGCGGGCGAGGACCGACACTATTGCCACGCCCTGATCGCCGTAACCCAGTGCGGGGGGCATGGCGCCTGCCGATGCGAGCGCAACGAAGCGCGCGGCTTCGGCCTGCTCGTGTGAGCGCCTGAACCCGGCGAGACCGAAGACGGGCATTCCAAACGTGATGCGTCCGCTGTCGGTTTTTGCCAGCAGTTTGCGGACGGCATCGGCCGCGATGGGCGAAGAGTCGCGTCCGCGTGGCAGCCAGGCCCAACCGGTCGTCCGATCGACTGCGGTGAAGATCGGCCGGGAAATGCTCGTTGTT
This sequence comes from Aeromicrobium sp., assembly GCA_014377785.1. Taxonomy (GTDB): domain Bacteria; phylum Actinomycetota; class Actinomycetes; order Propionibacteriales; family Nocardioidaceae; genus JACMOZ01. The sequence continues at coordinate 6,075 of JACMOZ010000419.1, forward strand.
CTCGTGGCCAGGACCCGCACGAGTTCTTCGAGGCGCATGAGTGCCTCAGGGCGCGGTTCGGATTCGATGGTCCAGACGATCACGCCAACATGAAACTGATCGAGCGCGTAGCCGGTTTCGGCGGTGAATGATTCCGATCCCTCTGAGTTGTCGGAGATGAGGGTGTGGATCAGCGCCGAATGAACATTGCCGCTGGCCGCGATCCAGCGCTCGCGTTCGTCGTCATAGGCCTGAAGGACGTATTGGGTGATCCAGTCGATGTATTTCGCGACGATCTGCGACAACCGATTGAGCACCTCGACCTTGAGTTCGGGAGCACAATCGAGCGCTTGGACCTCGGCGAAGCACGACTCCATCAGGTTGTCCTGGCCCACGTGGTAGGCGCGGCGCAGCGAGTTTCCCGGTATGCCGCGTTGGGCCAGTCTGAGGGCATACTCGACAGCTGCGGTCGTCGGCTGTAGATGTTCCAGCGGGATGTCGTTGCCGAGGACATGGAAGATGGTGCTGACATTGCCTTCGACGCTGGCATACAGCATCTCGACGAGTTGTGGATCGTCGTCGAGTCCGGCGACGTCACGCGCGAGAACCTCGCTCATGCCATCGGTGATTTCGGCCTGCCTCAAGCGCAGGCGGCGGGCGACTTCAGTGACGAGTCCGGACACGGTGGCACCCGTTGCATTTCCGGTGGTTCCTTGAATGTCCTGACTCATCGATTCACCTCGCTTCAGTTCTTGTCAAGGTAGCCCAGCGCCGAAGTGGCGGCATTGAATCCGCTCATACCGTGTACGCCGGCGCCCGGTGGTGTGGATGCTGAGCAGAGGTAGACGCCCGGCACGCCGGTTTTGTAGGGGTTGAGTGCAATGCGGGGTCGCATCGTGATTTGGCGAACGTTGTTGTAACCCGAACTGATGTCCCCGCCGACAAAGTTCGGGTTGTAGGCCTCCATGTCGGCAATATTGCGGACGAACGTGCTGCGGATCTGGCCGCGAAAGCCGGGTGCAAAGCGTTCGATCTGCGCGGTGATCGCCTCGGTCGCATCGTAGGGGTAGCCGTGCGGCACATGGGCATAGGCATAAATCGGGTTGAAGCCGCCGGCCGAACGTGAGGGATCGGCGAGATATTGCTGGCCAAGCAAGGTGAACGGCAAAGCCGGCATTTCGCCGCGCACGGTTTGCGCTTCGGCCTCGGCGATCTGTTCGAACGTGCCGCCGAGGTGGACGGTTCCCGCGCGGCCCACGTCGGGGTTTGCCCACGGGATGTCCCCCTCGATGGCAAAGTCGGCTTTGAAGGCTCCAGGACCGAATTTAAAGTGTTTGTAGGAGCGTCGGATCCGGCGGGGAAGCCGCTCACCCAGGATGCGTGCCGCGGCATCGGGCGCCACGTTGAGCATCAGGATGTCGGGATTGCCCACTTGGTCGGCCGAGGTGATCATGACTCCGGTTTCGATGGTGCCGCCGAGTTCGGTCAGCTTCGCCGCCATGGCGTCGGTGATGGCGCGCGATCCGCCTTTGGCCACTGGCCAGCCATAGGCATGTGCTGCGGCGCCGAGCATGATTCCAACCGAACTCGACAGCGGCGTGTCCAACCTGCCGAACACGTGCGCGGAGAGGCCGCCGAACAGGCCGCGCGCTTCCTCGGTCTGAAGGCGTTTGACTGACCAGTTCGCCGGCAGCAACGCGTTCAGCCCGAAATGGGCGAGTTTGATGGGATGGTCCGGAATGTGAATGATCGGCCGAAACACGTCCTCGGCGAGCGCATCGAAATTGCGTGCGGAGCGGCCGAACAGTTTTGCCCAGGCTGCACCATCGACCCCGAGGCCCTGAGCCGTACGGCCGACGTCCCGCCACAAGAGTGCAGCCCGGCCGTCATCGAGCGGGTGCGCGAGTTCGATCTCGGGCCACAGCCAAGTCAGGCCATACTTCTCGAGCCCTAGCGACTGCATGAAAGGCGAAGCCACACCGGTGGGATGGAACGCCGAACAGTCGTCGTGGATCAGTCCTGGCAACGTGTTTTCGCTCGACCGGGTGCCGCCGCCGATCGTGTCGCGTGCTTCGAGGACGCGGACCTTGATGCCACGCTCGGCCAGAGTAAGGGCGGCAGCGAGTCCATTGGGCCCGCTGCCGACCACGACCGCATTCGTCACACAGTCACCTTGGCATGCACACCCGGAGCCGAATAACCCGGAGCCGTCCAGGTGACCTGGTGCGGGATCGGACCGTTTGGCAACCACGGCTGCTCATCGGTCGCGTCCTTGACGACATAGGTGCCGCGCTCAACGACGCCGAGGGCCGCATCGATGACCCGGTAGGCCTGCGTCTTCTTATGGATCGGCTGCGATTCGACATGCACGACTATGAGTTCGCCGGGCGCAAAGTTGCAACGCCTCTGCACCGCGCTGATGAGTCGTTCATCGTGGAGGTGCGCGTCACCGAATTGCCAGCCCAAGAGGGTCGAGCAAGTGAACTCGCCTTCGCGGATGGAGTAGTTCTCCATCTTGTCGAGGTGGCGCATCATCAACGACGCAAGTCCGCGACCCTGACTGTGCATAGTGCGCCAGGCCATCGCCTTCTGCATGAAGATTTCGGCGACCTCGGGCCCGTATGCAGCCGTCAACTGGTCCACCTGGTTGGTCGAGGCCTTGATTATGTGTTCGTTGAGCAACTTCTCGCCGTCGCCGCGGAAGGCCCACGTCGCTGAGGCCCAGTTGCCCGCGTACTGGCGCATCGAAGGCAGGAAGGACACGAGATCTGGCCGCAGATTGCCCAGGATCGGGAAGAACAGCAGTCCGACCAGCACAGCCGCGAGCAGCCACGGTGAACTCATGTCGCCCACGCCATATCCGTCGCCCGCGGGGAAGTTCCAGAACAGGAACCCGACTGTGAAGATGAAGAACACGTTCCATTCCAGCGGCACCGCGAGCGGAAACGTTGACGTGATGACCAGATGGAAGGCGACCATACCGAGAATCGCCAGCAAAGTGATCGTCGTGTTCGTGGAGAACAGAAGGATCAACGGGAGCGCGAGCTCGACGATGGTGCCGCCGAGGTGGGCGAACGCGCTGCTGATCTTCGACGGGCGGATGTCGGTTGGAAAGTTTCTATAGAGCGAACGCTTGAACCGCAGCGAGGTGATCCATGGCGTGTTGCTCAGCATCGGCGCCACCACATTGGTTGTATGGCGGCCGAACTTCGAAACGCCGGCACCAATCCAGATGATGACGATCGCGATCTTCGCGGCGACGATCATGTCGACGAGGCCGAAGACGGCGAAGAAGAACAGCGCCGGCATGTATTGCTCAGCACGAGAGGCCAGGAAGACCACCTTGTCGCGCAATCCCATGATGACAAGCAGAACCAGGTAGGTCGCGATCGGGATCGGATTCATCAGCCCCGCTTCGCCCGACCAATCGGCGGCTTGGACTCCCGGCATGAACAGCAGGAAAGCGACATTGAGCAGCAGCAGGTAATAGAGCGTGACATCCCAGAGGGTGCGGTGGTCGCCGCCGGTGAGCGGAACCTTTTCGGGCCACGGTGGGGCGCGAAGAGTGCCGATCTTCGTCCAATACAACACACCGCCGATCATCGGACTGAACTTGAAGGCGAGCGGACCCGAGGACGAGGCCAGTCCGAGAATCTCGAAGGCGATGGTCCAGACCATGAGCTTCTGGTAGACGATCGGCTCGGCCCACCAGGAGCCGATGTCGGTGATGGCGCCCAGACCCGGTGTTGTCGCCCACACCAGCGTCAGTCCGAGCACGGCATAGACGAGGAGTTTGTAGACATACAGCATATGGATCTGTTTGGGACTGCCGAAACCGTATTCGCACCAGTGGATGGCGAGCAGTTTCATCCGGTCCATGAAGGGCAGGTTGCCGAATTCCGCCGGGTCGACCGGCGGCATGTCAGCAGTTTTGAAGCCCATGATTTCTCCTTTGTGCAGGGCAAATAACGCGAGCGGCGCTCGCGTTCATACGTTCTTGAGGGGCGTTAGGCCGACTGCGGCTGAAGCGATCTGCGCAAGGTGGGCTTGTCGATCTTGCCGACCGGGTTTTTCGGTATGGCGTCGACGATGGTGATACTGACCGGAACCTTCACCCTCGTGAGGTGGATTCGGCAGTGTTCGAGAAGTTCGGTCTCGGTGACGGGTGAGTCCGGGTAGAGCGCGACGTAGGCCACCGGCACCTCACCCAGGACGGAATCGGGCTTGCCGACGACCGCCGCTTCGAGGACGCCGTCGACTTCGAAGAGCGTGGACTCGATTTCCTTGGGGTAGAGGTTTTCGCCGCCGCGGATGATCATGTCTTTGATCCGGTCGACAAGCGTGAGGTAGCCGTCTTCGTCGAGAAGGCCGACATCGCCGGTATGCAGCCAGCCGCCGCGGATCGTTTTCGCGGTCTCCTCGGGATTGCCGAGGTAACCCTTCATGACAGTCGGCCCGGAGATGACGACCTCGCCCGTCTCGCCGGTCGGGACGAACTTGTCGTCCGGGTCCATGATCGCGATGATCTGGCTGGGCATGGCAGGGCCAACGGTGCCCAGTTTGCGGGTTCCCTTGATCGGGTTGCAGGCCGAACAGCAGGTGCCTTCGGTGAGGCCATACCCCTCGATGATGACGAGCCCGAAGCGTTCTTCGGATTTGGTGAGCAACTCCTGGGAGACCGGTGCGGCACCGCACACGGCGAACCGCAGAGAGGAAGTGTCGGGCATGACGTCCGCGGGCAGCGCCGCCAACAGGGCGAAGATCGTTGGCACGCCTGAAAAATAGGTCGGTTTGACTGTCTCGATGAGCCCGAGGAAAGGCTCGGGCGAGAACTTGCCCATGACGGTGACCTGAGCGCCGGCGAGCATCGGGGAGAGCACGCTGACCAGCAGCGCGTTGCTGTGGAACAGTGGCAAGATGAGCAGGCAATGGTCGTCGCTGGTGATTGTCATGCGGTCGACCATCTGTATTGCCATCGCCAGAAGGTTGCCGTGGTCGAGCATCACGCCTTTTGGCTTGCCGGTCGAGCCGCTCGTATAAACCAGCAGCGCGAGGTCGTCGCTCTGGACCGTATGCGGTGCCAAAAGTGTGGCGTCAGTCTCGGCAGTGATGTCGGCGACGTGGATCGTGGGAAGGCCGTTGGCGGGGAATTCCGTGCCGAGATTGACGACAAGACGGGCCCCGGAATTGCCAATCTGGAAGTCGGCTTCGGTGGCAGTGAATGCGGGGTTGATTGGCGTGGCAGCGGCACCCAGGCGCCATGCCGCGAAGATCGCCACGACGAGTTCAACCCGATTGGGGAGCATGACCGCGAGGACATCGCCGGGGCGGAGGCCCTTGTCGGCGAGTTGGATGGCGAACGCGTCGACGCGCTGGGCAAACTCACCGTAGGTGAGCTCGACGTTGTCGTCGCGAAAGCACGGACGGTCGGCTGCGTCGCCGGTTTTGTTCCAGGGCAGGTAGCCGGGTTCCATGTGCGGGTTGAACCTTTCGATCAAGAGATGTGAGCTGCAACACTAAGCTGCGGTAGAGGCCAATCCAATGTCCTGCCAAGACGAAATAGCAGCACTATTTTGTGCACAATCAACAAAGGACAAGGCGAGTCCGTGACGCCGGCCCGCGCCTCACGGTTTCCGAGACGACGATGAACAAAGCCCTTACCTGTGCGGGAAATCTCCGGACCGCGAAGCGAGCGCCGATACTGTTCGTCCACGGAACGACCTCCAACTCCAAAGCCAACTGGTCGTGGAACTGGGACCGCGCGATGGTGCACGCCATTTGTCCGACGGAGCTCGTCGAACATTTTGAGATGGCCTATGGCAAAGCGGCCCGGCTCGTAGGCATCGACGCGCTGACCCACGCTGGACCGGCAAAGCCCGCGCTCCGCAGCTACGCCCGCTGACCCGCCGGATAGTCCAATACAAACAAAGGCCCACTAAGGTTCACCTCATGAGCAGGTCGTTACGCGAAGTGGTTGCCGAACTGGACGACTTGTATGACCCGCGTTGGGCCGCCGACTGGGATGCCGTCGGGACCGTTGTCGGTGATCCGGACGCCGAAGTCGCCAGGATCCTGTTCGCCATAGACCCGGTCCAGTCCGTTGTCGACGAGGCCGTTGGCTGGGGCGCCGATCTGCTCGTCACTCATCATCCGCTGTATCTCAAAGGCGTCACGAGTGTCGCGGCGACGACGCCCAAGGGCAAGGTCGTCCATACGCTCATCGCGAACGGGGTCGCCCTCCACACGTGCCACACCAACGCCGATTCGCCGGCCCTCGGCGTCTCCGAGTCGATGGCGTTAGCACTCGGCCTCACCGACATCCGACCGCTCGACCCGGATCGCGAAGACCCCGTCGACCGTTGGGTCACGTATGTCCCGCACGGCGATGCGGTCAAGGTCATCGCGGCGATGCACGCCGCCGGCGCCGGCTCGATGGGGAATTACGACCGCAGCGGATTCAGCTCGGTCGGCACCGGCTTCTTCCGGCCACTGGACGGAGCGAACCCGGCGATCGGGCAGATCGGTGCGGTCGAAAACGTTGCCGAAACCCGCATCGAGATGATTGCTCCCCGCAATCTGCGCAGTCGGATCCTCGGGGCCCTGCACGCTGCCCATCCCTACGAGGTGCCCGTCGTTGACATCTTCGAGCCGGTTGCCGCCGAGGACGAACACCGCGGCAGCGGTCGCATCGGCACTCTTGCTCAACCTGTCAGTCTCGCCGAATTCGCGCAGGCGGTCGCGGCCGCTCTTCCGGCCCACCACAGCGCCACCCGGGTGGCCGGCGATCCTTCGCGCATCATTCATACTGTCGCCCTGTGCGGTGGTTCGGGCGACTTCCTGTTGGGCAACGCAGCTGCGGCCAGTGCCGATGTCTATGTCAGTTCTGACCTGCGCCACCACCCGGTGAGCGAGCATCTCGAGGTCGCCGGCGCACCCGCGGTGATCGACGTGCCGCACTGGGCCGCGGAATGGACCTGGCTTCGCGTCGCGGCGAAGGAACTCGGTGTGCGGCTAGGGGATACCGTGGTCATCAGTGTTTCGCAGATCGTCACCGATCCGTGGACTTTTCTCGCAACAACCCAACTCGGAACAACTCAAAAAAGGAGCGAACTCTGAAAGCCGATCCCTTCGCGCAACTCTCGTTGCTCGACTTGCAAGCGCAGGACTCAACCCTCGCGCAATTGACTCATCGCAAGAATTCGCTGCCCGAAAACACCGTCATCGCCGAACTCACCGCCAAAGCGGCCCAAGTCAATGGACTACGGGTCGAAGCGGATACGGCGGCGTCGGATCTGAACCGCGAACAAAAGAAAGCGGACGGTGAGGTCGAGCAGGTCAGGGCCCGCCGTGTGCGCGACGAAGAACGTATGTCCTCCGGCCAGATCACCAACGCCAAGGATCTCTCGAACATGCAACACGAGATCGTTGCGCTGGACCGGCGAATCGCAACGCTCGAAGACGAAGAACTCGAAATCATGGAAGCCCTTGAAGCGGCTCAGGCTCGCCTTGAAGCGGTCACGGCCGAACTCGCTGGCATCAATACGGCGCTCGATGAAGCGGCCATCGCCCGGGACGCCAAGATTGTCGCGATCGACAAGGAAGCCCGCGGGGCCGTCGCCGAACGCGAACTGATCGCACAAAAAGTTCCCGATGACCTGACCGCCCTTTACGAAAAGATCCGCAAGCAATACGGAATTGGGGCCGCCGCGCTGCGGGCCCGCCGCTGCGAGGGCTGTCGGCTCGAGCTCAATGGCGGTGATCTGCGCGAACTCTTCGCTCAGCCCGACGACGACGTGTTGCGCTGCCCCGAATGTGACCGGATCCTGGTGCGTACGCCCGAATCCGGGGTCTAACAATGCGGGTCATCATGGAGGCCGACGGCGGCTCCCGGGGCAATCCCGGGCCGGCCGCTTATGGTGCGCTCATCCGCAATGCCGAGACCGGCGAGATCATCGCCGAACGGGCCGAGGCGATCGGGGTGGCCACCAACAACGTGGCCGAATACCGCGGACTCATCGCCGGTCTCGAACTTCATCGCGCACATACCCCCGATGCCGGGTTGGAAGTCCGGATGGACTCCAAGCTCGTCATCGAGCAAATGGCAGGTCGCTGGAAGGTCAAACATCCGTCCCTGCGGCCGCTCGCAATCGAGGCGCAGAAGCTTGCGCCATTCGGCGTCGAGTGGACCTGGGTTCCGCGGGAGGAGAACGAGGCTGCCGACGCGATCCTGAATGCCGCCCTGGATGAGGCGCAAGGCAAAACCGCCGTGCCTCTTGTCTCGACCGACAACGCGAAGGAAAAGAACCCGCTCATCGGTTGGCGCAATCATCTGCACGGCGAAGCCACCACCGTCATTCTGTTGCGCCACGGTGTCACCGACAACACCCTCCGCAAACTCTTCTGTGGCAGCGGCGGCACCGATCCTGGCCTCAACGCGACCGGTGAAGAGCAGGCTGCACGGGCTGCCGACTGGATCAAAAGGCAAGGCACCATCGACGCTGTCGTGTCCTCGCCATTGCGCCGGACTCGCGAAACCGCCGGCTTTGTCGGCCGCGAACTCGGTCTCGACGTCGATCTCGAGCCCGGCATCGCCGAAGCCGCCTTCGGCGAGTGGGACGGCTACAGTTTCGCCGAAATCCTCGATCGCTGGCCCGACGAAATTCAGGAGTGGCTCGGCTCGACCGCCATTGCGCCTCCCGGCGGCGAAACATTTGACTCGGTCTATGAGCGAGTCATGGTGGCGCGGGACCGGTTGTTACGCGATTACGCCCGCAAGACAATTGTTGCCGTCAGCCACGTGACTCCCATCAAGATGATGGTGCGGCTTGCCCTCGATGCGCCGATGCGCTCGATCTACAAGATGGAACTCGCTCCCGCCTCGATCACCACGATCCAGTGGTGGCCCGATGGCACCCCGTCCCTCCGCAACTTTTCCCTCGTCCCGGACTAGCCAGCTCCTCCCCAAGATTTGGCGGCTAGGGCACGTCGTTTCGGCTGATTCCCTCTGGATGAGGTGCTTGGTCGGCCAAATCTCGGGGACAGTCCGGTTTAGACCTCAGAAACTATGACGTCGAGGCGGTTGCCCTGACGTTCGACCGTCCAGCCCAGGTCTCTCAGCGCGGTTTCCAGGTCGTCCACAGTGGCCGGATTGGCTCCGGTTTGGAGCAATGCCCGGACGATGTGGCCCTTCGTCGCCTTGTTGAAGTGGCTGACGACCTTTCGAGTGCCGTTGTGCTCATGCAGAACCCGTATCGTCGCGGTGCGGTCGGCAAGTTCTCCGGCAGGCCTGTACAGGTTGACATACATACCCGAACGAAGGTCGATGAGCAGACTGTCCCCGACGAGTTCGGCGAGGACGGGGCCGAGTTTCTTGCGCCAGATGCCGGCAACGGACCCGAGCCGGGGGAGCATGACATCTCCGGACAGTCGATAAGCCGGTATGAAGTCGCCGGGCCTGACCAGGCCGAAAAGGGCGCTGGCGACTCCCACCGATTCGTCGGCAGTTTTGCGTGAGATGTCGTCAAGTGAAGCGAGGTCGAGGGCGGCATAGAGGACCCCGCTGTAGACGGAGTCGGCGCGGGCCGTGGGTTCGTTGCGGAGATTGGCGTTTCGGGGGAGGGCATCGGCCTGGGTCTTGCCAAGCCCCAACCGGTCCATCGCCCTTTTTGCATTGCCACTGCTGACGGCGATCAGACTGCTGAGAATGCGCTCACGGGTCGGATTGAGAGTGCCGAGGCCCAACGATTCGAGGTCGAGAGGCCAGCCCGAAACGGGCGCGGTTTTGCCTTCGGACGGCGGCAACAAGATGAGCACGCCATGACCCTACAGATCACCGGATGAGAGATGTCCACGCCCATAGAACAACCGTGAACAATGCGACGATGAACGGTGTCGTCACGAACCCGGGGGCGTGGAATCCGCGCAAGGTCGTCGGCGCAGGCCTGGGCCAGCACCATGATCGCGACGAGGAACGCGGCGGCCGGCGTGAGTGAACCGGCATCGTGGGTCACGAGGCGGCACTAACCAACGGTAGAGTAATCATTGCGAATGAGTCGGCCGGGCGGCCGCGTTGAATTTAGGTTCACCGAGGAAAGTCCGGACTCCATAGAGCAACGGTGGTGGCTAACAGCCACCCACGGTGACGTGCGGGACAGTGCCACAGAAATTAGACCGCCAGCGGCCTTTGCCCGATCGTGAGTGAGCACGCTCGCTCACGGAGACGGCGAAGGTGCGGGTAAGGGTGAAACGGTGAGGTAAGAGCTCACCAGCGCTCCGGGTGACCGGAGCGGCTAGGTAAACCCCACTGGGAGCAAGACCAAGTGGTGTTCCGTCCGCGGGACGCCGGCGCTGACGGACTGCTCGTCCAATGTCAGCGGGTAGGTTGCCAGAGCGGCGCAGCAATGTGTCGCCTAGATAGATGGCCGCCGGAGCCAAAGATTAAGTTCAGCGGCCCCACAGGATCCGGCTTACAGGCCGACTCATTCGCCCCGATCCGACCCGTATGAGACTCAAGAATCGACCTCGAGGTCGTTATGACGGCGTCAGGTCGATTCGTTCGTCAATCCCGACCTGTTCAGGACAGCGTCAGGATTTCGGCGCCATCGTCCGTGACGAGGAGCGTGTGCTCGAACTGAGCAGTCCGCGATTTATCCTGAGTCGTGACGGTCCAGCCGTCTTCCCACATGTCCCAATCGGCCGTGCCGAGCGTGAGCATGGGCTCGATGGTGAACGTCATACCCGGTTTGATCACCGTGTCGAAACGAGGATCGTCATAGTGCGGGATGATCAGCCCGTCGTGGAATGCGGGCCCGACACCATGACCGGTGAAATCGCGAACCACTCCGTAACCGAATCGTTTGGCATATGACTCGATGACCCGGCCGATCACATTAATCTGGCGACCGGGCTTGACGGCTCGAATGGCCCTCATGGTCGCTTCGAGGGTGCGTTCGACCAGCAATCGTGATTCCTGGTCGACGTCGCCGACGAGATAGGTCTTGTTGGTGTCGCCGTGGACTTCGTCGAGGTAGGCGGTGATGTCAATGTTGACGATGTCGCCGTCGGCCAGTGGACGGTCATCGGGGATGCCGTGGCAGATGACTTCATTGACGCTGCTGCACAGCGATTTGGGGTAGCCCTTGTAACCGAGTGTCGACGGATAGGCGCCGTTGGAAATCAGGAATTCGTGACCGACCCGGTCGAGCTCATCCGTGGTGACTCCCGGCGCGATCGCGGCTTCGACGGCATCGAGGGCCTGGGCGGCGATTCGGCTGGCGATCCGCATACGGGCAATGGTGTCGGCGTCACGCACTGATGGCCCGTTATAGGGCAGCGGCACGGCTTGACCGACATATTCGGGGCGGTCGATGGATCCGGGCACGGCACGTTCGGGGGACAAGGTCCCTGCAGTCAAAACACTCACGAAAGCATTCTATGCGGTGCTGATGAGGCAGTATGGGGGCCATGAGTGACAAGTATTATTTCTGCCTGAACCACCACACCGTTGAAGGCGAGGACGGTTGCAAGGCCGCCGATCGCATGGGGCCCTATGACACGTCCGAGCAGGCTTCGCGCGCGTTGGAGACCGCGGCCGAACGCACCGAGGCGTGGGAGAGCGACCCCGACTGGAATGATTCTGCGCCCAACGGCAGTGCTGGCGAAGACAAGCCGACTGGGTGAGCCTCAACAACCAGAGTCGGATCCGCCTCGAGCGGTCCGGCCCCTGGATCGGCGTGGCCGGACTCTTCGTGCTGTTGTGGATCGCCGTCGCGAGTTCGCAATTCGCGCCGTGGTGGGGAGTCGTTCTGTTTGTGATGCTCCTGATTCCCGGTGCGGTGCTTGTTTCGCGTTGGGCGCGCCCTCATCCCAAACGTGCTGCCTGGGTTCCGGTCGGCAATCTCGTCGTCTGGGCGATCATCACCACTCTCGGTTTGAATTTTTGGGGTTGGAAGGCAGACCCCGCACCCACGTCGTCGGCCACTCGCGTTCTGGCAGCGCAATGTGCGACCAGGTTCGACACGTTGCGCAAAGACATGGGAGAGAACCCCGGGCAGTCGCGATCGGCGCTCGCCCGCCAGTGGGATGACGCCCATGCGACGGTCGCCAGTCTTTCGAAGCGAGCGGAAGCGGGCAATTGCCCCAAGAAACTCGACGCGCTCGGCAAACAGGTTTCAGGCATCGAACGGCTGATCTCGTTCGTTGACCAATTCGATATGGTCCGGGCGCTGGGCAATGTCGAACACGATCTGGACAGGGCAGCGCTCGATCCGCCGCCGGACAAGCTTCGCCGGGCCTTTGATGCGCTGCGGCTGCACGCACCCTTGTCCAACCGCGACCTGGCCGCAAGAGTTGCGCGTGTTGCGTCGACGCAGGCACTGAGCAACCTACGAGACGCAGCCCTGGCCAATGACAACTACCAGCAATGCCAGCAAGCACTCAAAATCATCGCCACCTACGAGCTCGACAAGGAGTAGCCGTTCAGCTTTCGAAAGAGTGCTCGGCGGCCGGGAACGAACCGTCCGCGACGTCTGACACATAGGCCTTGGTGGCTTCGAGCATGACCGAGTGCAAGTCGGCATAACGCTTGACGAATCGTGGCGCCTTGCCGGTGCGCAGACCCATCATGTCTTGCCAGACGAGCACCTGCGCGTCACAATCGATGCCGGCGCCAATGCCGATCGTCGGGATGTTCACGGCCTTGGTGACCTGGGCAGCGACCGGTGCCGGGACCATCTCCATGACGATGGCGAAGGCGCCGGCCTCTTCGAGGGCCCTGGCTTCGGCGATCAGCCTTTCGGCCGCATCACCGCGACCCTGGACGCGATAACCGCCGAGATTGTGTTCGGCCTGCGGGGTGAAACCGATGTGCGCCATGACGGGTATGCCCGCATCGGTCAGAAGTTTGACCTGCGGAACCATCGGTAATCCGCCTTCGAGCTTCACGGCGTGGGCATTGGCTTCCTTCATGAACCGCACGGCGGTGTCGAAGGCCTGTTGGGGCGAGCCCTGGTAGGACCCGAACGGCAGATCGGCCACGATAAGGGCGCGCCTGGCCGATCGGGTGACGGCTCGTACGAGGGGGAGGAGCTCATCGACCGTGACCGGCAGCGACGTCTCGTTGCCATAAACATTGTTGGATGCCGAGTCGCCGACGAGCATGACCGGGATGCCGGCTTCATCGAAGGTTGCGGCCGAATATTGGTCGTAGGCGGTGAGCATGGCCCATTTGGTGCCTTCGGTTTTCCATTGCTGCAGGTGATGTGTGCGGACCCTGCGGACAGGCGCCGGGCCTTCGGTGGCCGGTGCGCCGGAACCATACGGTGCAGTCTCTTCAGGGACAGTGTTCTCTGACATCGTGTTCCTCCACTTCTCGCGGCTCCCTGACGGAGTCCACGGACCGCTCCAGACTGCCACAGGTTGACGTTCGGGCGCTGTGACATGGCACACGTGAATCAGAGCGCAGGCACAATATCGGTGTGGCTGAAATCGTCGCCCTCGAACAGCAGCGGCTCGCCAGTTTCCTTGGCCAAGGCATAGGCGAAACAGTCGCCGAGATTGACTGTCTACCCTAAAGCGTTTCGCGCCAACGGTTCGTGATCGGTACGCGCCAGTCGCGACCGAAATTGCGACCCGACACCTTGGGCCCCGGAGGATATTGACGGCGTTTGTATTCGGCCCCGTCGATGAGTGCGATGACCCGCTCGACGGTTTCTTTGTCGTAGCCCGCGGCAACAATTTCGCGTGAACCGCGGTCTTTCGCGACGTATTCCTCGATGATCCGGTCTAGCACGTCATAAGGCGGCAGCGAATCGCTGTCCAACTGGCCTGGCCGGAGTTCGGCGCTCGGCGGTTTGGCGATGGTGTCCTCGGGGATGGGCGGTGTTTCTCCCCGGACTGTCGCAATCTCGTTTCGCCAGCTGGCAAGTGCCCAGACGAGGGTCTTGGGTACGTCCTTGAGTGGCGCGAACCCGCCGACGGCGTCGCCGTAAATCGTCGAATAACCGACGGCGAGTTCGGATTTGTTTCCGCAGGCCAGGACGAGGTGGCCGTGTTGGTTGGACAATGCCATCCAGATGACCGCCCGAATGCGGGCCTGCAGGTTTTCGAGTGCCAGGCCGTCTATCTCTATGTGATCGGTAAACACATCGATCATCGGCGCGATCGGCACGGTGTCGAAATGCATGCCGGTGCGTCGGGCGAGCTCGGCCGCGTCGGTCTTGGAGTGTTCGCTGGACCAGTCACTCGGATTGGACACGCCGTAGACGTTGTCGGCGCCGATCGCGTCGCAGGCGATAGCGGCGACGAGGGTCGAGTCGATGCCCCCGGAAACGCCCATGAGTACGGTCTTGAAACCGTTTTTGCGGACATAATCGCGCAGACCCAGAACGATGGCAGCATAGGTTTCGGCCATGTCCCCGAGCCGCGGAGTCACTTCGGGTCGCGCGATCGGTTCATACGGCGCCAGTGCATCGGTCGAGAGGACGAAACGCTCAACCTTGAAGCCGCCGAAGCGAGCCTCAGGGTCGGGCATTGGCGCGGTGGCCGCCGGCAAGTCGAGGTCGACGACGAGGATTTCTTCGGTGAATTGGCCGGCTCGGGCCAGGATGTCCCCGGTCTGGTCGACGACGATCGAGTCGCCTTCGAAGACGAGGTCGTCCTGGCCGCCGATCATGTTGACATAGGCCAGGGTGCATTTGCCTTCCCGGGCACGGCGGGCGCACAACTCGTGGCGGACGTCGTCTTTGTCGCGGTCATAGGGCGAACCGTTGATGACCAGCAGCAACGCCGTTTCGGCGGCGGCACACGCAGCACTGGGTCCGTCTTGCCAGATGTCCTCGCAGATGACCAAGCCGATGTCGATGCCGTTGACCTGCAGAACCTGCATGACATTGCCGGGCACGAACCAGCGGAATTCGTCGAACACTCCGTAGTTGGGCAAATGGTGTTTGAAATAACGTGTCACGATTTCGCCGCCGGTGATCACGGCGGCGGCATTTGTCGGCGCTCCTTTGGGAACACCGAGCCGGTCGGGGGCGTGGTCCAGGCGGTCGAGGTAGCCGACGATGACAACGAGATCACCCATTCCTGCGTTCGCCAACTCCAGCGCGAGGGCCGTGACCGCGGCCCTCGAGGCGTCGACGAAGTTCGCGCGCAGCGCGAGGTCTTCGATGGGATAACCGGTAAGCATCATTTCCGGGAACGCGATGACGTGGGCGCCCATTGCGTGGGCCTTGCGACTGAAGTCGAGAACCTGCGTGGCGTTGGCGTCGATGTCACCCACCGTGGGGTTGATCTGCGCAAGAGCGAGTCGAAGTTGAGGCACGCTGTGAGCCTATCTTGCGAACTTGCCGATCTTTTCGACCAGCGTCATAGGAATCGAGCACCAGAGGCCTCATTTCGTATGACGTCATGAGGTCGTCGCCGTCTGACATAGCTCTTCCCAGTTTGGCTCCAACCGAGTATTACTGGGAGGTAACAGCGGGGACAGGCAACGGAAGGGTCGACCATGAGTACCGAAACCGTCGGAGCGAGCGCCAATGTCAGTGAAAAGGAGGCCCGCGAGGTCGCCGAGGAGGCCCGAGAGTCTGGCTGGCAACGACCCAGCTTTGCCAAGGAGCTTTACCTCGGCAAGTTCGACTGGTCGCTGATCCACCCGCATCCACGCCAATCTGCCGCCGATGCTGCCCCGGGTGAGGAGTTTCTCGCCAACCTGAGGGCATATTGCGAAGGCCTCGACGGCGGCCGGATTGAGCGCGACTCGCAGATCCCCGACGCCTACATCAACGGGCTCGCCGATCTTGGTGTCTTCGGGATGAAGATCCCCACCGAATACGGCGGGCTCGGATTGTCGATGCTGCACTACGGTAAGGCGTTGACTCTGCTCGGGTCGGTCCATCCGAGTATGGGCGCCCTGGTGTCGGCGCACATGTCCATCGGCGTTCCCGAGCCGGTGAAGATGTTCGGCAATGAGGAGCAGAAGAAGGCTTTCCTACCCCGGTGCGCAGGGGGTGCGATCACGGCATTCTTGCTGACCGAGCCCGACGTCGGTTCGGACCCGGCCCGTATGGGCTCGACGGCGACGCCGACCGAGGACGGCAGCGCCTACCTTCTCGACGGGGTGAAACTGTGGACCACCAACGGGGTCATCGCCGAAATCGTCGTCGTGATGGCTCTTGTGCCCAAGCATGACGGCCAACGTGGCGGGATCAGCGCCTTCATTGTCGATATGGACGCAACCGGCATCACGGTGGAAAACCGAAACGTGTTCATGGGCCTACGAGGGATAGAAAACGGCGTCACCCGCTTCAATCAGGTGCGGGTGCCGGTGGAGAACCGGATCGGCAAGGAGGGTGAAGGTCTCAAGATCGCTCTGACCACACTGAACACCGGGCGGTTGTCGATCCCGGCAATGTGCGTTGGCGCGGGCAAATGGTCGCTCAAGATCGCCCGCGGTTGGTCGAATGCCCGGGTGCAATGGGGCCGTCCCGTTGGCAAACACGAGGCGGTTGCGCAAAAGCTGTCGTTCCTCGCGGCGACGACATTCGGGATGGAGGCAGTGTTCGAGCTGTCAGCCGAGCTCGCCGATGCCGGAAGCAAGGACATCCGGATCGAAGCGGCACTCGCCAAACTGTGGTCAAGTGAGATGGCGTGCAAGGTAGCCGACGAACTGATCCAAATCCGTGGCGGCCGCGGTTACGAGACGGCCGATTCGCTCGCGGCCCGTGGCGAACGCGCCGTGGGGGCCGAACAGTTGCTGCGCGACTTGAGGATCAACCGGATCTTCGAAGGCTCGTCGGAAATCATGCATTTGCTCATCGCCCGCGAGGCCGTCGACACCCACCTGAGTGTGGCCGGCGATCTCGCAACGGCCGATGCCGATCTGAGGGCCAAGGCAAAGGCCGCCGCAAAAGCCAGCGGGTTCTACGCCACGTGGCTGCCGAAGCTCGCCGCCGGCAAGGGCACGATCCCGTCGTCCTATAGCGAGCTCGGCGTGCTTGCCAAGCATCTGCGATACGTCGAACGATCATCGCGCAAGCTGGCGCGGCAGACGTTTTACGGGATGAGTCGCTGGCAGGCAAAACTCGAATACAAACAGGTTTTCCTCGGACGCATCGTCGACATCGGTGCTGAGTTGTTCGCGATGGCGGCGGCGTGTTCGCGCGCGGAGATGCTACGGATGACTGAGCCGTCCCAGGCCGAGACAGCCTACGAACTCGCCGACGTTTTCTGCGCCCAGGCGCGTGTCCGCGTCGACGACTTGTTCACCGGCTTGTGGCACAACACCGATGACGCCGACAAGAACCTGGCGGACCGGGTGCTCGAAGGGGAGTTCGCCTGGCTCGAGGAAGGCGTGATCGACGCGTCCGAGGGCACTGGACCGTGGATTGCGTCGTGGGAGCCAGGCGAGTCCACGCACGAGAACGTGCACCGCAAGTACCGATAAGAGCAAGGCCGCTGAGAGGGGCGGCTGAGTCAAGCCTTTTTGACGACGCTCGATTTCAGTTGCATATGGCCGAAGCCATCGACCTTGCAGCCGATGTCGTGGCCGTCGGCGGCGTCGACGAGGCGGATGTTGCGGACCTTCGTGCCGACCTTGATCGACAGCGACTGGCCCTTGACCTTGAGATCCTTGACGACCGTGACGGTGTCGCCGTCGGCGAGCACGTTGCCGAAGGCGTCCTTGATGATGAAGTCGTCGGCCGCAGACTGATCGACGGACGCCTCACTTGGTGACCACTCGTGGGCGCACTCAGGGCATACGAGGAGAGCGCCCATCTCGTAGGTGTATTCGGAGGCACATTGGGGACACGGCGGCAGATTCACCGCGCCAGTCTAGCGAACGCCGAGGGTCCAACCGTAGGGTCGGTCAGCCCCGAAACATCCCGGTAACACGCATTGGGCACACTGGGCACATGGGTAAGCAAGAAGACTTTGTGCTACGTGCGCTCGAAGAACGCGACGTCCGATTCGTCCGCCTGTGGTTCACCGATGTGCTCGGGTCGCTGAAGTCCGTCGCGATCGCGCCGGCCGAACTCGGAGGGGCCTTCGCCGAAGGCATCGGTTTCGACGGTTCGGCCATCGAGGGCTTCGCCCGCGTGCACGAGGCCGACATGCTCGCCAAGCCTGATCCGTCGACGTTCCAGATTCTCCCGTGGCGCGGCGAAACCCCTGCGACGGCACGGATGTTCTGCGACATCCTGATGCCCGACGGCAGTCCCTCATACGCCGATCCTCGCCATGTCCTCAAGCGCACACTGCACAAGGCGGCCGATGCCGGCTTTACCTTCTATACGCATCCCGAGATCGAATTCTTCCTGTTCAAGGGCAAACCCGACAAAGGCGATAGCCCCGTTCCGGTTGATGACAGCGGCTACTTCGACCACACCGCCCAGGGCGGCGCCCAGGACTTCCGCCGGGAAGTCATCACCATGCTCGAGAACATGGGTATTTCGGTCGAGTTCAGCCACCACGAGGGCGGCCCAGGCCAGCAAGAGATCGACCTGCGCTATGCCGACGCCCTCTCGACCGCCGACAACATCATGACGTTCCGTACGGTCGTCCGCGAAGTCGCGCTGAGCCAGGACAAATGGGCCTCCTTCATGCCCAAACCGTTCACCGAGCATCCTGGATCCGGCATGCATACCCATGTCTCGTTGTTCGAGGGCGACGAAAATGCGTTTTACGAAGCCGGCGCCGAATACCAGTTGTCGCAGACGGGCCGGTCGTTCATTGCCGGCGTCCTGCACCACACTCCCGAGATCACCGCCGTCACCAATCAATGGGTCAATTCCTACAAACGCCTCGCCGGCGGTGGCGGAGCCCCCAACTACGTCTGCTGGGGCCACAACAACCGTTCGGCACTGATCCGGGTCCCGATGTACAAGCCGCACAAAGGCCAGTCGGCTCGTGTCGAAAACCGTGCGATCGACTCGGCCTGCAACCCCTACCTGGCCTTTGCGCTTGTCCTCGCCGCAGGGCTCAAAGGCATCGAAGAAAAATATGAACTGCCGCCCGAGGCCGAGGACGACGTCTGGGGATTGAGCGAAAACGAGCGCAAGGCCCTCGGCATCGCGCCGCTTCCGCGCAATCTCGACGAGGCGATCCGCACGATGGAAACCAGCGATCTCGTTGCCGAAACCCTCGGTGAACATGTCTTCGACTTCTTCCTCCGCAACAAGCGGGCCGAGTGGAGTGACTACCGCACCCAGGTGACGCAGTTCGAGATAGATCGGCTCATGCCGCTCCTCTGATCACATGCCGACGAGTCACTCACTTGCCGTGGGGAGTCACTCACAAATGCCCTTAATTGATGTGCGAGTGACTCGTCACCGCAAGCAGGCGACTCGTCGGCGCAACGGGTAGCCTGCACACGTGGCTCCTGATGGTCGAGACGTTCCCCGAAACCTCGCGCGTATGGGTTTCGAAGCCGGCGAAGCGGCCGTTTTGCACTTGGCTGCGCTGGGTGATGTACCGGACGCTTTGGTCGAACAGATTGCCGGAGTCGCCAGTCCCGACACGGCGTTGAAATCGCTTTCCCGCATCGCCGAGCCCTATGGCGCCGCCAAACTTCTCGCCTTGTTGGACTCCGATGACGTCCTCCGTCAGCGTCTCCTCATAGTGCTCGGCACCAGTCAGGCCCTGGGCGATTTTCTCGCCAAGCATCCCGAATCCCTGACCGACCTCGGCGCAGGGGAACTCTCGAAAACGGCCCTCGACCTGGAGGAACAACGCCGGCAAATGGGGACGGCCAAAACCCCCGACGAACTGCGCGTCCACTATCACCGCAAACTTCTGCACATCGCGACCCGCGATCTGACGGCGCTGACGTCATTCGAGGACTCCTCGGCCGAGATCGCCGATCTTGCCGTTGCGACATTGGGTGCAGCCCTTGACATTGCTCGCCGGGATGAAGACGATGACGCGCTGTGCCGGCTCGCGATCGTCGCGATGGGCAAGACCGGCGGCCGCGAGCTCAACTACATCAGTGATGTCGACGTCATCTTCGTTTACGAACCGACCGACGGCGCTGACGATCAGGCCGCCCTCAAGGCGGCGACCCGCCTGGCCGCCGCGACAATGCGAATCTGCGGCGAACATACGGCCGAAGGCGTGATTTGGGAAGTCGATGCCGAATTGCGGCCCGAGGGCAAATCGGGGCCGTTGGTCCGCACTTTGTCGAGCCACGTCAATTACTACGAGCGGTGGGCGACCACGTGGGAATTTCAAGCCCTGCTCAAGGGGCGGTATGCCGCCGGCGACGAGCAGCTTGGTCGGGCCTATCTCGATGCCGTCTCCCCGATGATCTGGGCAGCCAGCACCCGTGACAACTTCGTGAGTGACGTACGTGCGATGCGCCGTCGGGTCGTCGACAACATACCGTCGGCGCAGATCGACCGGCAACTCAAACTCGGTCCCGGCGGCCTCCGCGACGTGGAGTTCGCGGTGCAATTGCTGCAACTCGTTCACGGTCGCGTGGATGAGAGTTTGCGCAGTCCGACGACTTTGTCCGGTCTTCGCGCGCTCATCAAGGGCGGTTATGTCGGCCGCCGCGACGGTGCGGCGATGGAAGAGGCCTATGAATTTCTTCGCACGCTCGAACACCGCATCCAGTTGTTCAAACTGAGGCGAACCCACTTCGTTCCCGAGGACGAAGAAGACCTGCGTCGCATCGGTCGCAGTATGGGTTTTCGCCACAATCCGGCCGAAAACCTCGTCCGCGAATGGCAGGCCCACCGGCGCGAAGTGCGCCGGCTGCATGAAAAGCTGTTCTATCGTCCGTTGCTCGAAGCTGTGGCCTCGTTGCCGACTGACGGGCTGCGTCTGACGCCCGAAGCAGCCGAACAGCGCCTCCGCGCCCTCGGCTATGTTGACCCGGTCGGAGCGCTCGCCCATCTGAAGGCGTTGACGTCGGGGTTGTCGCGCCGCGCTTCGATCCAGCGCTCGTTGCTACCTGCCATGTTGTCGTGGTTCGCCGAATCGCCGGACCCCGATGCGGGCCTTCTCGCTTTTCGCAAGATTTCCGAGGGGCTCGGGGAGACCCACTGGTATTTGCGCAAACTTCGCGACGAGGGCGAAGGTGCCGAACAGTTGGCACACATCCTGTCATCCAGCAGGTATGTGACGGATCTGATTTTGCGGGCCCCCGAGTCCGTTGCGATGCTTGGTGACGCCGCCGAACTCGTTCCCCGTACGCGTGAGCGGCTGCTTACCGAAATGGAGACCGCGGCGGGACGCCATCGCGATCCGCTCGACGCGATCCGCACCGTACGCCGGATCCGCCGCCGCGAACTCTCCAGGATCGGCATCGCCGACGTCCTCGGGCGGCTCGATATCGACGAAGTGGGGGAGGCCCTCACCGACATCGCGACCGGCACGCTGTCCGCCGCCCTGATCGCGGCGACCGGCGTGGTCGAAGCCGAACGAGGGACTCTGCCGACCCGCATGGCGATCGTCTTGATGGGGCGGCTCGGCGGTCACGAGGTGGGCTTCGGCTCCGATGCTGATGTCATGTTTGTGCACAGTCCATTGCCCGGTGCCGACGGAAGAGCACCCGATGAGAAGGCGGCCGGCGATGCGGCCATGGCGGTTGCCGTGGAACTGCGCAGGATGCTGGCAACGCCCGGAGACGATCCGGCCCTCGAAGTCGATGCGAACCTGCGGCCGGAAGGACGCTCAGGACCGCTTGTACGATCATTCAATTCCTACAAGGCCTACTACGACAGGTGGTCGGCGGTATGGGAAGCCCAAGCGCTGTTGAGGGCTGAGGCCGTCGTTGGCGACAGGGAATTGTGTGAGCAGTTCACCATACTGATCGATCCGCTTCGCTGGCCCGGCAAGGGCATTTCAGACGATGATGTGCGCGAGATTCGCCGGATCAAGGCCCGGATCGATTCTGAACGCCTGCCACGTGGGGCCAATCCCGCCACGCATCTCAAACTCGGTCGGGGCGGGCTCGCCGACGTCGAATGGACCGTGCAGCTCCTGCAAATGGAACACGCGCACCACGTCCCGGGATTGCGCACGACCAAGACTCTTGACGCGCTTCATGCTGCCTGTGAAGCCGACTTGGTTTCCGAGGAGGATGCCGTCGTTCTCAAGGCGGCATGGCGACTTGTGAGCCGTATCCGCAACGCGGTGATGCTTTATCGCGCCAAGGCCGCCGAATCCATGGTTGAGCAGGCGAGCGAACGAGCGGGCGTCGCCTACCTCATGGGTTATGGCGCCGACGAGACCGAACTCATGATCGACGATTATCTCCGCACGACCCGTCAGGCCCGCAAAGTCGTCGAACGGATCTTCTGGGGTCCCGCCGAATAGACGGTATGAGGGTTGGTGGCTGGGGCCCCGCGGTCCGTGTCCCCCGTTTTGCTTTGTCGTCACACGTTACTTCAGTGCACGCATGTACACCGTTGAGGTGTGTCTGTTTTGTGCCTCAAAAGACTCAAAGAGTCCAGTATCTATGCAGGGCAGAGATGTAATGCTTGCGTGTCGTTCCGCAATGGTGCATGATCTCAGTGAACAGTCGTGCACTCAGCGTCGACGGCCGCAAGCGAAGGAAAATTCAGTGACGATCATCGAACCTTTGACCACGCACGTACTCACCCAATCGATCGAGCGGCGTTCATCGCTCGTCGACCGCATTAACGGCGGAGAGGCCTATACGCTTGCGTTCGGCGGTCAGGGGACACCGTGGCTTGAACCGCTCGCGGATCTGATTCGAGACTTTGCACTCGATGGCGAGATCACCGCGCTCGTGTCAAATTCCGAGTCGTTGATTACACCTGTGGCTCGCCAGTTTGACCGCGTCGGCGCCGCGTTCGATCCAGTCGGCTGGGCTCATCAACGTGACGGAGCTGGTTCGGCAGAAGGCCAGGATGGCGCCGAGGCTCCGGCAAACCGGATGCTTTCTACGGCCGCAGTCTCCGTTCCCGGAATCCTGCTCGCACAATTGGCCGGGCTGAAGGCCTTGCGCAAGCAGGGGATCGATCCACGAATAAACCCGCCAGTTGCCGTCGTCGCTCATTCTCAGGGTCATCTGGCAAGCGCCTCTCTTGGCGACGTCAGCGACGCAGAACTTCTCGCTGTTGCCCGCATGATTGGTGTCGCCACCACGATCGTTGCGCGTCGACGCAATCTGGTGGGCGACACCATGCTGAGCATCGGCAATGTGTCGCCCGAGCGGATCGATGACATCCTTTTGGGGCTTCCACAGGCCGGCGATGTCGTTTCACAAGTACGCAATGGCCGCCGATCGGTCGTCGTATCGGGGCCGCCTGAACAACTGCGGATATTGCAGTCGCATTGTGAAGAGGTCGCCACGTTGGAAAAGGCCGAACGCGAAAACAAACGTCGCGGCGGCGCGGCATTCGCGCCGGTGTTCGAACTGCTCGACACACAGGCCGCGTTCCACCACCCAGCGCTCGTCGAAGCCGCTGACATGGTGCAGGAGTGGTCTGTGACGTGTGGACTCGATGCCATCCGCGCACGCGCACTCGCGATGGAATCGATAGTCGATCCGGTCGACTGGGTCGCGGCACTCGACGCCGCAGCCGACGCCGGCGCGCAGTGGCTACTCGATGTCGGTCCATCGGATCTCATCACCCGGTTGTCCTCGCGCGAACTGCGTGGTCGCGGCGTCACGTCGATCGCCACCACGACCCGCCGTGGGCATCGCGAACTGACAAGTGCAGGTGCGGCACCGCGCCGATCCAGGCCATGGGCGGCGTACGCGCCAACCGTCGTGTCGCTGCCTGGTGGCCAGCTGTGCGTGGAAACGCGATTCACCAGACTGACCGGTCGTTCGCCAATTTTGCTGGCGGGTATGACCCCGACGACCGTCGACGCGGCAATTGTCGCCGCGGCAGCGAATGCTGGATTCTGGGCCGAACTCGCCGGCGGCGGGCAAGTCACGGAGCCGATATTCGCTGATCGCATAGCCGAAATGCGCGACTTGCTGGAACCGGGACGCTCCTACCAATTCAACACGGTTTTTCTTGATCCCTATTTGTGGAAGATGCAAATTGGGCAGAAGCGACTCGTGCAGCGTGCCCGGGCAGATGGTGCGGCGATTGACGCCGTGATTGTGTCCGCAGGGGTACCCGAACGTGAAGACGCGGCGGCCCTCATCCAGGAATTGCGTGCAGCCAACCTCAGTTACGTGGTGTTCAAGCCGGGCACCCTCAAACAAATCCGCGCGGTCATCGATATTGCCCACGATTGCGCGCCGACGCCGATCATCGTGCAAATCGAAGGAGGGAAGGCTGGCGGCCACCATTCCTGGGAGGACTTGGACGAAATTCTCCTTGCGACCTATGGGGACCTGCGTGCCTGCGAAAACATTGTCGTATGCGTCGGCGGTGGTATCGGCACCCCCGAGATTGCCGCAACATATCTCGATGGCACGTGGGCGCGGACTTATGACTATCCGTCCATGCCACTCGACGGAATTCTGGTCGGTACGGCCGCGATGGCGACCCTCGAGGCAACGACGACCCCCGAGGTCAAAGCGCTGCTCGTCCAAACGCCGGGCACGCCGGGCTGGATTGGTGCCGGCTGCGCGATCGGTGGAATGGCATCAGGGCGTAGCCACCTCGGTGCGGACATCCATGAGATCGACAACAGCGCCTCGCGTTGTGGCCGATTGCTTGACCAAGTCGCCGGCGACGCCGATGCGGTCGAGGCGCAACGCGACGAAATTGTGGTCGCGCTGAATGCGACCGCAATTCCCTATTTCGGCGATGTGGCGGCGATGACGTACGCGGCCTGGCTGGAACGCTATGTCGAACTCGCAGGGACTCCGCCCTGGCCAGACGTCTCGTGGAGCGATCGCTTCGTGGCGATGTTGCAACGCGCGGAGGCGCGCCTGCACGGTTCAGACCGGGGACAGATCCCCACTCTTTTTGCCGATGCCAACTCGATCAATGATCCGCAGACCGCTCTTACCGCGTTCGCCGCCGCCCACCCGACTGCCAACGATGTCGTCCTCCATCCCGCGGACGTGCCATTTTTTGTCGAGCTCTGCGGCACCGCAGGCAAGCCGGTCAACTTTGTGCCTGTCCTCGATGCCGACGTGCGTCTTTGGTGGCGTTCGGACTCGCTCTGGCAGGCTCAGGATCGGCGGTATGGTGCGGACGAAGTCTGCATTGTTCCCGGTCCGGTGTCAGTGGCCGGCATCGATCGCATTGATGAACCCATTGCCGACCTGCTCCAACGCTTTGAAGACGTCAGCGTCGACGGGTTGCTCGCCATCGGTGACGCACCCATGAACGTGTCGGGTCGCCGTCGCGTCGATGCAGTGGTCGGTGCGCTTGCCGTTCTTCTCGCCGCGCCGGATGTCCTCTGGGCGGGACGACTCATCCGCAATCCGATTCACCGACTTGGCACCGACTGGGTGATCGTCGATGACAACCGTGCCGAACTCGCCGAGACCGGTGCATCCGTGACCGTTGAAGGTCGCACCGCAGTCCTTACAGTGCCACTCGGGCGGCCGCTTATGGTGACGATTGACATCGGCGAGGCGGTTGCTACGGGAGCTGCCCCGATCGTGACGACCGATGCGGCCGAGGATGCCATGACTCTGCTTCTTTCCAGTGCTGCCGGCAGCGAACTCCCGGCCGTCGTCGACGGCATCGCGACCATCACGGCAGACTGGCACCCCGATCTTGTCGCAGATCATGCCGGCGTCACGGCCGATGGCGCAGCCGATAAGCCACAGCATCCGGTGCCCGACGTGCTTGTCGGCTTAGTGTGGCCGGCAGTATTTTCCACGCTCGGCGCGGCTCATGCCGACGACGGCACCGCTGTTATTGAGGGCATGCTGGATCTGGTCCACCTCGATCACGCGATTCGCCTCGAAAATCCGCTCCCGCTTGACGAAGCGGAGTTGACGATCAGCGCGCGCGTTGCTGACATTGCCGAGACGTCCGTGGGCCGCGTTGTCACCGTGATCGTGAGCGTCGACAGCGACGATGAACGCATCGCCTCGATGACGGAGCGTTTTGCAATCCGCGGTCGGGGTGGTGCGCAAGACCTCGCGGACCCGGTACGTGTGGGAGGGGCATTCGTCAAGATTATTGAAACCCCCCGGCGCTCGCGGGTACACAAGACGATTGAGGCGCCGATCGATATGCATGCCTTCGCCGAAGTCTCCGGTGACCACAACCCGATTCACACCAATCGTGCTGCCGCTCGACTTGCCGGTCTGGGTGAACCGATCGTCCACGGCATGTGGTTGTCGGCGGCAGCCCAGCAGGCTGTGGCGGGCCGCCGGGTCACCGGATGGACGACACGTTTCCTCGCGTCGCTGTCCCCGGGTGCCGAGGTTGACATCAGTGCGGACCGGGTCGGCATCGACAGTGGCGCAGAGATCGTCGAAGTGACGTGCCGGGCAGACGGCGAAATCGTCATGTCGGCAACGGCGCGTCTCGAAGCACCGCACACGGCATACGCGTTCCCAGGCCAAGGCATTCAACACCAAGGCATGGGCATGGACGGCTATGGCAGATCCACGGCCGCCCGCAACGTATGGGATCGCGCCGATGCCCACACCCGTTCGGCGCTCGGCTTCTCGATCCTGACGGCCGTGCGCGACAACCCGACGGTGCTCAAAGTCAACGGCGAGACACACCGCCACCCCGACGGTGTGTTGTTCCTGACGCAGTTCACCCAGGTGGCCATGGCAACCCTTGGCGCTGCACAGACTGCCGAGCTTCGCGAGGCGGGCGTATTCGTCGAAGGCTCCATGCTGTGTGGACATTCACTCGGCGAATACAACGCGCTGGCCGCAGTGTCGGGCATCATTGAGCTCGAAGCAGTCGTTGAAGTCGTGTTCCAGCGCGGTTCGGTCATGCACAAGATGGTTCCGCGCGACGAGGAGGGCCGCAGCAATTATCGGCTCGCCGCAATCCGTCCTTCGCAAATGGGCCTCGACGACGAAGCCGTGCCCGACTTTATTGCCGGTGTCGCCAAGTCCTCGGGTGAATTCCTTGAGATAGTCAACTACAACGTGCGCGGCTCCCAATATGCGATCGCGGGAACAATAGCTGGACTTGAAGAACTCGAATCCATTGTCAACCGCATGCGTGATGAGTTTGGTGGACGAAGTGCCTTCATCCTCGTGCCGGGGATCGATGTCCCGGCCCACGCGACGATGTTGCGCGCAGGGGTGCCAGATTTCCGTATTCGGCTCGATGAGTTGTTGCCAACCGAAATTGATCCCGACATTCTGACGGGTCGCTACATACCCAACCTCGTGCCGAAGCCGTTCTCCCTCAACCGGGACTTCGTCCAGGAAATCGCCGACTATGTTCCCTCCGAACCGCTTTCGGAAGTTCTCAAAGATTTCGACGAATGGTCGGCAAAGCCTGCCGAATTGTGCCGGACGCTGTTGATCGAGTTGTTGGCTTGGCAATTCGCCAGCCCGGTCCGCTGGATCGAGACGCAGGATTTATTGTTCGGCGAGGAGATCGGGATCGAGCGTTTTGTCGAGATCGGCGTCGGTTCTGCACCGACTGTGGCTAATTTGGCCGCCGCCACGCTCAAACTGCCGGGACGTTATTTCCATGACGTCGAGGTGCTCAACTTCGATCGAGACAACGCGACAATGTTTTGCACCGATGAGGATCTTGTCGCCGACGAAGAACCAGATGTCGACGTCGACGAAGACGCCGAAACCCCGGCCGTCGTGCTGGCACCTTCGTTGCCGAGATCAGGCAGTGGACCGCGCCCGGATGACCTTTCCTTTGACGCCGCCGACGCGAGCCAGATCCTCATCGCGTTGTGGACCAAAATCCGGATCGACCAGATCGGTGCCGCCG
>JACMOZ010000420.1 GCA_014377785.1 Aeromicrobium sp.
GGTCGTGCTGTCCATCAACGACAACATCATCTTCGTCCTCCTGCCCGGTCAACCGAAGTGGTCTCATCCACCGTAGGCACGACCCGGACTCGATCCAATCAGCCGATGGGACTGCGTCGATGAGTCGGTCATTTGATATCCGATGAGCCCGTCAGCGAATTCCAGCCTGTCGACCGATGGCTGATCTGGCGGGAAATCGGCTGCCTCAGCTGCACCGCGGGCGTCGAACGGGAACCGGTGTCGGCCGCATCTTCAGTGCGGCTGGTCTTGGTTGTCGACGTGCTCGTTGGCTGGCTGGATCTGATCGAGCTGGCGGCGAAGTTGTTCGGTCATGTGGGCAGCGATGAGGAGTTGGTCGCAAGTTCTCGCGATCAGCCGCGCGAGCTCATCGGAGTCTTTTGCGGGCGGCCCGGGTTCGCCGACTGCCCGGCCTCTGACGACGGTTCTTGCACCCTCACCGCTTGCTGCCGCTCCGGCTGGATGCTCGTTTTGCCGACGTGGTGTCTTTTTCGGTGCAGTCGAGGAAGTACGTTTGGCTTTGAACAACTGCATGCCAACAATTGGGGTCAGAATCAAGACAGCCAGAGCTGGACCCAACACGGGTGACAGGAGAAATGCCTCCCAGAACGTTGTTGGGTAGTACGTCGCTGTGATCGGCATAGTTCCTCCGCTGCGGTCGGGCACTCGTTGTCATTTCGCGAGCTCCGGACGGTTCGAAAGCCGCGGACTTTCTACTTAGTGCGCGGCCGATTCTCGTCCCAGTCGTTCCGAATAATGCGGGGAGCGTCTCAGTGACGGTATCCGTAGTGAAGGGCGTTCTCGACGGGATCGACACGTTTCGTCGATGAGTCGGCGGTTCGTTCACCCCTATCGAGTTCTCCTAGACCTTGATCACTACCCGAGTGCGGTTACGGCGCGTCGGTAGAGCTGGCTGTCGTCGAGGAAGGATTGCAGGAGTGCGGCCCGATCGGGAGCGAGGGTCCCGGCCTGTTGGTGGCGCAGTTGGCGTCCGAGCCAGCGCGCGAGGGCGAACTGCTCCGGGGCGGCGCTGTTCAGGTACGGGAGGGTGCCGGTTTTTCGCAGGTACCGGTGGCAGGCGTCGAAGTTGCTGATCCACGCGCGTTGTTGTGGGTCCCAGGCGAAGCTGGGGGAAACATCCAATCTGAGCACCTGGTAGCGGGCCAACAGCGGTTCGGTGCGGCGTTGGTAGCGCGCCCATTCCCCGAGCAGCCGTTCGGTTTGGGGCAGGGTGGCCATGTTTCGGGTTCGCTCCCGTGGGGCGTGCAGGTGGTCCCGCCAGAACTGTTCATGCTCGTGCAGAGTGCGCACCCAGTTCGTGGGTCGTCGCTGCCCGCGAAGCGGTGGCGGTGTTGTTCCGGTGAGGTGTTGCGCTTCGATCCGGCGAATCAGGAGGGAGGCTTCATCCCAGCGTTCCGCGGGTGGCCACAGCGCTTTCGCGGCGCGGTATAGCTCGGTCGGTGTCGGATGTTTCTGCACGGGTCGGCCCTTCGCGGGCCACGACCTTCGCGGTCCCTCCAGACACATGCGCGGGCGCCACCGAAAAAGATGCGGTGGTCGCGGTGTTGTTTGTCGATGACTCGGTGACCTGAAATTCGTGTTGGTGCTTAGCGTGGAAACAGACACGAGTGTGAGCAGTTCTCACGCACGATCGGGTGGTCCGGACCGGGATGCGCGGCACGAAATTGGAGGCGTTATGCAGAACATTGCGAACATGACCGACATCAGTCGGAGCCCTATCCCACCGTTCACTTCTCGGGGCCAGCGGGCATCAGGTGGTGGCTGGTGACCACCGGTCTGGGCGCCACCGGTCTGGGGACCACCGGCTCGGGGGTGCGGCCGGCGTATCTGCCGATTTTGGCGCTCCCGCATTGGGGGGTGATCGGCGCATTCGTGGATGCCGCGGTCGCCGCGTCCCTTGCCGGGACGGGCCGCTCGGAACGTGATTTGTATGCCGCGGCGACCCCGATGGTGTTGTGGGCGTGGCGTGCCCGCGGGATCGAGTTAGAAAATCAGACAGTGTTCCGCCGGTCGATAGTGGAGCAATTCATCCACTTGGGGATGCCCGGCGCAGCACCCGGGAGTCAGGCGACCCTGCGGTCGACGCTGTGGCGGATGACCGAAATTCTGAACCCGGACGATATTCACGAAAAGCACCGGCCGATTGGGCGGCGGAATCCGACGGCACCCTATTCAGAATCCGAAATTGCCGAACTGTATTCGTGGGCCAACACGCAACGCACCCCCGGACGCAGCCGCAACGCCCTCATTCTGCTGGTGCTCGGACTCGGTACCGGACTTGCCACCCGGGAACTGTTGGAAGTTCGACACAGTGATGTGAGCCTCGGCCACACCCTGTCGGGGGCACCGGCCGCGTCGATCGTGACCTGGTCTGATCGGCCTCGGGTGGTGCCGGTGCGCCCGGAATGGACCCGCACCCTGCACAGCGTCCTCGCCGACACTCCGTGTGCTGCTTACGCCGGCAACGCTGATGCGGGTTTTTCCGGTGGTTCGGATCGGTGGTTGTTTCGTCCGGGCCGAACCGGGACCTCAGACGGTCAGGTCACCGATTTTTTGACCCGCGCCCGCACCCATGTGGATGTTCGCCCGTCCCGGATGCGGACCACCTGGCTGCTGCTGCATCTGAAAGAGAATTTGCCCGCGGCAGAGTTGCTGCGCATTTCGGGGCTGAGAAACTATGCCGCCCTGGATATTTTGACCCCGCTGCTACCATTTGCACCCGATCTCGAAAATATTTGAAAAGTTTTTTGAGGTCTCTGATCTGCGCTTTCGAGAAAATAGGGCGGACTGCGGGGATGTTTTCGGCGAAAAACCGTGAAGTACCGTTTCGCCGCCGAACACGTATCCCTACATGCGAAACCCCCGAGTCACCGACAACCTTTCCGACCCCATCTCCGCCGCCACCACGACCGCGGCCGCGGACCAATCAAACGACGCTCAACGCGACCCCCGTATCGAGGTGCTGCGGCTGCTCGATGCCGACCTCACCGATGTGTGCTGGCGGATTATCACCGGATACAGCCCGAACCAGACGTCGTCGGCGTGGTCGGCGGTGCGCTCGTTCGTCATTGAATGCGTCACCGCCATGAAACCGCGCACCGCCGTAAACACCCGCCGAATCATGACGATGACCGCCCTCTACGTGAGCTGGGTGTGGTCAGCCACCGGCTGCACCCTGACCGCGGAACGCGTCTTCACCGACGCGCTGGTCGCCCGGTATCTCGGGGGACGGCTGAGAAAGTTTTCGGCGTCGTACCGGTTTGATACTGTCCGCCAGCTCGCCGCAATCAGCCACACCCTCACCGGGACCGTGATCACCCGCCTGCCCACCCCGTCCCAGGCCGGGCGGGTGAAGCCCTACACGACGAACCAAATCGCGACCCTGTTCGCCTGGGCGAATACCCTCACCACCGAGCTGAAACGGCAAAACGCGCGGGCCTTCCTCGCCCTCGGCGCCGGCGCCGGACTCACCGCGCAAGAACTCATGGCCGCGCAAGTCGAAGACATCACCTTCACCCACACTGACTCAAGCGCAGCCGGGCCTGGCGCTATCTCCGGCAACGGCACCGGTGCCGTGCTGGGTGCGGTGGTGGCGGTTCGGGGTCCCCGGCCCCGGCGGGTGCCCGTGCGGGCGAACTGGGTGAAAACTTTGCACGCCAGTGTCGGCCGCCGGACCAGCGGGGACGTGTTTCACGCCTACCGTCTTGAGGAGTACCCGCCCCACCAGCTGCAACAATTTATCACCGACCACCCCTGCACCCCCCGGCCGTCCGCCGGGCGCCTGCACTCCGGGTGGATCGTCACTCAACTCGATGCCGGTCTTCCCATCCGGGTGTTGCTGGAAATCACCGGGTTCGTCACCGCTCAATCCCTGATCCCCTACCTGGGTTACACCCAACGGCAGCCCGTCGAGAACTACACCGCCCGCATCACCGGCACCAGCACCGGCACCGGCACCGGCACCGGCACCGGGGCAGCATAACCATGACCTCCCTTACCCCCGCCGCCAGTTACAACACCCTGGCCCGCGCTCTCGCGAGTAACATCCCCGCCGCCGATCGTTTGAGCGGCGGGGATGGTTCCGGCCCGGACGACCCGAACATTTTCGATCAGCCCGATGACGCGGAGCGTTTCGGCGGGTTCTCCCGGGACGAGGTCCTCGCCCGGGGTCGCACCCGGACTGCGTTCAGCGACGATCAAGTGCAGCGCACCCTGACCCGGCTGCGGAAAAGCGGTGCGCTGGAGCTTCTCGCCGAATGGCACACAGCAGACAACCCGCGGACCGGGCAGGGCGGCCAGCCGATCAAAATTCCGCACGCCGCGGTACTGGTCGGGTTGCTGCTCATGGCGCAGGAAAACGCGCCCCTGTTCATGCGCGAACTGGCCTACCTGTTCCAAAAACGGTTAACCCCCGAATCCCGCACCCTGTTGGGTCTGCCAGAGAAACTATCGAACTACGTCACGCTCACGTCGGAACGGGTCAAGTGGGAGAAGAACACCAACAACGCGTTCCACCGCATCATGGACTTGATGGACCCGTACCCGGTGAAACGGTACGCAGCTCTCACCTACACGCAAGTGAAAATTGTTCTCGATCAGCACGACAGCGACCGGGAACTGCGGATGAAAGCCCGGCTCAGTGCCTTCACGAACGCGTTTCTGCAGATGACGTTCAACGAGCAACCCCGACGCATCCGCCGGGCCACCCAAAAAATGGATGTGTCCTTCGATCAGACCTTCATCCCCCCGCCCACCAAGAAAGGTTTCTCGAAGAAAACCCTCGACCAGCGGGTGGCGGCTGAAGCGACCGGTCATGTGGACAGGCTCACCCCGGGACCGACCGATCTTTACGCCGGCTGGTATCCGAGAAAGGGCGACCGGGATGACTTCGTCCGCGGCACCATCGACACCACCTGCCCCGGGAGCGGCAAAAAGAGAAACCGGGACCTGGACTGGGGGTGGATGCTGAATCTGGCGGTCCGGGTCGATTCCGAACAACCCGGCTCCCAACGGTTTCCGCAAATTGCGGTCGCCGCGAACCTCAGCATGCCCAACATTGGCGTCTCCGAGGAAGCCATCGAGTTGATGCGGCAAGCCCTGAAC
>JACMOZ010000048.1 GCA_014377785.1 Aeromicrobium sp.
GATATCCAGTCCTGAAGGTCACTGTAAAAGCGTGAGGAGATTTCTTCGTCCGTGATCGGCTCGTATAGCGGCTCGAACATCGTCTCGCCGTGCACCTCGACAAACAGTGTCCAGTCGTCTGTTCCGATTGGAATCTCGCCCGTCTGGGGTGGGCCGTCTGGAAAATGGCGAATCGAAAAGTTGACGGTGCCAAATTCTTCGCTCGTTAGAAGCTCGCGCATGACAGGCATGTAGACGCGGGGAATGACGTCCCGGAAGTAATCGTCCAACGTGCGCACCGCCTCATCCTGTCAAGTCCGAGAAGGCCTCGCCAGAGCGAATCGGAATTCCGGAAGCTGGACCTCTACAGACGCAGATTTCGCGCTGAAACGCTCGTCGGCCGAGGACTGCTGGTTTGTGCCAAAAGGGAACGAGTTGCGGGGCAATCGAGCTTGGAATAGGTCGGTTCGGGGCGGTCGTGCCAGGGAGGTTTTCAAGTCCATTCCCGAGAGTTGCAAAGGCAACGGGCCGCCTTCGAACATTTTGGGTGTCGATTTTCGGCATCCCGAGATCTCGGCGACCGTAGACGCGGCGAGCACAACCTGACGCCGCATTGCGGCCCGTGTTAACGCGACGTCATTAGTGGGCTGGCGGGATCGTTTTCCGCATCACGGTCTTGCGCTTGCCGATGTGACGCTCGAAAGTGAATCCTGCTTTTTCGAACATGGCCCTTGTGCCATTGTGGAGGAATGAGGACGACGTCTTCTTACCTTGGACGAGTTCGTTGGGGAACGAGATCACCTCACCCCCACCGGCCTGCGCGATCAGCTCGAGCGCGCCATCCAGCGCCTCCAGTGCCACTCCCAAACGTCGGTGGTCGCGGTCGACGAAGAAGCAGGTGATGCGCCACGGTGCCGGCGTGGTCTCGCCCGCGTCGTACTCTTTGCGATGGTAGATACCCGGCAGCTCGATCGGGCTGCCATACTCGCACCACGCGATCGCGTCGTCACCGTCGAAGACGAGCGCGGCGTGCGCGACACCCTCCGCCACAAGTCGCTGCTTGAACGTCGGCCCGTCATACTCGCTCTTGACGGTGTGGTCCGTGTCCCCGTGAAAGTAGGAGCAGTAGCAGCCGCCCCAAACCCCGTTGTGCTTCTGCGCAAGCGCCAACCACGCCGGGAAGGTCTCGGGCGTAAGCGGCTTGACCAGGTGCGGAGTCGTCATGTCTATCTCAGGGTCGTCTCGGGAGGAAGCTCACGAAGGTTCGGAAGGAGAGCTTGTCGCAAAGGCCTCAGCGACGCAGAGCACACCTGTGTTGCCGTCCTGGTCGGCGATAACGGTGAGCGACGGCGCGCCGCTGTCATCGACGATAGTCCCGCCCGCGGCCACAGCAGCGGCGATTCGTTGCTTGGCCACCTCAGGCGCCACATAGACCTCGACGTGAAACCGCTGACTCGGGTCCCCTGCTCGTCGGCGTCATCGAACCACAGGTTCGGAACGCGCCCCGTGGCATCCCGGATCTCGTCGCTGGGCGAACCGTGGCCCTGGGCTTTCGCGTCCCCGGTCAGCAAGCCGGCCCACACCGGGGCGATCGTCGCGGAACGCCCCGTGTTGAGACCAAGCTCGAGGACACTGACCGAAGCCGGGTCCGCGTCGACCTTATGGTCGGCGGCGATCTCGGTGATCCGTCTCGCAAGGTCAACGTCCCGCTGAGTTACCCATTCGATAACGTATTCGGTGCCCTCGTCGTCGCGGTAGATCGCGTCGGCCCTAACAAGCTTGAAGTCGACGTACCCATTGCCGATCGACACGCTCGGGTGGTGTCCGAGCGCATCGCCCGCCTCACCTACCGCGGTAACGAACCGCGCGCCAGCGCCGAACTCGTCGACCAGGTAACGCGCATGCAGCCCCTGCGCCAATTTACGCCAGTCAGCCAGCCTGGCCTCGGCGATCTCCCCGCCCTTGAGCATGTCGAGATTCGGGGGCCGTACAGGTGATTCAGCTGCGGTGCTCGAACTCGTCATCTGCGAATGCCTCCCGTCCGTGTGCGAAACAGTAAACCTGACACTGAACGCGTGCACAAGGAAATGCAGCACCTGCTGCTCAAGCGAAGCTGGTCCACACCAACGGGAACGCAGATCCCGGTAACCGCCCGAATGCGGGACCTCTTGCGCGACAGAGAAGAGGATGAAACTGCGCCATGCCGAGAAGCTTCGACGGGGTGCCGCTCGGGAACGTCTGATGCATCGTGAATTTTTTGCTCTTCCTACACGATAAGTCAGCTCGGAGTTGGTAAGAACAGACATAGACCGCCTAAGACGGATCGCTCCGCGAGCGCAGCATGCGGACCGACCCCACAATCGCCACGGTTAGAGTGGCCGCCGCGAACAGCAAGCTAACCGCAACTGATGATGCCAGATCGGGCACGCCACCCCACCACGCGCGGTCAAGGAGGGGCTGCTGCGTTTGACCTGGGACCACCACGAAAGTGACGATCACCGTGACAAGGGTGACGAGCGCAGCGGCAACCCGGGGAAACCACCGGGAGGCCCGGCCTCGTCTCGGGCCGTTGAACGAAACTGCCAGAAGGATCGCAGATCCCAACTGCAGCAGCGGGAGAGCCACCATGATCACCGGTGCAGCCACGACGATTGGCTCGATGGTGCGAGCCAGAGGCTTTGTGCCGACGATTGTGTGGAGAAGCCTTTCAGTGAAGTCACCGAATCGTCCCCTGTCGGTGCCGAGTCCGGTGCTGCTGAGCACCACCACGCCGAAGCCGAGATCGGGCGAGAAGGCAAGGTAAGAGGTTTCGCGCTCTGTCTCGCCGTCGTGCTCGAAGATCAGTGGAAGTTCTGGGTCGTCGTAGTTCTTGTTGTAGTCGTGGACTTGCCAAAACGAGCGCACGTACCAACCACTGGCGTATCTGCTGTATGTATCGACTCTGCTCAGCGGCGCCTGCGCCGCCGTGAGCACGGCCTGGTTGATACCCGCTTTTTGCCCCAGATCATCCTGCAAGAGTTGTGCGAGGTCGGCGGCGCTGGAGGTCGTGTAGGCGCTTGGTGCACCCATCGGCCATCGCGGGCCGGCGGTCGTCGAGTCGATCGCCCCGAACCAGGTGTAATGCCCCACGGCCAGACCGTGGGTGCGGGCGAGCGCAAGGTCGCTGGTTGTGGTGCGCAGCCCCAGCGGTTGGGCGACGAGAGTTTGCAGGGCATCTTCGAAAGACTGTCCCGTTACAGCCTCAATAATCGCGCCGAGCAGAGTGTAGTTACCGTTCGAATATTCAAATTTGTGGCCGTGCGTCGCCATCTGTGCGCTAGTAAGCAGGTGAATCGTTTCCCTCCGAAGCGAGGTGAAAGCCGGCACAGGGTCGAACACGTCCACAGTGCCAGCGTTGGTGCTGATCCCAGATGTGTGACTCAGCAATTGATGTACCGTCACATCAACCAACCGGCTTGTCTTTCCACCCAGCGAACTCAACAACTCACCCACTTTGTCGTCGAGGGATAACCTGCCTTGGGCGATGAGCTGCTGAACAGCAAGCCCAGTGAACTGCTTCGACGTGGATCCGAGCACGAAGGGCGTACTCGGAGTGACGGCCGGCCCTCCGGGAGCGGCATCGCCGTAGCCTCGCTCGAAGACTATCGAGCGCTGGGAGATCACGACGACCGCAAGTCCAGACAATTTCATGTCGGCGCGTTCCTTCTGCAAGAAACTATCGATCTCAGACGAGGTCGCCCAGCCTGACGGTGATGTGGGGGCCGCAGATGAAGGGCTCGCATCCCCGCCTGCAACCAGAGCGACCAAACCCAAAACAATGATCAGGCCCACGAACCCACGGACCGGTCGAAGCTGCACCCTGCTCGCTTGCATGCCCGCGAGTCTAGTGATGGGCATCAGAGACGCACTAGACAGTCACGCTGGTGACACGACACCGACTACGGTGCCAGTACTGATTTTCCAATCGAACCTCGGCCCACCCGTCGCTCGCTGTCAAGTTTGCGGGGTCGGTGGTGCGAGATTGGGGCTTCGGAAACTCGCCCGTAAGCCGGACCTTCTACGGACGACCTCGGGCACGAAGGAGCACGCCATTAGCCAAGCGGGCCGATGCCCCATTGGAGTAGCCCGATCGAGGCGAGAAGCACCAGGAGGGATGCTCCGATCCCCCCGAGGGGAATCCACCATGTCGCTAGGCCGCGACTGTAGGTGCGGATACACAATCCGATGCAGAACATGAAGATCGCAAATATCCCTAAGGGGGCAGTCCATCCGGCGAACTCGATCAGGGGGAAGTTGCAGTTCCTTTCCCCACAGGAATCAACTATGAACCCGCTGAGCGTCGCAGTGAAGATGAAGTAGCCGGAGACGATAATTTGCAGTCCGAAAAGCACAAGAGTGACGGCCAATGGTGGTGAGCCTGGCCCGTTGTGATCGTCGGCTCCAATTCCGTCGTAGCTGTCGGTGAAAAGGGTTCCCGCTTGGCGGCGTTGGTTGCGGCGAGCTGCTCGATCCATGGACACAAGCTAGCCCGAAAAAGAACATTTCTCGCACATTCTCTTTGCCGACTCGAACCTCAACTGCCTTCGGTTCGATAGCAACTAAACACCGCGTTTGCCCGGTCGCAGCTCCTGCGGTGAACTCTCTCTCTGTCGATGGTTGCGAGCGCGTGGGCAGAGGGTCCAGGGTGATGGGAGAAAGGGATGGGGGACCTGTCGGGGGGAGTTCCATTCCGATTCGAGTCGGTCGGGCGACTAAGTGTGGCCGTTCCGACGACCCGCAAGCCGGACCTCGAACGCCACAGATCTGTGCAGCAGACCACAAAGCCGAGCGTGCCGGATTTCTTCGGGTGACCTCGCAGTTGGCCCCAGCCGAAGGTAGTTTCCGATATCCAGTCCTGAAGGTCACTGTAAAAGCGTGAGGAGATTTCTTCGTCCGTGATCGGCTCGTATAGCGGCTCGAACATCGTCTCGCCGTGCACCTCGACAAACAGTGTCCAGTCGTCTGTTCCGATTGGAATCTCGCCC
>JACMOZ010000421.1 GCA_014377785.1 Aeromicrobium sp.
GAAAGGTCTTGCGGACAGTGATACGCCGGAGGGAATGGGAGAGAAGCCGTGGATCCAGTCGAACAGCGCCGATGCGAGTTCATTCCGCTAAGCCCACATCGAGCCCAGTATCAGTCGGCACATCTTGACGGCGAGTGCCGGGAGAACCTTCGCTAAGCCAAACGCGCCCGACAGGCTCTCACCGAGGAATACGGTCCCGTGGTCGGTAAAGATGGTCAACGAGTTCAATTCCAGATGCGCGATGCCGGCGAACAGCACAAACCAAAGCTCCGGCCTTACGGCAGTTCCGATCAAGTCTGCGTACATTCGGAGACTGCTCGCACGGACGGCAGCGCGGTCAAGCGGTGGCTTCCGGTAAGGATGATGGGCTCGTGCTAAATCATCCATTTTGCCTGGGCACCCCCGTTCCAAAGGCCCACCGGTGCAGAAGCGACTGGTACGACGGCGATCAAGGGGAAGACGGCAACCCCGCGAGCCGGAGCACGGCCTGCAGACCGGCCGGGGTCCCTGGCCAAAGCCGTTCGATCGCAGCGCTCCCGGCATGGCGGGTTGCGAAGCGCAACGCGATCGCGACAACGAGCGCGTCGTCGGTATACCCGAGGACCGGGATGAAGTCGGGTATCAAGTCGATCGGGGAGACCAAATACACCAACAGGACCACGAGCCACACTCGAGTACCCACCGGCACCGTCCGATCCGCGGCGAGACGTCTCAATAGTCGCGCCACGTCAGGCGCCAGTCGCAGCAGATCTAGCAACGACGCCCGTCCGGGATGTTTGCGCTGCTCCATCCACAGAATAAGCACGAGAACAAGCCAGAACCCGACGAGACCGGCAACAACGTCAAGGACAATCTGGAGCCATTCAGCCACGACTACCCACCCGATCAGACAGCGCCGCTGCCCGCCAAATCGGCACACCGGCACACAACGGGGCTGAGCCGGGCACATCGGAGAACGTCACGAACAGAGTCTCGCAGGACACCCTCACAAGAACACGATTGTGAGGATGACGGTGACTCTCGTTTTGGACTTCCCGCAACACCCCGTCAAAGCCGAAGTGGGTTCACGCTTCCGTTGCCCTGATCGGTCCGGCTTGGGCTGACTCATCCACACCTTGGCGAATTCTTAGTCTCCAACCAATCTGCTGGTTCGAACACTCATCGTTCGAAGGAACACCAGCTATGACACGCAATGAATTGGGCTCGCCGACCATGGGCAGGGTCATGCTCAACAAGGTCCCCGAAGTCACCGCGATTTTCTGGATCATCAAGGTGCTCGCGACCACGGTCGGCGAGACCTTCGCCGACTTCTTGAATGTGAATCTGAACCTCGGTCTGACCATCACCAGTGTGGTGATGGCTGCCTTGCTGGCTATCGTGCTGGTGTTCCAGTTTCGTGCCCAGCGTTACTTTCCCGCCGTGTATTGGCTCGCTGTGGTGTTGATCAGTGTCGTCGGCACTTTGATCACCGACAACCTCACCGATAACTTCGGCGTGCCGTTGTGGGTCACCGCCGTGGTCTTCGCCGTCGCGCTGGCCATCACCTTCATCGCCTGGTTCGTCAGCGAAAGGACCCTGTCGATTCACTCGATCTTCACGTCTCGACGTGAGTCGTTCTACTGGCTCGCAGTGCTGTTCACCTTCGCTCTTGGAACGGCGGCAGGCGACCTACTCGCGGAGAGCCTCAATCTGGGTTATCTGCTGTCCCTGGTCGTCTTTGCGGCAGCGATCGCGTTGGTCGCGCTCGCCTACTACGCCTTCAAGTTGAACGCTGTGGTCGCATTCTGGATCGCGTACATCCTCACCCGCCCTCTGGGAGCCTCCACCGGTGACCTCCTCTCACAGAGCCCGAAGGATGGCGGACTGGGCCTGGGAACCACCGGCACCAGCGTGCTGTTCCTCGGCGTGATTCTGCTGCTCGTCGTGGGGCTCACCATTCGGGAGCGACGTGGTGGAGTGCAACTGGAGTCGTCTAACAGCTTTGACCTGCCAACTGCCTAAACCGTGCCCAGGACCCAGTGGTGACGCGAACACCCCGCATACGTCATGAAGACGTCGAGAAGAGGGATGGTGCACGGCCCGATTCTCACGGCCGTAGCCGATTCAGACACTGTTCGGATCAAACGACGCCGAAGGATATTTCCAGATAAGCGACGGAACTAACATGGGCGCATGAGCACAGTGAGCAATCCTGAACATTCGACGCGGAAGGAACGATTCGCGCGGCAGCTCTTGCAATACTTCGCTCCAGCGGCGGTGTCCGCCGCTGCGATGATCGGATTTGCAGTTCTGCCACGACAGTTTGGCGGCTTTCCATTCACGGCCGCGCTGGTTCTGTTCACACTTTTCAACGTCCTCTCCCGCCGAATCTCACCTTCTCCCTCGCGCCCGCGCGGATGGCGCGTCGTCTACATAGTGATACTTGGTGTTGTGATGGCTAGCTCGCTCGCCCTGGAGTGGGTTGTGGTCCGTCGTGGCGATACTCCTTGGCTGCCCTGGATCTTGGCCAGCGTGGTTTTCGTGTTCATTACTAGCGGCGCTTGGATCATCGAGGGCCGCATCACGACCACGAGCGCATCTGCGGCTTAGTTGACCCCGCAATGTCGCTTCGCTTGGTTCCCAGGCGAGGTGACCTCGAACAGGCGGAACGGTGCGTGCATCTGGCCCGCTTAGGGTCCCACTTCTCTTCGGTGGGAGAGGCGGCTCAATCAGGGGTGAGCGATCTGAGCGGTGTTAGACAGCCGTAAGAAATCCGTTGTCCTACTCGTTCCTAGGTGGGAGATACTTGGCTTGTCGGTCCCGCGACAGCGGTATCGAAATACTTGAGCAACGATGCCAGGAGACCTTGGATGACCATGACCCAGTCGACCCTCGATGAAGCCGTCGAGCAGGTAACCGCAGTAGCCGCAGCTCACGCCCCACAGGTGGATTCGGAGGGTACTTACCCCGTTGATTCAGTCGCGGCCCTTCGGTCGAGTGGGCTGCTCGGGCTGGTGATCAGCGAGGAAGCTGGCGGCATGGGGGCCGGACCGGTCGAGTTCACGGAGGTTCTCGGGGCCATCGCCGCGGCGTGCGGGTCGACCGCGATGATCTACCTGATGCACGTCGCGGCTGCCGTGACAGTGGCATCCGCCCCGCCCACAGCAATGCCGGACCTTCTGTCGCGGATGGCGTCAGGCGAGGTGCTCGGCACACTCGCGTTCAGCGAGAAGGGGTCCCGCTCGCACTTCTGGGCTCCTGTGTCGGAGTCGGTTGCGGACGGTGACGACCTGCACTTCACCGCCTACAAGAGTTGGGTGACCTCAGCCGGCTATGCCGACGTCTACGTGATGTCATCGAAGAGCGCGGTCGACACGGACACGGTCGACCTGTACGCGATCCCGGCCGGTACCGCTGGCCTGGACATCGCCGGTCCCTGGAGTGGACTGGGACTTCGGGGCAATGCCTCGAGCCCGATGGCGATAGCGGTGACCATTCCTTCGAGCTATCGCATCGGTGAGCCGGGCAGCGGATTCGGCACGATGATGGCCACGGTGCTGCCGTGGTTCAACCTGGGAAATTCGGCGGTGTCGCTCGGGCTTTCAACCGCAGCGGTCGACGCCGCTGTCTCGCACGTGACCGGTGCCCGCCTGGAGCACCTGGATCAGGCACTGTCTGCTTTGCCGACCATCCGGGCGCAGATTGCGAAGATGAGTATCGCGTTGATGGCGCAGAAGTCCTTCCTCGCCCAGGCGGCCGCGAAAGTGGCGAGCCCGGCGGAAGACACGCCGTTATTCGTGCTCGGGGTCAAGGCCTCGGCGAACGATGCCGCGCTGATCATCACCGAATCGGCGATGCGGGTGTGTGGTGGTGCTGCGTTCTCGAAACATCTGCCCATCGAGCGGGCATTCCGGGATGCGCGCGCCGGCTCAGTCATGGCGCCGACCGCTGACGTGCTCTACGACTTTTACGGCAAGGCCCTGACCGGCCTTCCCCTGTTCTGAGCCCCCGATGTCGAAACTCGTCGGAGCCCCGTTGCTCATCGGAGCGGTCGCGTACACCCCCAATGTCGTTCCCATCTGGGAAGGCATCCGCGAATACTTCGACGAACCGGACACGGCGATGGACTTCGTGTTGTTCTCGAACTACGGACGTCTCGTCGACGCTCTTCAGGCGGGCATGATCGATATCGCCTGGAATACAAATCTTGCGTATGCGCGGTCAGTTCTGCAGACCGACGGTCACGTGCGGGCGCTGGCCATGCGTGACACAGATGCGACTTTTTCGACGGTGTTTGTTGCCGCGGCCGGGAGTGGCTGGTCCGGTCCGGAGGACATCGCGACGCGGCGATTGGCCCTCGGCTCGGCAGACTCGGCTCACGCCGCGATCCTTCCTCTGCATTATCTGCGCGCGGCCGGGGTGGATGTTGATCACCTGCATGTCCAGCGCTTCAATAGCGACATCGGCAAGCATGGTGACACCGGTCGCAGCGAGCTGGACGCGATCGATGCGGTTCTTGCTGGTGATGCTGATGTCGCCGCCATCGGCATCACGGTGTGGGAAAACATCGGCCGTGGCGACCTGATGCCGGGGATGCTCGAGCCGGTCTGGCAGACCGAGACCTACTCGCACTGCATGTTCACCGCCCTCGACACCCTGCCTGAGGCGGTTTACGCACCGTGGGTGGCGAAGCTGCTCGCCATGGACTGGAAGGTGCCGGCGCACCGCCGCATCCTGGAACTTGAGGGACTCACCCGATGGGTCGAACCGCACCTCGAGGGCTATGAGGGTTTGTTCGAGGCGATCGAGGAACAGGGCGTCGACGCCCGATGGTAGTCATGGCGCTGATGCGCACCGTCGAACAGATGGCCGAGGGTGATACTGCAGAGTTCGCGGTGGCATCGGCGAGTGAACTTGACCTCGTTCGCCGATGGTGCGAGAAAACGGGCAACACCCTGGTGAGCACCCTGATGGTCGAACAGGACACCGGCCGGGTGACCGTCGGCCGTGGCCGCCCGCGAAACCCCGGCAGCATGATTC
>JACMOZ010000049.1 GCA_014377785.1 Aeromicrobium sp.
CACTGAGATAAGCGGCGTCCGAGTTGTTCCGTGTATCGCCCTTAACTTGCAGGACGGGCCCCACAAAGCGCGGATAAGCATTCTGCTTTTCAGCTTCGTCCATGGCATTCCACGATTCGTTCGAGGTGATGCGCTAAACGCTGCTCTAGATGATTTACGACGAGCATCGATCCCCGCTAGTCAAATAGATTCGCGCGCTTCGCGGTAAGGGTTCCCCCCTGCGGACTGGTCGCACTTCGAATGAACGACATATTATGCACTGGCGGGTTCTCGCCCGAACTAAGTAGGTTTCGCATGAAGATACTTCGCTATCTGTTTCTTGACTCAACCGCGCGATACGTCTGGTCGCTGTGGGCGAGCGTCGCATTCGGGCTTCTGTTTTTCGCAGTCGGAGTGGTCAAAATGATGA
The DNA here is from genome assembly GCA_014377785.1 of Aeromicrobium sp. Classification (GTDB taxonomy): domain Bacteria; phylum Actinomycetota; class Actinomycetes; order Propionibacteriales; family Nocardioidaceae; genus JACMOZ01. Next base: position 410 of record JACMOZ010000049.1, read on the forward strand.
CCGTCGGGTGGAGCTTTGCGTTTGCCGGATTGGGCTTGATCCTGCTCGCCTATGGTCTGTTTTCTCTGCGCGTGAGGGCGCTATTGAAGCGACGGGCGCGCGGCCGACGGGTCATGATCAATCGAAAAGACCGGTCGGATGCGACGGATCCAGCCATGTTTGATCGACGTTCGCAACTATAAGAACTACCCTGCGGGAGAGGCGCTTTCAGTTCATCTGCCGTGATGACGAGGTAACAGCGAACATTAGCTTTGGGCTGCGGCACTATCGCCTTCCCGCTGAAGGTTCCCCTGAGACACGAAGCCGGTGACGTGGACCGACTCCTCCGATTCGCCCCGATTCTGTCGCGTTGACCGTTCGGCTTTCGGACACCCTGGGTTTCGTATCGGGGCTGCCGCACTCCGCTTCGTTGCGATTGGCCTTGGATTTTGTAGTGGCCTTTGTCGGTGTGATGGCTCAACAGACCGTCTCTTCGTTGGCTGTGACTGGTCTCTCGTTCGTTGTGCGCACACTATTTCCAACATAAGATCAAGAGTGCGCACGATGGTCCGCGAGAGCACAGAAGGAGTCCGATGACCAACGCAATACGCCACGAAGCCGTAGAGCTGGAAGTGACGGACGATGTGCGGGAAAGCGTCGAGTATTTTCTGGCCGCTGCGCATCGCACCTACGCTTTGGCCGGCCTACAGGACAACAGCTACGCGATGCTCGTCTCGATCATCCGTGAGTCTGCAGATCAGCTGTCGGAGCGCCAGACGCGAGGTGGTGGCCTCACTGAAGACCAGGCCGCATTCCTCATCGAATCAGGTACGTTCACCGCTGAGTCGCTCGCTGAGACCGAGGCAAGCGTCGCCCGCGGGGATCTCGCGGAGCTGGAGCGAAAGACCCGTCTCGAGGCGATTACAGCCTCGCTTGGTGCTGCCGAAGTCGCAGCGAAGCTTGGCATCGACACATCGCGTGTTCGCCATCGCCAAGCCAAGGATGGCCTGTATGCCTTCATGGCGGGGGGACGTCGCCGCTACCCGACTTGGCAGTTCACCCCGGCTAAGTCGCAGCCGGTGCTTCCGGGGATCGCGGCCGTGATTCGTTCATTCCCGGAGGATATGCACCCGGCGAGCATCCAGAACATCATGACCACGCCGCAGCGCGACCTGTTGGTCGACAATCGCCGGGTGTCACCGGTCGAATGGCTGCTGCTCGGGCGATCGCCCCAAAATGTCGTCGACATCTTTGAGAGCATCCTCCAGTCGTGAAGGTTCCGGCCACTCCTCCGAGTGAGTTCACGACCAATCCTTCACATCTCCGATCCTTTAACGGACGGCTCTGGCGCGTCTACCGGACGGTTGGTGCGCACGCGGTGAACTGGGACGAATTGCGTCACTTCGGTCCGGTGGCTGGTATGCGTTTCGACCCGCATCCACTGCCCCAGAGCGTCAATCCAGAAATCGGGGTGATGTATACAGCCACCGACATGGTGACGGCGCTAGGGGAGGTCTATCAGAATGGTCGAGAGATCACCCGCGCAGTGGGTGGCGCGACTCTTGTGGCGTGGGATCCGTCACGGGTACTTACACTGCTCGACCTCACGACGACCTGGCCCGTTCTCAACGGTGCGGCCGCTTCGATAATGATGGACGACAAAGAACACACTCAGGCATGGGCCCACGCGATCCATGATCGCGCCAGACTGATTCTGGATGGCCTGTACCACCGGTCCTCCATCACCAATCGGCCCATGGTCACGCTGTTTTCTCGAACAGAGCGCCACCCGGCGTTCCCTCCCCGACCGCAATTCCGCGCCTTGCTCACTGACTCCGCTGCAGACCCGCTCGTGTCCTTCGCCGCCAAGGAGCTGAGCTTCAAGGTCTCGTAGCCCGACTCCCGACCGCGACGTGCTGCCGAGCTCGAGCGTTCTGCGCCGGTCCTGAATAGAGTCGCCCCCCGGAAGTCCTGCTCGAGGGTGGGCAGTTCCGTCTCATCCGACGCAGGCAAACGATTGATGAACTCCTCGCACTGGAATACGAGGTTTGATGCAGCCGCGGGGACCCCGACGTTCCCGCAAGAACCCAAGGGACGCCCATCGGGCGGCATTTCCGACCATCGCGAGACCACACCCGAGCCCACTTTTCACCCGGATCGCCCGCCCGTAAGCCGAACGGTGGATTCAACCGGTCGTCGCAACACTAGCTGGCGGGTGTGATCTAAGCTCGGCGGGGAAAACTTGGCCAGGGCTTCGCCAGCTGAGGCGTTTTCGAGGACGGTCGTTGAGCTTCGCGAAGATCAATGTGAGAGTTTCGGCGCTATAGATGCTCAGGTCGCTGTGCTTCCGGAAGTACTGCCGGAGCAGACCGTTCATGTTCTCGTTGGATCCCCGCTGCCATGGTTTTCCCGGGTGGGCGAAGAATATTCCGTCGTTGAAAAGGGACGCGATCTTGTCGTGGTTAGCCATTTCCGACCCTTGATCCCAGGTCAGCGTCCGTCTCAGATGTGGGGGTAGCTGCGACATCATTGCGGTCAGCGCCGTGTTGACCTCGACCGCTGAGTGGGTATCGGGGAGGTGCAGCAGCAGCACGTATCCGCTCTTCCGGTCGACGAGCGTGCCGATCGCCGAGCGCGACTTGGTACCGATGATGAGGTCACCTTCCCAGTCACCCAATCGGGAACGTTCCTCAACGACAGCTGGGCGGTGATCGATCAGAGTGGCTGGCGCGATCAAGCGCGGCGTGCGGGCGTCAGGTCGCCGACGCCGCTTGCGCAGCGGTCTCCCCGAGCGCAGATGAGTGGTCAGCTTCCTGGTCAGTCCGCTGTTTCGTGGCCAGTAGATGGCTTGATAGATCGTTTCGTGGCAGACATGCCAGGACTTCTTCTGTGGGTGGGTTTCGCGAAGCCAGAAGCTGATCTGTTCCGGACTCCAATCCAGAATGAG
>JACMOZ010000422.1 GCA_014377785.1 Aeromicrobium sp.
GACGAAAGCATACGTCGCCCGCCGCACCACCGAAGGAAAAAGCAAACGAGACATCATTCGATGGGGGCTGCTGTCGACCTAGTTGACTTGTTTTGTTTGGGGTTTTCAGGCCGCGTGAGCGGCTTGTGAATTGATTATCTCGAACTCGATCGGGGTGAGGCGTCCGAGGCGGCGTTGCCGGCGCCGACAGTGGTAGGTTCGCTCGATCCAGGTCACGATCTCGAGCCGAAGTTCCTGCCTGGACTGCCACCTTTTCTTGCATATTTCTTGGCGTCGATAACGAACACCCCCTAAGGCGCAACGACAATATGATCGAGGTTCGCGCGAGTTCGCGGGATTCGGCGGTCATGGAGCACGCGAATGTTCTCCCCGGCCAGATTGTCGAGGCGTCGCCCGAGTCGCTCCTCCTCCTCGGCACCCACCGCCCATGCCTTGGTCGTTTGCGGGTCGTCGGTTAGGGCGAGGATGAGGCCACCCCACATCGGCTGAGACTGGCGAATCCGCCGCTCCCGCCCTTGGCTACGACGGTCATGCTCGCGGCGAGCCGACGCACCGGCGACGCCCGCGATTACCTCCGCTGCGGTGGCCGTTGACATCTGTGCCGCAACAGTGGCAACGCCCACCGCCACGCTCGTGATCGCGACCGGCGATGGGTCATCGGGGGCGCAGGTGAAACACCTCACCGCTCGGCTTTCCCGGGTATACACCGCAGTCGAACCCGCCAACAGTTCTGCGCCACAAATCCGGCATCGGCCGGCGTAACGAAGCAGCATGACCTTTGCGTCTGCCCAGTCACCGTCCACGTTGCCCCCGCATCGTCTAGTCCAAACACTCGACGTTAGCTCGTGTATGCCCGCACTGGAGTCCCCCAGTTTGGGATGCGAAGACGACCCTCTTCGGGCGGGCAGCATCGTGTTCTGGCAACCGTCCATAATTGGCCGACATCCTCCACCGGTAGCCGGTACAGCCTTCAGCACCAATGCGGTGGCGAATTCGAACCCTAAACGTCGCGTTCCAGGCCCACTTCGGTCGTCGAAGCCTTTTCAACAGTGGGCAAACGGTGGGCAAAAGTCCGGAATCACGGATTGATGCTCCTAGAACCCGACGAGTTTTTGGCGGCTGAGTTCCTTCGGTCAGCCACGGGGAACTCGACATGAGAACCCCCGCCGAAGTCGAGGCCGCGTACTACGCTGACCTCGAATCAACCGAGACGGCAACCGCCGCCCTTCAAAAACACTAGGACCGAAACCCAGTGCGATTCAGTTCCAACAAAAGTGGTGCGGTGGTGATGGGTTTAGATGCAGGCCAATCGATTTTTTGAGAATGGCACAGTCTTGAGGCGCGGCGACACCAGGTCCGTAAGCCGAACAGCGAGCGGGACGAGTCACGTTTCAGATCTCATGATCTCAGCGGCGAGGGCGGCTTCGAACGCTGGGACGTCATCGGCCACTGTCGCTGCGATGATGCTGTGGTCGATGTATATGTAGCTGTGCGCAATGCGATTGCGGGTGGCCCATGCAATGTGCCACTCTCCTGCGAATAGGCGTTCGCGCAAACCGTCGCTGCCTTGTGCGATTGCCTCGATAGCTGCAGCCAGACGGAGGCTAACCGCGTCCGCGATGGTTTGGTCGCCAAGATCTCCGCGGGTGAGATGCGCACGAAGAACAGCAAGGTGATCAAGTGCATCCTGGGTGGCCTCCTTGTCGGTGCGGCTCACAAGGGCACCGCTTCGGCGCGCGCGTTCTCGGCCACATTGGTTCGCAAAGTCGCGCTCGGCACAACATCCACGCTGACGCCAACGATCGACTCCGCGGCGGCTTCGAGGCGAGAAAGAGTGAAAAGGCTCACCGGCGCGATGAAGTCGATCAGCAGGTCAACGTCGGAGCCAGGCTTATCTTCCCCGCGACTTACACTTCCAAACACACGGACATTCTTGCCACCTGCGGAAGCCAAAAGCTTGAGCAGCGGGCGGCGCTTAGACTCCAGTAGTCGACCAAGCGGGGTCTGCCCATGAAAACGAAGCAATCGTGATATCTCCGGCTGGCTTCGACCCATCGCCTGAGATATTTGACGTTGAGTAAGCCCCGCGGCCGCCCCAAATCGCACGCTATCAACCAGCATTTTTCGCGACCGTTCGTGCATCTCGTCAGCTACCAGAGCTTCGTTGTGAATGCGCATAAGCGCTTGAGCCTCACTCATATAGCAAATGCTATCAAAACCGCATCTTTACCACCATTGATGTTCGGAATCACCAGCGGCAACGTTTCGTCATGGATGGATTACTGATTGGCTGCGCACGCGTATCCACAAACGAACAAGATCTAACTGCCCAACAAAATGCCTGGGAACATCTTGGCGCTCGCCCTTCCCTGATTTGCACCGACCACGGCCTGACAGGTACCAACCTCGCTCGACCCGGGCTTCGCGAAGCACTAGCAGCGTGCCGAACGGGAGACACAGTGGTTGTTGCGAAACTTGATCGGCTCGCTCGCTCTTTGCGAGATGCGAAAGACATCATCGATGAGCTGACCGCGAAAGACGTGAAGCTCAGTATCGGAGGGACGGTGCACGATCCGAACGACCCGGTCGGGCGATTACTTTTCAATGTTCTTGCGATGGTCGCCGAATTCGAGTCCGATTTGATTTGTGCGCGAACTCGGGAGGGTATGCAGGTTGCTCAAGCGAAAGGGCGGCTTCGTGGAAAACAACCGAAACTCTCCAACGCCCAGCAAAAGCACCTGATGGAAGTTCGAAACGCTGGCACTCACTCGAGCGCTGAACTCGCTGAATTGTTCAACGTCACTCGATCGACCGTGTATCGCACGATAGAACGCCAACTCGGAATCGGACACTAAAAAGAAATTGGCTGACGTTCCCGTTATTGGAATTTGAATTCCGGTAACGGGATCCCCTCCCGGGACGTCGCCTCGACTCAAGTCGATTGGGACCATCATTTACGCGCGCCAACACCATTCGGGTGTTTGAGCGATCGCCCTCGGCGAGAAATGCCCATGCGACGGCCACCACGCCCCGATCCGAGACCGCGTCGTGGTGTTGGTGGAGCGTGACGCGATGAGACAGTTCCGAGGGCTCGCGCAGCGATCCGGATCGCCGCAGAACGGGGCTGAACCACCCCTCGTGCGCCGACGACAGGCAGCGGCCGCGGGTCCGTGGCTCCGCGCCTTTCGCCTCATGGCTCGGCCGCTAGAGCGTCGGCCGTGAGCCGATGGGTTCGTCGCTCGTCGTGGCGAGTTCGGCCTGGGTGTTGTCGTCGGCGAAGGAACCCGCACGTGCGGCGGCCTCCGGTCGTCGGAACTTCACAACGGCGTAGAACGCGAGTCCGATCACCATGAGGGCGATGAAGTAATAGGGCAGCGTGTTCAGCGGGGCGGCGGGCACTGGGAAGATGTTGCTGTAGAAAACGTAGGCGAGGGAGAGCGCCCCAATCAGCCCGAGGATCGTTGTGCTGATTACTCCCTTCGCGCCGGTCTTTTTGAGGAACAATGGCGCTCCGATACAGACCACGATGTAGGCCAGCATGTAGCCGAAAACGCCGACTGTGTCGATATATGTGGTTGCGGCCAGCGGGGCCACGCCCATACCCAGAACGATCGCGGTCGGCACGAACACCACTGGCGCGAGAGCATAGATCGCGTGTGCAGGGGTGCGGTGCCTGGGGTGGGCTTTGCCGAACCAGCTGCCGATAAGGCCTTCGTTCCCCCAGGAGAAGACGAGGCGAGCCGCAACGGTGATGCAGGCCATCACGACCGCCATGAATGACGCGGTGAAGCCGAGGTTGAGGATCGGCTCGATGCTGGTGAGGCCATACTGGGACGCCAAGTCGTCCATCGGGGAGGTGCTCGCTCCGAGCCCTTTCGCGCCGCCTTTGAAGGCCGCCACTTGGGCGTATGTCGCGAAGACGTAGAGGATGCCCGCGAAAAGAGCGCCGCGCCGGATCGCGCGCGGAATCGCCTTGTACGGGTCCTTGGCCTCCTCGCCGAGGGCAGCGGCCCCCTCGAAGCCGACGAAGCCGAGAATGGCGAGCACTACCGCGAAGACCATCCCATTGACGGTGGCCCCGGTCAGCTGGAACTGGGCAGGATCGAACACGTTGCCGCTGGCGATCAGCACGATTGCAAGAACAATCACGATCACGATGATCGAGAGCACCTCGAGCGTCGCGGAGACCCGGGTGGAGAGGCGAACACTCGAGATAGTGAGGTACACAGCGACGGCGAGAAGTAGCACGTCTATTACGATCTGGCCAGGCATTGGCGCGAAGACGGTCAGGCCGAAGCCCTCGAGGAAGCGCGAGGCGAAGAATCCGGCGCCAGCGAGCGAGCCGGACGCGATGCCGACAACGCCGATGAAGAGCGCCCAGCCGGTGAGAAAGCTTCCCGAAGGGCCAAAGGCTGGGCGGATGAGCGAGTACAGCGACCCGGCTCCGGCACGTCGACGGGCCATCGCAGCGATTGTCTGGGCGACGGCGAGGATGATCAACATGCCCACCGCGAACGAGAACCAGGCACCATTGCCTGCGTAGAGGGCCATCGCCCCGGGGCCGAACGCGATGACGGCACTCGGCGCGATGTTGGCGACGCTCTGCGCCAGGACTTCAAAGGGGGTGACGCTTCGGCGCGCCAACCCTCCGGAGTGGTCGGTTGGGGTGCTGCTCATGATGGATCCTTTCGGGATGGGCGGGCGGAGCACTGGAGTTCAGGGGATGAGGAGTTGCCTCAATGCAGCACCAGAGCCGAGGTCCGCCAAGGCCGCCCTGGCCTCGGAAAGGGGGCGTCGGGCTGAGACCATCGATTCGAGGTCAAGGTCGCCGGACATCAGCTCGTCGACGAGGCGAGGGATGTCGCGCTGCGGAACAGTCGAGCCGTAGTTGCAGCCGAGAATGCGCTGGTCGGCCTCAGCGAGGGCGAGCGGGTCGAAACGGGCAGTCAGGCCGGTGGGGGGCAACCCAACCACCACTGCGCAACCGCCGAGCCCAAGAGCCTGGATCGCCTGCTCCGTGGTGGCGATTTTGCCGATCGCGTCGAAGACGTAATCAATACCTTGCGGCACGAGCTTCTTCATCTCCGCTGGCACGTCCATGCCGGGGGTGACGAGCAGGGTCTCGGTGGCGCCGAGCTTCCTGGCGAGGTCGAGCTTGTCCGAGGCGACGTCAACAGCCAGGATCACCGAGGCCGACTCGAGCCGTGCCCCCTGCACCACCGAGAGGCCGACACCGCCGCATCCGATGATTGCTGCGGTCGCTCCGGCCTCGAAGCGTGCGGTGTTGCGCACCGCGCCAATCCCTGTGGCGACGGCGCACCCGACGAGGGCGATGAGGTCGAGCGGGGCGTCGGAGCGCACCTTGATGGCGCCAGATTCCGGCACGACGGCCTGCGCGGCAAAGGAGGATACCCCGAGGTAGTGGTGCACGGGTTCGCCGGAGCGACTTATACGGCTCGTACCGTCGAACAGCACCCCGCCGGGCGAGACGACGGTAGCAACGAGCTCACACTGAGCTGGACGGCCGAGCAGACAATAGCGGCACTTTCCGCAATAGGGAACCCAGGACAACACGACGTGGTCGCCGACCGCGAGCGAGGTGACCCCAGCTCCGATCGAGGCAACGACCCCGGAGCCCTCGTGGCCCATCACCATCGGGAGCGGCACCGACCACTCGCCTCGAACGACGTGCAGGTCGGAGTGGCAGACCCCCGCGGCGGCGATGTCGACAAGCACCTCGCCCGGACCCGGGGAGGCGAGCTGGACATCCGTGTATTCGATTTGAGTTCCATCGAAAACTACAGCCTTCATCAGTTCGACCTCGCTGTCGTTCGGCGTGCCTCGGTCCGATTCCGCGAGGTGAATCAGATACTTTCAGGTTTTATGGCATAAATCAACGGCCTGTCGAAGACCGGTCGAAAGTGCGCGATCATGGGGTTATGGCATCAACTTCTGGTGAAGCCCGCGGCATGGAAGACGTGGGGCCGAAGCTGCGCCAGACTCGCGTCGCACAGGGACTTTCACTGACCAGCGTCGCCGAGCTAGCCGGCGTGACGAAAGGGTTTCTCAGCCTCGCTGAACGGGGCAAGACCCGAGTATCGGTCCCTGTACTGCTGAAAATCTGCGATGTGCTCGGCGTCGCCATCGGCTCGCTGTTTACCTACCCCACCGAGCCGCTTGTACAGGGCGGTGTGCCCCTCTACATGGGCGGCATTGATCTTGAGGAGTACCTGCTCACACCGGTCACCGAGAAGCATCTGCAGGTCATGCGCACGACCATGCAGCCGGGAGGGGGCTCCGACGGCGCATACACGCTAGAGGCTGAGTCGATCTTCGTCGTCGTGACGCAGGGCCAGCTCTCACTCGACGTGGACGGCACGGTCACGATCCTCGAGGCGGGCCATTCGATGACATTCTCGGCACGCACGCCCCACCGCTGGCACAACCCACTCATGACTGAGAGCCAGGTGCTCTGGGTGATCTCGCCGCCGCTTCCGCTACCGGTCGACGTTTTAACGTCAGGCCGTTTCTGACCGGGCGAGCCAGCCGATAGCGTCGGCCGGGGTCTAACCAAATTCTGCACACACTTCATCAACAGTCACTGCAATCCGACCTTCTGCAGGTCAACGGCACGCGCATCCCCTGGCACTGCACGACCGTGTCCGAGTGTCCGCAAGACGGACCGTCAACGGACGGCTTCTCGGGTGCTCACGGATAGATGCGAGAAGCTGGTGTTCGAGGTTGCCCAAGTCTCTCGACGTGACGCGAGGTCAGATTGCGCAACTGTCCCGGACAATAAGGGTCAGCTATACCCGGCTTGCGGTGATGACCATGTTGTCCGTCGACGGGCTACCATTTGGGTGTTCGAGACAGGTGATCACAACCAGCCGGCCTGGTGTGTCAGCCCAGACTTCGGCGTCGGTGGCCAACCCCCCTTTGAGAATTGTCCGCCATCCGGTCACACGATAGGACACTCCTGCAACATCGATTGTCGAACCAGCAGGAACTGCCGACGTTCCCGCTCGAATGTTGGTGAGGTAGTTTCCCGGAGCAACACCTCCCCC
>JACMOZ010000423.1 GCA_014377785.1 Aeromicrobium sp.
AGCCGCCGAGAAGCGCGGTACCCAACTCGCTTCGGAGATAGAGTACAACGCGGCCATGGCGCGTCGAGGTGACGAGGCGTCCGGCGTGGAGTGCCCGCAGGTGCTGATTGACTGCGGACGTCGTGACGCCCATGCGAAGGCCGAGGTCCGTGGACGAAGATGGCTCGCTGAGAACCGCCAGCAAGGCCGCTCGGGTTCGGCCGAGTAGTTGAATGGCCCCTGCATCAGTCGCCGATGTGCTTGTCTCCCACATCGCACCCTGGCCGCGTGCCGCGTACAGAATCATCGGCGGCCCGCTGGGATCACTCGGTGCGCTGGCGCCGCTCGTGAAAATGGTGGGCACGAAAGTCAAACCGCGCCCTGCCACTGCCTTCGAGGTCGTTAGTTTGCACTCCACCTGCACAGTAAGGACGGCGTCGGCGATGGACACCCTGGTGTCAATGGTATTTATCATCGCCGACAATCCGAACTGTGCAATCTGCCGACCGCGATAAGCAATGTCAGCCTCGAGAAGGGTGCGCATCCGAAGCCAATGTGGTTGAAAGCAACTCTCCCAGTACCGCTCGAGAATGTTGGCCGTTCGGTCGAGAGCGGCTCTCGGATCGCCCCTCAGCGCGGCCGGTATCTCGCCATGTAAAGCCTCGATCTGCCGCGTGAAAAGCGAAGGATCAGTCGACCGGAATCTGTCCAGCTCGTCGACGATCCGCGTCAGGGGACTTCCCGGTCGCGGATTGAGCAGGTCCGGCGTGCTCAAGCGCGTGTCGATCAGCGCGAGCAGCAGTTCAGTGTCCAGGCATGAGCGCGCCTTTTCCGTGCGCCTCAGCCAGGGAAGCTGGAGCGGAAATCGGGCCGGGTCCTTGATGGCACGGAGCGAGAGCCCCATCTCGCACAGGGGTGAAATACCGAACCGCACTTCGCCAACGTCTTCCTCGGTCAGTGTGTAGGTCAGCATGAAGCAATACCCTACATCAGTTCATTTCCGCACTCACCTCTGGCAGAACTGACATATGCCTACCAAAGCTCCCGCAATCGACCGCATCGAAGTGCACCCCGACGGCCCATCAAGCCAACAGATGTTACGGATTCTCGCCACCCAGATATTCTTGAACTCTCTTGGACGCGGTGTCTTCCTGGCTCTCACCGTCCTGTACTTCACATTGATAGTCGGACTGAGCGTCACGGAAATCGCCGTCATTCTTACTGTCTCAAGCGCGTTGGGCGTGGCCACGTCGTGGCTCGGTGGCAGCCTCGCCGACAGAGTGAGCGCCAAGCGACTCCTTCTCGCGCTCCTGGCGGTGGAAGGGCTTGCCTTACTGTCCTATGCTTTCGCCTCGTCGTTTATGGTTGCGCTCGTCATAGCCTGCGTGGTGAACGGGGCCAGCAGTGGCAGCAAGGCCGTGAGAGCAACCATCGTCGGCCGGGCCTTCGAAGGCGAAGTCCGGATCAGGACACGAGCGATTCTACTTACTGTAGGAAACGTCGGAATTGCACTTGGCGGCGCGGCGGCGAGCATCCCGCTGTTGTTGAATGCCCCGGACGCGTACCGCCTAACAATCGGTATTGCCGGTTTCGCGACTTTGATCAGCGCCGCCCGTATCGTCGCCCTGCCACGCCGCGTCGACGCTATTGTGCTGTCCAAGGTCGATCGGGCGGCCTCAGCTCACTTGGTTGGCCGGTCACCCTGGCGGGACCCACGCTACCTGGGGCTGGCAGCGCTCTCCGCGCTGTTCGGTATTCAGTTCGGTCTCGCCGAGATTGGTCTCCCGTTATGGGTTTTGCACCACACGCAGGCCCCGGTCGTTGTTATTTCCATAGCCCTGATCGTCAACACGGTTTTGGTAGTCGTCCTGCAGATTCCGCTTTCGCGCGGTAGCCATGACATACGACGCGCAGGAAAAGCGGTTTCCTTGGCGGGCGTATTCATGGCTATTGCGTGCGCCGTCTACGCTGCGTCCGCAGGAGTGTCGCCCGTACTGGCTCTCGCGCTGATCCTCGCCGCAGCTGTTGCCCACACATTCGGCGAAATCCTCTCCTCGGCGGGAATCTGGGGCCTTAGCTATGAGCTCGCCGACCCGCGTAGCGCCGGCGCATACCAGGGACTATTCGCGATGGCGTTCTCAATCGGCACCATGGTGACCCCCGCTGTTATCGCCGTTACCGTTGTAGACAATGGAACAGCAGGTTGGGTCGTACTCGGCGTGATCTTCCTCGCTTCATCGGCCGGCATTCGCGCGATCGCTCATCGTGCCCCGTCGAGCGCATGATCGTGTTACACCGTTCATGGCGACCGAACGTCAGCCGCAGAACTAGGACGTGACCACGAATTCACGCCTCTTGAGAGGCGACCCGGGCGTGTCATGGATAGGATTCCCCAATGCGTCTTGACCGGTCGGGGTACGAAGTTGATTTTCTGGACACCTTCGAGGGTGACGAACTTGACCGATCGCGTTGGGTTCCGTCGTACCTTCCTCAGTGGGGCAGTCGCGCGTTGTCTGCTGCGCGGTACGCGCAGCAGGATGGCAAACTCCGGCTTCAGATCGAGTCGGATCAGCTTCCGTGGTCGCCGGAGCACAATGGCCGCTTACGCGTGTCGAACCTTCAAACCGGGGTATTCGCGGGTCCGGTCGGCAGTGAGATCGGCCAGCACCGCTTCGCGGCGGGGTTGCGCGTCCGCGAGGCCCAAGAGGAGCAGCGTTTGTACACGCCGCTGTACGGAATCATCGAGGCGCGGGTTGCTGCGATCGCCGATCCGAACTGCATGGTGGCGCTGTGGATGATCGGCTTCGAAGACCAACCCGACCGTTCGGCGGAGATCTGCATCTTTGAGATCTTCGGCAAGGACGTCGCCGCAGACAAAGCCGTTGTGGGCATGGGGTTACACCCGTTCGGTGACAAGCGAATTCAGGACGACTTCGTCAAGATCCCCATGGTGCTGGATGCCCGTGAGTTCCACACCTACAGCGTCGAGTGGCTGCCAGGTGAAGTCAGGTTCTTCATTGACGATGGGCTGGTCGCATCCATGGAACAGTCTCCCGCCTATCCGATGCAGCTC
>JACMOZ010000424.1 GCA_014377785.1 Aeromicrobium sp.
TGGAATGGCACCGTTGTTTGCCCGTTTACGTTAGCCGACACGGTCAACTTTCCGGCCGCGGTCGCTAGGACAGAGCGCCAACCCGAATGGCTCCCTGTCCCAGCGACCACGCGCTGGACTAGCTACCCACGGTTCCAATGAGCGATTGACGCGTCGTGGCGAGGCTCGGCCGAAATCGCCACTCGGTGACGAATGCCGCCGCGATCGTGTCCGAACATCTGGCCCGACACGATCTGCGAGAGGTCATCATCGTGGTACACAACAAGGGCGGCTTCATCGGAAAACGACTCATGACGCACAATGACCCCCACCACCGGGTCAGCCGAATGACCGCGACCAGTGCGCCATTCGCCGGCTCACGCTGTCTGCGCTACCTGATCATTCCCAGCCTTCGCGCGTTCGCTCCCCGCTGCTGCCACGGTGCAACGACTCGGCCTGGACCAGCGGGTCAATCACCGAATCGTGCCCAGCTATGGAGTGTTCGATTTACACATCCCCGAAGATAGCGATCTTGTCGGCGCCCGCAACATTCACATCGGTGTGAGCGGCTATTTTCGCATTCTCAGCAACCCGGCAGTCGTGCGGACCATCCTTGCAACCGTGCGAGATACCACGACCCCTGCGATGTGCCAGCGCAATAAGATCGCAGCCCCGAGGGATGACGACGATTGCCGTGTTCGGAACAATCCGCCAGTTCTTCTCGAAACGGCCGGCACCGATGAGGGCGGTGGTCTCCGCGTTGATGAGGAAGCTGGAGTTCGATACTGTTTCGGCTACCCGCGCCGCAGTGAGATCGCAACATGCCAAAGTCGCGAGGACCTCGAAATACTCCACTGTCTGGCCTGACCCTAGCCGCATCCGCGCAATCGCGAAGGCTGGCCTCCGCAGCGTGTCCGGCAGGGCGCCGGAGACGCACGGGCTCGGGTCCGATCATGGGCTGGTCAGCCCCTCCCAGCGGGCCGGGTGGGCGACTTCTTGGATGGTTTACGTGGGACCCGGTTTTCAGCACTGACCATCCATGCGAACTGCTCCAGCTTCTCGATGATTCCGTGCAGAATGTCCGCGCTGGTGGGGTCTTCCGCATCGACCGCATCGTGCACGGCGCGAATGTTCCCCACCGTGACAGTGAGGCGTTCGGTGATCAGGACAACCGTCTGCCCCGTGTCAACTTCGCCTGAAGGAAACGGCGGAAGGTGGGTGGCCTTCGTCACAGTTTCGCTGCGACCGTCGGGCAAGGCGTCGATCGCGCGCATACGTTCGGCTAGTTCGTCAGAAAACGACCTGGCGGCGTCAATGATTTCATCGAGTTGCAGATGCAGATCCCGAAAGTTGTGGCCGACCACACTCCAGTGCGCCTGCTTGCCCTGCAGATGCAATTCGATCACATCCACCAAAATGGATTGCAGATTGGAGCCCAGTTCTGCCGACGCTTTCATACAATTGTCCTTTCACATTGTGGAACCCGTGTCCAATCTTTCCGCCGGAGAGGTCCCGGGCGGAGGATACCCGCAGAGTGCGCAGGAGCCGTAGACCAGAATTCTGAGCTTGCGAGCGGGTACCCGATCTGCGGGCCCCGTGACGTGTGCGGTGTCACAGACGAGCAGCGCCACCGGCGGGCAGGGAATCTCGTCGTGCTTGGGACGCCGTTGGGCATGAGGCGCGGCTTAGACCGCGGCACCGGTGTGAGCCCTGGTGCGGGCCCGCCCGAGCGCGACGCCGAGCACGACCATGCCGATCCCAAGAAACAGGTGCAGCCAATTGTCGGCATTGTTGAAGGGGATGAAGTTGGCCGTGGAGTTTGGGTCCAGAAACAGACCATAGAGCCAGAGGACGAGGTAGATTACACCGCCTCCGATGAGGTAACTCCGAGCTCCCCGGGCGCTGCGGGCGAATGCGAGGCCTGCAACGCCGAAAAGCAGATGCACCACATTGTGCAGAATCGACACTTGGAACACACCTAGGAGAAGTGCACCCGAATCGCGGCCTGCGGCCATCATTTGGTCGTAGTTGCTGGTGATCCCGGGAATGAATCCGAGAACGCCGACGAGAAGAAAAACGATGCCGACTAGGGAAGCGGCGCGTTGCACGGGAGCAACCAAAGCCCGGTTCGGCGTTGCAACTGGCACGGATGACATGAGGTACCTCCCTGTTTGGGGGCTCTGTGCCCTTCTGCGCCAGAGAATACTCCCACTTCACCCAACACCCACAGACATTCCTCGGGAAAATGTTGTTTCCGCGCCGTCCCGGGGCCGCCGTGCGGGACCAGCCCCCGCCGCCCGCCGACACGGGTGCTCGAAGCGCGTACGCGAGCGTGTGCCGAGGCGGTAGGAGGCAGGTGAGTATTTGATGTCTTGAGAGCCACCCGATCGTGCGGTTCAGAGCCACCGATCGTGCGGAAGAGAGCCAGTGGTGGTGCGACTGGGAGCCACTGGCTTCTCCGCCGGATCGTTAGGCGCTGGTGAGGGCTGCCTGCTCCCTCATGTTGTAGGTGCCGGTCTCGACCCAGACTGTGTTGTGGATGATGCGGTCCATGATCGCGTCGGCGTGAACACCGGAGCCGAGGCGCTGGTGCCAGTCCTTCTGCTGATACTGGGTGCAGAAGACCGTCGAGCTTTCCCCGTAGCGACGTTCCATCAACTCCAGCAGCATGCCGCGCATCGATTCTGTCGGGCGATCGAGCAGCCACTCATCAATGACGAGCAGGGTGAAGGAGGCGTATTTGCGTAGGAACTTCCCGGCACCGCCGGTGGAGTCTTGGGCGGCGACCCAGGCTTCCTCAAGGTCGGGCATGCGGACGTAGTGGGCGCGGATGCGATGTTCGCAGGCGCGTTTGGCGATCGCGCAGCCCAGATACGACTTCCCCGATCCGGTGAAACCCTGGAAGACGACGTTCTGCTGCCGGGTCACGAACGAACACGTGCCGAGCTGGGTCAGTAGCTGCCGGTTCAGGCCCCGCTCGTCGAGCAGGTCGATGCGGCGCAGATCCGCGTTGGGATAACGCAGTCCCGCCCGCCGGATCAGCCCGGCGACTTTCGAGTGAGTGAAGGTGGAGTAGGCGTCGTCGACGACCAACCGGACCCGCTCTTCAAACGACAAGCTGATGCTGAGGGTTTCGTCTTGGGTGTCGATTGCCTCCAGCAGCTCGCCAGCGTTCATCTCCCGCAGCTTGCGTTTGGTCTCTGTATCGAGCCGGCTCATCGGGTGCCTCCGGCGTAGTAGGCGCTGCCTCTCACGTAACCGCCGTCATCGGCCTCGGGTTTGTCGGGGACGTGCCCGGTTTTGTCTTGCCCGGTGTCGAGGATCGGCCGCAGGTGCGCATAGCGGGGAGAGCGGATCGGCCCCCGCAAGGCCAGTGCGCAGGCGGCCTCGACCCGGGTCGGGGAGAACCGGCGGGACAGCCGCAATACCGCTAACGCCGGGTCGTAGCCGGCTTCCTCGATCGAGGCGGCTTCGAAGATCTTGCCGATGACCGTCACGGTTGCCGGTCCCATCCGCGTCGCCCACTCGTCGATCCGGGTCCGGTCCCAGGCTTGGAAGCTGCGCCCCTCGGGCAGGTCCGCGTCGTTCGTCTGATGCTGGTTCGTCGTGCTTGCCGGCAGCAGCAGGTGGCTGGTCAGGCGTTCGTCGTTCCGATAGACCTCCAGCAGGGTGTCCGTGATACGAAGGTCGACGTGGGCGCCGATGTGGCTGAAGGGGACGGAGTAGAAGTTCCTCGCCCAGACCACGTGGGCGTTCTTATTCACCTTGCGTTTGTAGGACCAGGTGCTGATCTCGAACGGGGCCGCCGGCAGCGGTTGCATGAGCGGCTTCTCCTCGGTGGTGAATACGCTCAGCCGGGAGCCTTCCCGTTTCTGGAACGGCTGCCGGTTGTAAGCATCGATCTGTTTAGAGACCCGGACTCGCAGCTGGGGCAGGGATATGAACTGCTCATGTCGGAGGCCGGCGATGACCCAGGTCGCGACATGGGAGACCGTATTTTCGACGCTGGCCTTGTCTTTTGGTGCCCGGACGCGGCCCGGCAGCACTGCGGCAGAGTAGTGCGCCGCCATCTCCCGGTAGGCATCGTTGAGAACGACTTCGCCCTCGCGCGGATGGGAGATCACCCCGGTCTTCAAGTTGTCGGGCACCAGGCGTGGGACGGAACCGCCAAAGAAGGAAAACATCGCCACGTGGGCGCGCAGCCACGACTCCTGCCGCATGTCCAACGTGGCCTCAACGAATGCGTAACGGCTGAACGGCAGGCACGCGACGAACAGATACACCTTCGAGATCTCGCCTGTCGTTGGGTCCAGGAGCTGCATCGTGGGCCCGGACCAGTCGACCTCGATGCTGCGGCCGGCCTTGTGACCAACGCGCGACGTCGCGCCCGAGACGGCAGCGTAGTCGCCGTAAAGCCGACAGAACCGGTCGTAACTCATCACCGCCTGCGCCTGACCGGATGTGTCGACGTACTCCTGGTGCAGCAGCTTCAACGTCACCCCGACCCGGGCCAGTTCGGTGTGCACCCGCCCCCAATCCGGCTGCGCGAACACGGATTCGTGCACTCCGCGGCCGGGAAACAACGCCGCGTACACCTCCGCCTCCGGCATCTCTTGGACGTCGCCCCAGCCGAGGCCGAGCCTGTCCGCCGTCTCGAGCACCGCCTGGACGCTATTGCGGGAGATGCCCTGCGCCGACGCGATGGCCCTGCCCGACAAACCTTGGTTTCGTAACTGCAAGACGAGTTTCGCCTTGATCTTCCGTACCATTACCGGTACTCCTTCCACCACGTGGCCCTCACGTGATGGAAGGAGCTTTTCAGGTGGCTCTCAACAACGCCAACTGTGGCTCTGAACGACACGATTCATGGTTTGGTGCAGCGGCCTGCACCCGCACCACCCCCGGCTCCCTCGGAAGCCAATATTCAGTCAGCGAAGTGCTGAGTTTCGCTGTCAACGTTGTGGTGATCGCGCGTGTAAACGAAGAGGTGAGTGAGTCTGTAAGCGATGTGGCGAGCGAGGATGTAA
>JACMOZ010000425.1 GCA_014377785.1 Aeromicrobium sp.
ATCCTGTGACAAACAGCTCTTGAGTGCGCGGCGTTAGCGCGTGTTTCGGTGGTACCGCGCATGCGTCTTCTGAGGGCACCGTCCGTGTGGCCCGGAAGGGCACCACATGCACGACGACATCCCCACCCCCGATGAGTTCCCTCGTCGGGCCCTGCAACGGTGGCGTGCCAGCAACGAGACGGATTTTGCTTCCGAGCCGTACCTCCTCGCCGACATGGTGGTCACCTTCGGTATCGAGACCGAGCAGCTGCCTTCGAAGCGGGCGATGAACTGGGCGAGGGCGTTGCGCCGGTATGAGCAGTTCTGGTGTGACGTTGGCCGGTCGGCTCGTGAGAATACGAAGGTCAGGGCCACGCTCCCGGCGCCGGAGCGATTGTTGGGGGAGTGGGCGCGTTACCAACGCCGGTTCGAGGATCACCTGACGGCGTTCCAAGGGATCCGTCTCGAGGTATCACCCGCGTTTTCCTGGGACCCGGTCGATTCGGCCTGGAACGCCCGGCTAGACGCGTGTCATCGTCACATCGAGACAACGGGACGGTTGCCGTTCCTCAACGGGGACAACGCGGTGGAGTTCGGTCTTGCACGGTGGCTCAACCGCCAGCTCCACCAGTTGCAGATCGGAACCCAGCCGCCGGCTCGGGCCGCCCGTCTGACTGAGTTGCTGAATCCCCCCGCATCCACCAGCAAGTAGGGGTCGGCCTGTCGAATCAGTGAAACACCGAACCTTCGACAACGAATGCCATTCGGTCGTGGTCAGCCTGTTGCCGCGAATACCGTCGGAGATGAGGCCACACTCCGCGCGTTTCAGAGGCTCGTACCGTGACGACGCCCAGTAACGAATCGCCGCGCCCGCTTGAGGCACTCAATTTAAGGGGGCAGCATGACCAACTTTGACAAACTCCCGCGCCAACAAGGGATCTACCCCGTCGCCACTATCTCGGGCAGCGTGCACATTCTCGAAATTGGGGGCCGGACCACCTGGGAACGACGTCCAGGACCTGGGGCCGGAACACAACGGTACGATCACACACCACGGATTCTGAGCCAACTCGGTCCGGGTCGGACGGTCGGCAAGGCTACCTCGTCGTCGCCGACGCAGGGTACCTAACTGGGGCCACCACCCGTCTGACGGCAACCATCGTCTCCATTGCGGACGAGCTCGAAACGTGAGCGACAAGTATGGAACGCGGTGCGCCCGCATGTTCTTGCCCACGGCCACAGCCTTATGAAGGGAGCGATCGCACTCGCAGATGGCAGACCCATTTACGCGCTTGGCTGCAACGGACATCGCTGCAACCTCGCCCTGCTGAACACGCAAACTCTAGAGTGGGAATGGCTAAAAGACTGAAAATTCGAGTCCGGGAGGACGAGGACCTAGTTCTGAAAGCACGAGAAATCCTTGGCGTCCGGAACGCTTCGGAAGCGGTGCAGCTCGTTCTCACGATCGCACTTGCCATTAGCGAACTCCAAAGCGAATACGCAGCGAAATGCCTGAGGATCCTCGGCTCAGGCAGGCGCGCGCCCTGAAGAGCCGGTTGGGGGTTCAAGGGATTACTGTCGGCTTTGAGGAGTCAACTTAATCGTCAGCAGCCCCTGACTTGCCCCATGTTCAGACGAACAGGGCTCGCTAACCATCAGCGTTTCCGAGGCCGGTCGTTTGCCCAGTGCACCAGAGAAGAAATCAAGTTCGCTGGTCGGAATGGCTTGACGTTAATATCTCCATTCGATGTACTATTAGCGTCACGCGTAAAGAAAGATGCATTGGAAGAGCGCGACTGCACGCAGCAGAGACCTATCGCAAGTCGAAAGCACCATGGAGCAAGGGAGCCTCATGCACAAAAGAACAGCATTCGCCATATCGATTGCCACGATCGCCAGCCTCGCCCTCGTGGGATGCTCGTCATCTGGCTCGTCAAGCGGCCAGACTCAAGGGGACCAGACACTAAAGATCGTTTACGAGAAAACCGACTCCTTCACGGCGCTGGACACTCTATTCAAGACGGTTAAGACAGAGTTCGAAAAGACGCATAAGGGTGTCACGGTCGACCTTCAGCCCATCGCCGCTGATGACGACAACTACAAACTCAAGCTCGCGCTATCTCAGCGCTCAGCAGAGACAGCTCCTGACGTGTTCTATGAAGACACAACTAACGTGCGCTCGGATGCCGACGCGGGCTACTTGCTAAATCTGGACAAATACGTGGCTAAATGGGCTGACTGGTCAAAGTTCAACGCGGGTGCCAAGACTGCTGGCGCTGGCGACAACGGCAGCATCTACTCTGTCTCGCTCGGGACCGATACGCGCGTGATCTGGTACAACAAGACCGTTCTCGAAAAGGCAGGTGTTTCAACGCCGTGGCAGCCGAAGTCCTGGACTGACATCCTTGATGCCGCCCGCAAAATCAAGGCGGCCGAGCCCGGAGTTATCCCATTCAACTTGTATGCGGGAACGGGTACGGGCGAAGGCACCGTTATGCAGGGGTTCTACGAACTTCTCTACGGAACGGACAAAGGCGCGAACGCGCTCTACGATCAGCCATCGAAGAAATGGGTGGTTGGTTCTAAGGGATTCGTTGACTCCCTCAACTTCATGAAGACTCTTTATGGTGAGAATCTCGCCGTCACACCCGCGCAGGCGCTCGATGCGAACGTGTGGAAGAACGTGTTTGGCGAGTGGTTCCCGCAGAACAAACTCGGCGCGACAGTGGAAGGCTCGTACACCCCATCCTTTTGGGCGACAGGCGGATCATATCCTTGGGCAGATTACGCCAAGGTTATGGGTACTGCAGTTTTCCCGACCGAAAAGGGTCAGAAGCCGGGTGGAGTGAGCATGTCAGGTGGCTGGACTCTGGCGATAGGCGCCAAGAGCAAGTCGCCGCAGCTGGCGTGTGACTTCCTAGCCATGGCGCTAAATAAGAAAAATGCGCTGTCCTACAACAACGCGAACGCGCAGATCGCGGTGCGCACCGATGTATCGGCAGATCCTTCATACCTCGCAGCGAACCCATTCGTGAAAGCGGTGACTGACGCAGTGACGGTTACCCACTTCCGCCCGGCCACGAGCGACTACACGAAGATCTCGACAGAGGTGCAGAAAGCCACCGAAGCGGTAGTCACCGGGCAGGCTTCGCCTAAGGACGCAGCGGCCGCATACGACAAGGCCGTTGAGGGGATTGTGGGAGCCGATAAGGTGACGACAAAGTAAGGGACTGGATCGATGAACGGCGTCCCGACGACGAAGTGAGGCACAAGGATGACAAGAGTTCAGGACAACCGATGACCACCGAAAGCTTGATCTCCTCCCAACTTGTCTCGGGCCGAGGGGGACGGAAGCCGAAAGGCCTTCGTCCCCTCCGGGGTCGCGCTGCTCGTGTACTGAGGATGATTCCTCTCGCGCCGGCAATTGCGCTCATGGCAATTTTCCTGGTCGGTCCGATCGTTTGGTCGTTCTACGGCTCGTTCACGAACGCCGCTCTAACCGGGCCGCACGCAAACCAGGCCGACTTTATCGGGGTTGCGAATTACGTGAAGTTGTTCGGCGATCCAGTTTTCCCGCTCTCTGTTGCACTCACCGTGATCTTCGTACTTGGCTCTGCGGTGGTGACGCAGACGATCCTCGGGCTCGGGCTCGCGCTCGTCATGCAGAGGGCAAACCGGGCAATCAGTTCGATCGTTGGCACGATTGTTGTTGCGGCATGGGTACTGCCCGAGATCGTGGCGGCCTTCGTGAGCTATGCATACTTCAGCAAGGACGGCACCCTCAATCAGATCCTCGCCACCGTCGGCATCCCAGGCGTCAATTGGCTCTACACCTATCCAATGGTCGCAGTGACCCTAGCCAATTTATGGCGAGGCACTGCATTCTCGATGATGATCTATCGGGCCGCACTAAACGATGTTCCACCAGAGATCACAGAGGCCGCGGAGATCGATGGAGCAGGCGGCTTGAAGCGATTGGTCTTCGTGACAGTGCCGATGATCAAACAGACCATCAACACCACACTCATGCTTATTACGCTCTCGACGCTTTCAGTCTTCACTCTCATCTACGTAATGACATCGGGTGGACCAGGCAACCTGTCGACTACGCTGCCAATCTTCGCCTATAAGGAAGCATTCAAGTTCAGCGACATCGGGTACGGGACCGCGATCGCAACCATCATGCTGCTGGTTGGTGCCGTCTTCTCGATCTTCTACATTCGGGCCCTGCGTCCAGAGAAGGACTGATCGAATGACTACTACAACTACAACTGCCACGCAACGCAACGTCACGTCGGCAAATATCAGAGATCGACGGGCACCGTTGTCTGTGTCCTCGCCACGCAGGAGTGTTTCGCAGTTGCTCGCCAACATCGTGCTGATTATCGTCGGTGTCTGCTTCCTATTGCCGCTGAGTTGGCTGATCCTCGGATCATTCGATCCAGGCGCCACCTATCAAACGCAGATTCCCAAGGTCCTCTCCCTCGAGAACTATGCCGCCGTGCTGACTCCAGCCCTGACCTTCATTCCGATGCTCAATAGTCTTCTGTTGTCGACCGGCACCGCCGTTGTCACAGTTCTTGCCGCATTGCTTGCGGCGTACCCTCTGTCTCGCTTTAACTCTCGATTCAACAAGCCCTTCATGTACGGCGTGCTATTCGGCACATGCCTACCGATCACAGCAATCATGGTGCCCGTCTACAGCCTCTTCGTGCAGCTGAATCTGCTGGACTCATTGCCGGGCACAATATTCTTCCTAGCTGCGTCGTCTCTCCCTATGGCGATTTGGATGACCAAGAACTTCATGGATTCCGTGCCTATCAGCCTGGAAGAAGCTGCATGGATGGACGGGGCATCGTCCATGCGTGCCCTGCGAACAATCGTGATTCCGCTTATGCGCCCAGGTATCGCTGTTGTCGCGATCTTCGTCTTCCTTCAGGCATGGGGCAATTTCTTTGTGCCTTTCATTCTGCTGCTTTCGCCCAGTAAGCAGCCCGCGGCGGTAAGCATCTACAGCTTCTTTGGCCAATACGGCGCAATCGCATACGGCCAACTCGCTGCGTTCTCGGTGATCTACTCGATCCCCGTAATCGTGCTCTACATCATCGTTTCACGAGGAATCGGGGGCTCTTTCGCCTTGGCTGGTGCAGTGAAGGGGTAGCTTTTCGCTTTCATCGACAGTCGTCGATGAAAGCAGTCGACGACATCGGTCATCAAGTGACCAAAGCAGAAGCCGGGAGACGGCCAGACGAAGGAACCGCAAATGCATGAGAACTCTGCCCTCATCGAGGCCAGGATCGAACGATTCGTCAGGGAGCGCATCGCGCCTGCCCTTTACCGAGAAACTGCCAGAGTGGCGATCACTGCGTGGGACGTGCAGGATGAACCGGTGCCGTTCGACGTTGCGGTCAAGGGCAAGTACCGGCCCTTCTCTATTGGCCAGGAATGGGGTGCACCTTGGGGGACCACATGGTTCCATGTCATCGGGCAAGTGCCATCCAACTGGAACCAGGACGGTACTCGACCTGAACTGGTGGTCAATCTCACTTCCAGTTCGGCCGGACCGGGCTTTCAAGCGGAGGGGATCGCATACGCGGCGGATGGCCGCATTCTGAAAGCGCTTGAGCCCTTAAACACATATGTACCAGTCTCCGGGCCCGGAGACCCAGTAGATCTCTACATTGAGGCGGCAGCGAACCCGAACATCGCTGTCGACTTCACCTTCATCCCTACTGCGTTGGGTGACAAGACGACGGCGGGGACGGATCCACTCTATCGGCTGCGTCGTCTAGAACTCGGGCTGCTCGACGTGAACGTCTGGGAACTCCTCCAAGATGTATGGACGTTGACCGGGCTAATGCGGGAGCTTCCAGCAACGTTGCCGCGTCGTGCTGACATCTTGCTAGCCCTCGATCGAATGGTCGATGTTGTAGCTCCCGATGACATCGCCGGCACGGCTGCCGCTGGCCGTGCCGCTCTTGCAGTTGTTCTGGCGCAACCCGCTTACGCGAGCGCCCACAAGCTCGCCGCAGTTGGGCATGCCCACATCGACAGCGCATGGCTCTGGCCAGTTCGTGAGACTGTGCGCAAGGTCGCGCGCACATTCTCGAACGTGCTCGCGCTGATGGATGAGGATCCCGAGTTCGTCTTCGCCGCATCGTCGGCGCAGCAGTACTACTGGCTGAAACAGTCCTACCCTGAGTTGTTCGCCAGGGTGAAGGCGCAGGTCGAGGCCGGTCGCTTCGTGCCGGTCGGCGGCATGTGGGTCGAATCCGACACCAATATGCCCGGCGGCGAAGCCCTCGCGCGACAGTTTGTCTTCGGCAAAAGATTCTTCATGGAAGAGCTCGGCATCGAGCCGCTGGAGGTCTGGCTGCCGGACTCGTTCGGCTACTCTGCCGCACTGCCCCAGATCGTAAAGGCAGCAGGATCGAAGTGGTTCCTCACCCAGAAGATTTCCTGGAACGAGACAAACCGTATGCCACACCACACCTTCCTCTGGGAGGGTATCGACGGAACCCGCGTCTTCACCCACTTCCCACCGGTAGACACCTACAACTCGAACCTCTCGGCGAAAGAGCTGGCGCTCGCGCAGAGCCAGTATGCGGAAAAGGGCGTCGGCTCAATTTCCCTCGTGCCGTTCGGTTGGGGCGACGGCGGCGGCGGTCCGACCAGGGAAATGTTGGCCGCGGCGACACGAACCCACGATCTCGAGGGTTCGCCTCGAATCACCCTTTCAAGTCCAAGTCAGTTCTTTGAGCAAGCAGAGGCCGAATACGCGGCCCCGCCAGTTTGGTCTGGCGAACTCTACCTTGAGCTTCACCGCGGCACTTACACCTCGCAGTCGAACACGAAGCGAGGCAATCGCAGGAGCGAACACTTGCTCCGCGAAGCTGAGCTCTGGGCGACGGCGGCGACGGTCCTAAGGGGTGACGATTACCCGTACGAGGCGCTGGAGTCTGCATGGAGAACCGTCCTCCTCCAACAATTCCACGACATCCTGCCCGGATCCTCAATCGCGTGGGTGCACCAGGAAGCTGAGCGCAACTATGCAGAGGTTGCCGTGGTGCTAAACGCCCAGATCGGGCTCTCCCTGGCATCACTGGCCGGACCAGGAAGCGTCGAACTCAATTTCAATGCCGGGCCCTACGAAATCACTGGCATTCCCGGCCTAGGCGGCGGAGTCCTTGGGGAGTCCCGTCCCACATTTGCGAGCCAGACGGCTGCCGGAATAGTGCTTGAGAACGAGTTCGTTCGCGTGCTTATCGACCACCGTGGGCTAATGGTCTCGGTTCTCGACCTGAGGTCAGACCGTGAGATCGTGCCGGAGGGCGCGTCTGCCAACCTGCTCCAGTTGTTCCGCGATACCCCTAACCAATGGGATGCCTGGGACATTGACGAGAGCTACAAGCACGTTGGCCGCGACATCATTGAGGCGGTGAGTGTCAGGATTGAAGGCAATGCTGTGCGCATCGAGCGCTCCGTCGACTCTTCGACGATTGTGCAACTGGTCAACCTCAATGCGAACTCGGGCGCCATTGACATCCGGACCTCGATAGATTGGCGCGAGCGCGAGAAGCTGCTCAAGCTCTCCTTTCCTCTCGACTTGCACGCGGAGCGCGCAGCATCCGAGATCCAATTCGGGCATGTCTATCGGCCGACGCACGCGAACACGTCATGGGACGTAGCCCGTTTTGAGACTGTGGCACATCGATGGGTGCATGTGGGGGAAGCTGGCTACGGGGTGTCAGTCGCGAACGACGCAAACTATGGCCATGACATCCGGCGCGGCATACTCCAGAATGGAGCTAGCGCGACGGTCGTCCGTGTGTCCCTCCTGCGAGCTCCGCTTTACCCGGATCCCGAGGCTGATCAGGGCGACCATGAGTTCCTCATCTCACTGCGCGTGGGCGCGGGGATTCCGGAGGCCGTCGAAGAGGGCTACCGTCTCAACCTGCCGTTGCGGGAAGTGTTAGGCGGCGTAGCTCCGGCGCCGCTGTTCGTCGTAGATAACTCCGCTATCGTCATCGAGGCTGTTAAGCTCGCCGAGGATCGCTCCGGCGACGTGATTGTGAGACTCTACGAGGCGCACGGATCGAGGTCGAACGGCACACTCACGGCGGGATTTGCCTGGTCGCGGTTGGTCGAGACCGATCTCATCGAGCGCACTACCGGGGCCAACGCGGTGGTGAGGGAAGCCGAGGCGTCCGTGGCCCTCACGCTTCATCCCTTCCAGTTGGTCACTCTTCGATTCTCCCGGTCGGCGTCGTGAGCGGCGCACAGCGGCTCACCGCTACCGTTATCGGTGCAGGTGCCGGCGGCACCCTCAGTATCGACGCGCTCATCGCATCAGATCGTTATGACCTGATCGGCGTCGCGGATGTGAGCCAAGCCTCCCGCAATCGGGTGGCCGAGAAGACATGGGGTTTAGTTCCCACGTTCGCGACGCACGAGGAGATGTTCGCCCAGAGACCATCGGATGTTGTGTGTGTGTCCACCTACGCGCCAAGCCATCTGGAAATGACCCGGGCTGCCGTAGCAGCAGGGAACGTCCGTGGGATGCTGGTCGAGAAACCTCTCGGCGCGACAACCGCAGAGGGGCGGCAGATCGTCGACCTGCTGAAGTCGCTCGACCTGCCCCTTGTTGTGCCGCACGGACTCATGGCACAGAGCGCAGCGCTCGAGATCGTCGCGCGCGTGAAGGCCGGAGTCATCGGCAATCTTCGTCTAGTCGAGATGGAGTGCACGGAATGGGACATTATCAATGCGGGCATCCACTGGTTGCAGTTCTTCGTTGCCCTCGTCGAACCGTCTCCCATCGAGGTGGTGTTAACGGCGGCTGACTCATCGACGAGGACATACCGTGATGGGATGCAGGTCGAGACCGAGGCAATCACGATGGCGCGCGCTGCCAACGGTGTGCGTGTCCTGCTCAACACCGGCGATCGCGTCCCGATCTGGCGCGGCGACACCCCATGCCTCATGCGGATTGTCGGCGATCGGGGTTTCATCGAGTTCGGTGCGTTCGAACCGCGCTATCTGCTGGTTGCTGGCGACCACGACCGTGAACTGGTGGAGGTCGAGCCCTTTGCTGTAAGCGGGCACCAGCGACACCTCGAGTCACTGGCTGACCAGATCCACTCGGGTGCACGTGAGTACCTCATCCCAGAAACGTCGCTTCAAGCGCTCGAGATCGTCGAGGCTGCTTACGAGTCGAATCGCGTCCGCGGCTCCGTCACTCTGCCCATCGGGAGCGTGCAGCCCGAAAGGGCAGCGGGCGAATGGAATCCGGGGGAGCCCTACTCCGGCTTCGGTGGCGGTCGGAACGGGAGAGAACTCTAATGGGAGCACCGGTGCGCATCGGCCTGGTCGGCGCAAGCTGGCGCGGCCAGTATTTTCTTAGGGTCGCACGAGAGCTTCCCCTGCTATTCACCGTTGTGCAGGTACTCGTCCGCTCTGCGAGTTCAGTCGCGACTGTGACCGAAGAGTGGGGGGTGAGGTCGACGACGAACATGGCCGACTTCCTGGCCGGTGGCCCCTACGATTTCGTCGTCGTCGCCACACCGAGAGACGTCGGACCGGACCTCGTCGTTCGGCTTGTCACGGCCGGAATCCCCGTCCTCGTCGAGACACCGCCGGCACGGGACGCAGAATCCCTTTTTGCGCTCTACTCGAAAGTTGGCGAAGCGCCTGTGCAAGTCGCGGAGCAATACCAGTTCCAGCCCCATCACGCCGCACGGCTGGCGGTCGTTCGATCCGGATTGATCGGAGCAGTTGCAAGCGCGCGAGTGTCTGTCGCTCACGGATATCACGGCGTCAGCCTCATTCGACTCGCAATCGGGGCTGGATTCGAACCGGTCGAGATTAGGGCGAATGCGACGCCGGACAACGTCATGTCCTCGCGAGGGCGCGACGGCTGGAATCCGAAACCGAGTGAGGTTGACTCCGTACGCACCACCGCCCTGCTCGACTTCGGCGGGAGACACGGATTCTTCGACTTCAGCGGCGAGCAATACTGCTCTCCCATCCGCGCGCGGCACATCTCGCTCTATGGATCGACTGGCCAAGTCGAGGACGACGCCGTCAGCTACCTAACCGATCCAGGACGGGCCTCACACGAGACTCTTCGCCGGGAGACGACCGGCATCGATGGCGACCTGGAGGGGAGCTTCCTTCAGCGCATATCTCTCGGCCGCGACATCTACTTCGAGAATCCTTTCGTGCCGGTGCGACTTAACGACGACGAAATTGCAGTCGCCGAAACCATGTCCCGCATGGCGCACTACGTCGGCGGGGGAGCACCGTTCTACGGACTCGCTGACGCGAGCCAGGACCACTACCTCTCCCTCCTCATAGACGAATCGGCGGCGAGCGGCATCCCTGTCCGCTCGCAGTCGACCCCGTGGATGAAGGCGCTTAGTTCCGTGACACTCGATGTCTGAGATCATCGAATGGGGCAACATGGAGATCACGCTCCGTCTCGAAGTCGGCACTGACGACCGAGTGCGCATTGTTTCGATCGGCCCGACAGGACACCTTCGCGACGACGTTCCGCCTCGAAATGCGCTCGGCCCGGTCGAGGTTCAGTTCGCGGGCGATGAGTTGCCGCAGGGAAGCCGCCATGTGCAGCTTGGCGGCACGGCGGCACTTCGCTACGTTTCCCATCTGGCCGGCGACTCGACTCTCACGTTGGTGCAACGTGACCCTATTCGTGACATACGCGTGTCGACCAACTGGCAGTTCTTCCCTGGTATCGCCGCTATCCGCAGCTCCTCGACCGTGACAAACGAAGGCCGCACGCCAGTGACGCTCGAGTACCTCTCGTCGTTCGCGTTCAATGGTTTAGCCGAATTTGCCGATGTTGATAGGGCCGCCGCCGTGACGGTGGCAATTCCGAACAACACGTTCTTTGGTGAGTTCCAGTGGGTCGAACACACGCTGCCCAATCTCGGAATCATCGATGTTGGTTTTTCACCACATGGGGAGCACTCCACAAAGAAGCGTGTCGTGGTGACGAATATTGGCTCAAATCCGACCGCCGAATACCTGCCGATGGGCGCGCTCACGGATGCCAATCACGGCCTGACTTGGGCCTGGCAAATTGAACACAACGGTTCATGGCACTGGGAACTCGGCGACCATCTCACTGGTATATATGTCACCGCAGGGGGGCCCACCGACCAGGAACACCAATGGCGGAAGTTGCTACTTGCGGGGGACTCCTTCGAGTCCGTTCCGGTCGTGGTTGTTGCTGTAGTCGGGGGGCTGGCTGAAACATTCAAACCTCTCACCGCGTATCGGCGTCGCATTCGTCGTGCGAATTCCGACAACATCGAACTTCCCGTTGTGTTCAACGATTTCATGAATTCGTTGATGGCTGAACCGACCGAAGCCAAACTTCAACCAGTGATTTCTGCCGCCGCCGCAGTGGGCTGTGAGTATTTCTGCGTCGACGCAGGTTGGTACAGCGACGAACCCGGGTGGTGGAAGACCGTGGGGGAATGGGTTGAGTCGAGCGCACGCTTTCCCCACGGTTTCGTGACTGTTTTCGACGCTATTCGAGCGGCTGGCATGGTACCCGGGCTCTGGATTGAGCCGGAAGTTGTGGGTATAGACAGTCCGATCGCTCGCGATTTGCCTCATTCGGCATTCTTTGAACGCAACGGAGAACGAGTCAATGCGGCGGGGCG
>JACMOZ010000426.1 GCA_014377785.1 Aeromicrobium sp.
AGACGACATTTGCTGACGTCGCCGGTTGCGATGAGGCCATCGAGGAACTCGGCGAAATCAAGGAATTCCTGCAGGAACCGGCCAAGTTTCAGGCGGTCGGCGCCAAAATCCCCAAGGGCGTCCTTCTCTATGGACCTCCAGGAACCGGCAAGACGTTGCTGGCCCGTGCCGTCGCCGGTGAAGCCGGCGTCCCGTTCTATTCGATCTCCGGCTCCGACTTCGTCGAGATGTTCGTGGGAGTCGGCGCGAGCCGAGTCCGCGATTTGTTCGAGCAGGCCAAGGAAAACGCGCCTGCCATAGTCTTTATCGACGAAATCGACGCCGTCGGCCGCCACCGTGGTACCGGCATGGGTGGCGGGCACGACGAACGCGAACAGACCCTCAACCAGTTGCTCGTCGAAATGGACGGCTTCGATGTGCGCGGCGGTGTGATTTTGATCGCCGCGACCAACCGTCCCGATGTCCTCGACCCGGCTCTTTTGCGCCCCGGTCGATTCGATCGCCAGATTCCTGTTGAGGCCCCCGACCTTGCCGGGCGCACGCAGATCCTCAAGGTGCATTCACGTGGCAAGCCGCTCGCGCCGGGCATCGAACTCGAAACTGTCGCCCGGCGCACGCCCGGGTTCAGCGGCGCGGACCTCGCCAACGTGCTCAATGAGGCGGCGTTGCTCACGGCCCGTAACGGCAAGAAGACGATCGACAACGAAGCCTTGGACGAGGCAATCGATCGGGTGATTGCCGGTCCACAAAAGCGCAGCAGACTCATGAACGATCATGAGAAGAAGATCACGGCCTATCACGAAGGCGGCCATGCCCTCGTCGCTGCGGCGCTTCCGGGCAGCGACCCGGTGCACAAGATCACGATTCTGCCCCGAGGCCGTGCCCTCGGCTACACGATGGTGCTGCCCGACGAAGACAAATATTCGCAGACTCGAGGCGAACTCCTCGACAAACTCGCCTACATGCTGGGCGGCCGGGCGGCCGAAGAGCTCGTCTTCCACGATCCGACGACCGGTGCCGGCAACGACATTGAACAGGCCACCAGTCTTGCCCGTGCCATGGTGACTCAATACGGCATGACTGAACGCCTCGGCGCCGTACGACTGGGCGAAAATGAATCGCAGCCGTTCCTCGGCCGCGACATCGGCCACTCGCGCAACTACTCTGAAGCCGTCGCCGCGATTGTCGATCAGGAGATCAACAAATTCATCACGACCGCACACCAGGAAGCGTTCGACATCCTCGAACACAACCGCGACGTTCTGGATATCCTCGTCATTGAACTTCTCGAGAAGGAAACTCTCGACAAGGCGCAGATCGCCAGGATTTTCGAACCGCTTCGCCGTCGCGACATTCGACCGGCGTGGACCGGTTCGGAGTCGCGTGTGCCGTCGACTTTGCCGCCGGTGGCGTCGCCGAAAAGCAGTGCCAACGGCTCCAAACCAGATGATTCGGCCAAAGAAGTTGGAACCGTGATTGCGCCCGACCAGGGACCCGACGCTCCTGCACCTGATTCGCCGGAGCAGGTGTGACGGTCGACCACGCCCGAGCCGAGGCCGCCGTACGTGAACTCCTCATTGCGGTCGGTGAAGACCCCGACCGTGAAGGCCTGCGGGACACGCCGGCCCGGGTGGCTCGCAGTTATGCCGAGATGTTCGCCGGACTCAACCAGGATCCGATCGAAGTCCTGTCAAAGACGTTCGACGTCGGCCACGACGAACTCGTCCTCGTCAAGGACATCGAACTCTGGTCGATGTGCGAACACCACCTCGTGCCGTTCACCGGTGTCGCCCACGTCGGCTACATTCCGCAAGAGGGCGGTCGGGTCACCGGTCTGTCGAAACTGGCCCGGCTCGTCGATGTGTTCGCCCGCCGTCCGCAGGTCCAGGAACGCCTGACGACCCAGATCGCCGACGCACTTACCGAGGTCCTCAAACCTCGTGGAGTCATCGTCGTGATCGAAGCCGAACACCTCTGTATGACGATGCGCGGCGTCCGCAAGGCCGGCGCCAAAACGATCACCAGTGCGGTCCGCGGCCAGTTGCGGGACCCTGCCACCCGGGCCGAGGCAATGGGCCTCATCACTGCCCCGTGAATGGCTGAATCTGAATGGCTGCGTCCTCAATAATGGGAGGGCTGTCGGCCGGCCGTTGTCTCGTCATGGGGGTCATCAATGTGACGCCTGATTCTTTTTCCGACGGAGGCAAGTGGCTTGATGCCAAAACGGCGATCGCTCACGGCGTCGACCTCGTCGACGGGGGCGCCGACCTTGTCGACGTTGGAGGAGAGTCGACCCGACCGGGTGCG
Source organism: Aeromicrobium sp. (assembly GCA_014377785.1). GTDB lineage: Bacteria > Actinomycetota > Actinomycetes > Propionibacteriales > Nocardioidaceae > JACMOZ01. Next base: position 2,308 of record JACMOZ010000426.1, read on the forward strand.
CTTCGCATCGACGCAGCCGAAGAACTCCGCCGCGTCATACCCGTCGTCAAGGCTCTCGCCGCCCAAGGGGTTCCGATCTCGGTCGACACCATGCGGGCAACGGTTGCCCAACAGTCGCTCGACGCCGGCGCGCTGATCATCAACGATGTCTCGGGCGGTCGTGCCGATCCGGACATGTTCGGCGTCGCCGCACGGTCCGGCAAACCACTCGTCCTGATGCATTGGCGCGAGCATTCGCGGGCGATGCAGAACAACACCCACTATGACGATGTGGTGGCCGACGTGATCGCCGAACTGCGCCTGCAAATCGAAGCCGCCCACGAGGCCGGCATCGCCGACGATAACCTCATAGTCGATCCGGGGCTTGGCTTCTCAAAGACCGGCGAGCAGAACTGGACCGTACTTCGACACCTCGACGCCTTCGCCGGGCTCGGTTACCCGCTGTTGGTCGCGGCGAGCCGCAAGAGATTCCTCGGTGAACTCCTCGCGGACGGCGAGGCCTTCCGCCCCACCGACGGACGCGAAGCCGCGACTGTTGCCTTGTCGACAATTGCGGCCGAACACGGTGCATGGTGCGTGCGGGTTCACGAACCGGCCGCCTCGGCCGACGCCGTTCGCGTTGTTGCACGATTGCGATCCGAGGACTGATGACCAACTCGATGACTGACGTGCTCCAGGCTCACCGATCGTTTTATGACGCGGTCGAGTCGGCCGACGTTGACCTCATGGCCAGTCTCTGGGCGCAATCGGAGCACACCACGTACGTGCACCCGGGCGCCCCGCCGGTCCGGGGGACGGCAGCGGTACTGCGCACCTGGACGATGCTGATGGCCAATGTCGGATACATCCAGTTCTTCCTCACCGACATCGACGTGATGACCTTCCCGCCGGGCGCCGAAGATCCCCATACCGCCGTCATCACCTGCACCGAGAACATCCTGTCCGGTGAGGGCCTGTCTTCGGACGCCTCCTTCGCGGGCGGCACGGCCATCGCGACGAGTATGTTGGTCCGCGACCCTTCGACAAGCTCAGGAAACGCCTGGAAAATCTGGTTGCGGCACGCGTCTCCGGCCATCGACATGACCCAGCGATCAGAGTCAGACTGAAGTGGAAGAATTATGAGTTGTCCTGATGGGCTCGACCGCATCGATCTGCGCGGCATCACGGCGCGCGGGCGGCACGGAATGTTCAAGTTCGAACGCGAAAACGGCCAGCCGTTCGTCGCCGATATCAGCCTCGGCCTGGATCTCAAACCGGCCGCGAAGACCCATGACCTGAGCAAAACTGTGGACTACGGTGCGCTCTCCCAACGCATACACGACGCCATCACCAGCAATCCCGTGGACCTGATTGAGACGTTGGCACTTCGTATGGTGGACTTGTGTCTGGAATACGAGCCAGTGCAATGGGTTAGCGTGACAGTGCATAAACCCGAAGCGCCCATCGCGGTGACATTTACCGATGTTGCCGTCACGATAGAGCGGAGCCGAACGTGACCGAAACCCCCACACCATACGTCCTCGATGCGGACACGATGACTGGCGGAATGCGCCCCATCCGACAGGCTGTTCTTGCCATCGGCTCCAATCTGGGAGATCGACTGGGCCGTCTGCAAGGAGCGGTATCAGCGCTCGAAGACACCCCCGAGGTCACCATCGTTGCGGTTTCCTCTGTCTATGAGACCGACCCGTTGAGCAGCCCCAGCCACTCGGGGAAATTCCTCAACGCCGTCGTTCTCATCGACACGACGCTGACCATCCACACGTTGCTCGATCGCGGTTTCGCGATCGAAGATGCTTTTGACCGTTCACGGTCCGGACCCAATGCTCCACGAACTCTCGACGTCGACCTCATTGTTGTCGGCGATCGTGTGTGCGAGGACGATTCCCTCACCTTGCCGCATCCGCGTGCCCATGAGCGCGGCTTCGTCCTCGTCCCGTGGCTCGAAATCGATCCCGAGGGCGAAATCCCCGGCAAGGGCTTTGTCGCCGACCTCATCGGTGGCGTCGACACCGAGGGCGTTATTCAGCGCAAGGACCTCGAGATCATTTTGTGACTCGGTTCATTTTATGAGCACGGTGCGGCGCACGACTGCGCTCAGCCTCACGGTGGCCGGCGGGGCCGGCGTGGTGGCGGGCCGCCTGTTCCGCACCGTTATCGAGGCCTTCGACGGCGCTGCTCCCCGAGTCGGTTGGTCTGCCGCCGTTTCCCTTCTTTTCGCGGCCGGAGTGCTTGGTGGCTTCGCCTGGAACACCTGGCAAAGTCTGCACAAGCGGCACGAACGTATGACGTCGGACCACGGCATCCGGTTGTTGGCCCTTGCCAAGGCAAGCGCCCTCGTCGGCGCCCTCGTCGCCGGCGGCTATTTGGGTTATGCGCTGGCCTTCGCCGATGCCTTCGATACGCCGTTTGGCAAGGAGCGCGTTATCCACGCGGGGCTTGCCAGTGTCGCCGGCTTGCTCGTCATGATTGCCGGAGTACTTCTCGAACGCGCTCTTCAGGTCCCCGAAGACGAAGACAAAGGCAAAGATGGCAAGAAAGGCGGAGGCGAGACCGACGCCGAGGCGTCCCCGGCCTAATCCCCTGCCCCTGCCCCCTGATCCCCGAGATTTGGCCGCTGTGGCACCTCGTTTCGGTCGGTTTTCCGGATTTCAGGTGCTTTCGCCGCCAAATCTTGGGGACGGGTTAGCTCTGTAGTGCGGTCTTCAGGGTGTCGAGGCCTACGCTGCCGATGCTTAGGGCCTTTTTATGGAACTCCTTGAGGTCGGGGCCGTTTGTTTTCACGAATTCGTCGCGAATCTGTTCCCAGATGCGCTGACCAACCTTGTATGAGGGTGCCTGACCGGGCCAGCCGAGATAACGGTTGGCCTCGAAGCGGATGAACGGTTCGTTCATGTTGACGTGTTGTGCAAGAAACGGGAACGCGTCGTCGCCGGTCCAGTTTCCGGTGCCGTCCGGCTTCGGTTTGCCCAGATGCACGCCGATGTCGACGACGACGCGGGCGGCGCGCATACGTTGGCCGTCAAGCATGCCGAGGCGATCGGCCGGGTCGTCGAGGTATCCGAGGTCGGCCATGAGGCGTTCTGCATACAGAGCCCAGCCTTCGCCGTGACCGGAATTCCAATTCATCCGCCGCCAACCGTTGAGTTCGGTTCTGTTGTAAACGGCGAGTCCGCATTGAAGGTGATGACCGGGCACTCCTTCGTGATAAACCGTCGTTAGTTCGCGCCACGTGTCGAATTCGGTGACTCCTTCGGGCACGCTCCACCACATCCGGCCGGCACGGCTGAAATCGTCACTGGGCGGCGTGTAGTAGATGCCGCCTTCCTGCGTCGGGGCGATCATGCATTCGATTCGGCGCATCGGTTCGGGAATGTCGAAATGAGTTCGGCCGAGTTCGGCAACGGCCTTGTCGCTGGTCTCCTGCATCCATTTCTGCAAGGCGTCGGTGCCGTGGAGTTTCCGCGAGGCGTCGCCGTCGAGGTGTTCGATCGCCTCTTGCACCGAAGCGCCAGGTTTGATCTCATGGGCTATCGCTTCTTGTTCGGCGACCATCCGCGCGAGTTCTTCGAGTCCCCATTCGTAGGTTTCGTCGAGGTCGATCTCGGCGCCGACAAAACCGCGTGAGGCGAGCGCATAATGCTCCCGGCCGACCCCATCGGCCTGAGGCGCGTGCGGAGCGAGGTCGTTGGTCAGGAAGGCGATCAGGTCGGCGTAGGCCTTGGACGACTCCAATGCGCCGGTGACCAGATCGGACTGCAATGAGTCCGAAACCGTGTCGCCCGCAATGGTCGCCAATTGGAAGAAGAAGCCGCTGTCGGCGACGAGTTTTTCGGCCTGCGTGATGACTTCGCGGATCTGCCGGATGGCGGGCACATTGTTGGCGGCGATGCCGGCGCGCAGGGATTCGAGGTAGCCGTTCATGGCATTGGGCAGGTTGTGCAGGCGCTTCGCGATGTGGCTCCAGTCCTCCTCGGTCTCGTTCGGCATCAGGTCGAAGATGTCGCGCAGATCCTGACCGGGGGAGGCGATCACGTTGAGTTCACGTTGCCAGAAACCGGCCGCGTGCTGCTCGACATCGAGTTCGAGCGTACGAATGAGGTCGAGTTGAGTGACGTTGTCGATCGAGTCGACCGGCTCGGCCGTGCGGACTCGGGCGAGCATTGCCTTGGCTGCCACCGCGGCATCGGCGGCACCGTCGGGGGAGCGGTCGGCGTAGTCCGATTCGCGCCCCGGCCGACCGAGATGCACGTGCAACTCGGGTTCGAGGTCGAGCATCGTGTCCAGCCATTCCTCGGCGAGAGCATCGATCGGAGTGGGTGTTCGGGAAGTCTCGGAAGTCATGACTCCGACACTATGGCACCAGCTTGCCGTCTCTGTTAGGTTGACAAGACATCCACCACGGGAGCCCGAAGAATCGGGCTGAGATGGGGCTAAAGTCGCTCCGACCGTTCAACCTGATCCGGATAATGCCGGCGCAGGAAGCGAGGAGTTCAACCGTGTTACCACGCGTCCACGTCATCACTGATTTACCACACACCCCCGCCGACGTGATCGACGAGATCGTCGGTATGGGCGTCGACGCCGTGCAGATAAGGGCCAAGCACCTGACCGACCGGGACCTGTTCGAGTTCACCGTGGAGGTGATTCGCACCGTCGCCGGCAGGGCGAGGGTTATCGTCAACGACCGCCTCGACATCGCCCTCGCAGCTGGGGCTGACGGCGTGCACCTCGGTCTCGATGATCTGCCCGTCGTCCAGGCGCGACGACTTGCACCTAGGAACTTTCTCATCGGTGGCACGTGCCGAAATGTTGCCCAGGCGCGGCAGGCGAAAGCCGACGGAGCGGACTACATCGGTGTCGGCCCGATCTTCGCGTCAACGACCAAAGTCGGGCTCCCCGGCCCGATCGGACTCGATGTGCTGGGTGAAGTCGCGGGCATACTTCCCTCGATCGCCATTTCCGGTATCAATGCCGAACGGCTTCGGGAAGTGATGGCCGCCGGCGCCCACGGAGTAGCGGTTGTCGCCGCGATTTCGAGGGCCCCGGACCCTGCGCGGGCTGCCCGTGATCTCGTTGCCGCGGTGCATACGCCGCTCAACGTCCGGTGAGGGTCGCCGTCATCGGCGCCGGTGTGATCGGCCTGGCCTGTGCGCACGAACTGGTCTTGAGCGGTCACGCCGTCACCGTCTTCGACGCTCATCCGGCTCAAGGTGCCACGCACGCCGCGGCAGGAATGCTCTCGCCGGCCGGCGAGGCCTGGTACGGCGAGGACGAGTTGCTGCGGCTCGGACTCGCCTCTGCCGCGCTCTGGCCGGACATTGCCACTGGATTGACCGCGCGATCGGGAATCGACGTGGACTATCGGAATACCGGGACACTCCTTGTGGGCAAGGACCGCGACGACCTCGCCGTCGTACAGCGAACGATAGACCTGCTCACCGCACACGGCATCGAAGCCGAACAACTCGGCCGGGAGGAGTTGCTCGCGCACGAGCCGACACTGAACTCCCGGATCGCCGGTGGAGCAATCCTTCACCACGACCACAACGTCAATCCGCGGAAGGCAGCCGAGTCCTTAATGGCTGCCCTCGGCGAACGGTTGATCCGGGTTAATGCACGGCCGGATGTGGTCAACGGAGTATGCCGCGGAGTCATTACCGACGACGGCAAGGTGCACCGGTCAGATGTTGTCATTGCAGCGACGGGCCACCGGCTCGACGACATGATTCCCGGACCGCAAAGAGTCGTGCGGCCGGTCCGGGGAGAAACAATCCGGGCACGCACGGATGACCCCCCGCGCCGAACGATCCGCGCCAGCGTCCAAGGTCGTCCCGTCTATGTGGTGCCTCGAGCCGGAGGCGAGGTCGTCATCGGCGCCACGTCAGAGGAGCATGCGGGTGATCCGATGCCGACAGTCGGGGGAGTCCTGCGGCTCCTCGACGACGCCCGGACATTGCTGCCTACGCTCGATACCGCCGAGATCCTCGACATTACGTGCCGGTTCCGTCCCGGAACGCCGGACAACGGACCCGTGATCGGGCCGTCGCTGACCCCGGGCCTCCTCGTTGCGGGCGGCCATTATCGCGGTGGCGTGCTGTTGGCGCCCATCACGGCGTTGGCCATCCGGGCTTACGTCGAACACGGCGATGTGCCCGAGGCCGCCCGGCCTTTTCAGCCGAATCGCTTCGGCACCTTCAACGCCGACATACGGAGCAATTTGTGAAGATCACCCTCAACGGCCTTTCCGAACAAGTCTCCGCAGGCACCACGGTGGACCGACTTCTCGAAGCCAAGGGCTTGTCGGCGCGGGGAATCGCGATCGCCGTGAACGACGAGATCGTCGGGTCAACAAACTGGGCGAACACCTTGCTCGCAGGCGGCGACGTCATCGAGATCGTCACGGCCAGGCAGGGCGGATGAGCACGGTGACAGCACTCCTGATCGCCGATGTGGAGTTGTCCTCGCGACTGTGGATCGGGACCGGTGGACTCACCAGCATCCAGGCTGTGACCGATGTCGTGCAGGCAGCTCGCCCAGGTTTGGTCACGGTATCGATCCGCCGGGTGTCGGACACGTCGGAAGGATCTCTGCTCGAGGCCCTGGGAATTGCGGGGGTTCGGATCCTGCCGAACACCGCCGGTTGCCTATCGGCGCGGGAAGCGGTGCTCACCGCCAATCTGGCGCGAGAGGTGCTCGGCACCGATTGGGTCAAACTCGAGGTGATCGGCGATGAGATCAACCTCCTCCCCGACGTCGTCGGGTTGTTGTCGGCGGCGGAGACTCTCGTAAACCAAGGATTTACGGTCCTGCCCTACACAACCGACGACCCCGTGATGGCCCAGCGGCTGGCCGATGTCGGCTGTGTGGCGGTGATGCCACTGGGCTCCCCGATCGGCTCCGGCGGCGGAATCGCAAACCCGCGCGCCATCGAGGCGGTCAGGGCGGCAGTTTCCGTCCCCGTCATTCTCGACGCGGGGGTCGGAACCGCCAGCGACGCGGCCCTCGCCATGGAACTCGGCTGTGATGCCGTGCTTGCAGCGACCGCGATCACCCGCGCAGAAAAGCCGGTCACTATGGCCACTGCAATCCGACTCGCGGTTGAGGCCGGGTACTTGGCACACGCGGCCGGCCGAATCCCGAGACTTACGACCGCGAGGGCTTCGAGTCCGATGGTCGGGAGGGTCGGATCGTGACGTTGTCGCGATTGCTGGTCCTTACCGATCGCGCACAGCTGCCCGCAAACCGCACCTTGCCCGAGACTGTCGCAGCTTGCGTCCAGGGCGGTGCCACCCACGTGGTGATGCGTGAACTCGACCTCTCCGTCGAGGCAAGGGCGGAGCTCGCCGCGGGGCTCACCGGAATTCCGGGCGTCGTCCTGATCACAGCCCGGACGTGGTTCCGCGGGGCAGGTGCAATGCATCTCTCGGCTGTCCAGCCAACGGCCGACGCCGACGAAGCCTCGTTTTATGGCAGCTCGTGCCACGACGAAGCCGACGTGAGGCGGGCGGTCGCGGCCGGCGCGTCATACGTCACGGTCTCACCGGTCGCGCCGTCCGACTCGAAGCCCGGCTACGGCCCGCCGCTCGCAGTGCCGGGGGTGCGTCGGCTGGCGCGGGTCGCGGACGGAACGCCCGTCTTCGCGTTGGGCGGCGTCGGCCTTGGCAACGCCCATTCGTTCCGCGCTGCCGGCGCCTACGGCGTTGCGGTGATGGGGGCGCTGATGAGATCCGACGACCCCGTCACTTTGACGAAACACCTGTTGGCCGCGGTCGGCCGATGACTTCTCGAGCACATTCAATCCGACAAGGACTGATGCAGATCCATCCGTCACACAGCACCGTCTATCGTCCCGGCTCGCGTGCAGATGTCGCAGTCCCGTTCACGCAAGTGGCCATGACCAACGACGAAACCTTCGACAGGTATGCCACCGCCGGCCCGGGAAGCGATCCGGAGGTAGGACTGCCGCCACTGCGCAGGGATTGGATCGTCGAACGCGGTGATGTGGAGGGCTATGAAGGCCGGCGGGCACGACTGCTCGACGACGGAAAGGATGCCGTGCGACGAGGCGGTTCTTCCAGCGAATGGTGCGCCTTTCTATGCGCTCGGCCCGCTCGCGACGGACATCGCTCCCGGTTATGGCCACATCATGTCGGCTATCGGTGCCGCCACCATTGCCATGCACGGAACCGCGATGCTCTGCTACGTCACGCCCAAGGAACACCTCGGACTGCCAAACCGCGACGACGTGAAGACCCGTGTGATCACCTACAAACTTTCCGCACAAGCAGCCGACGTGGCGAAGAGGCATCCCGGTGCATGGGATTGGGACGACGCTTTGTCGACGGCGCGGTTCGAATTCCGCTGGGTCGACCAGTTCGCCTTGTCGCTCGACCCGCATACGGCCGAGTCCTTCCACGACGAGACGCTGCCGGCAGAGGCGTCCAAGACTGCACATTTGTGCTCCATGTGTGGACCGAAGTTCTGCGCCGTGAAGATCAGCCAGGACGTGCGGCGCTACGCGGAGGAGCGCGGGTTGGATGATGCGGAGGTGCTGCGCGCGGGAATGGACGAGAAGTCGGCACAATTCGTCGATCTCGGCCGATCAGTCTACGTCGAGACCCCCTAACCCACCGCCG
>JACMOZ010000050.1 GCA_014377785.1 Aeromicrobium sp.
GAACTCTAAGAATATGGCGAACCCTCCTCGGTGTCGAGAACACGTTCGTCGAGGACATCGATCTTGATCTGGAGGGCAGGATTTTGATCGCGTCGGTGCGTCCGATGGCGCCGAGGCGGAACCGATGCGGATCCTGTCAGAAGCGCAGCCCACGCTACGACCTCGGTGTCGGGCGGCGTCGCTGGCGAGGGTTAGACGTGGGCTCAATTCAAGTTCACCTCGAAGCCGACGCACCCCGAGTGTCCTGCCGCGTCCACGGCGTCACCGTCGCCGCCGTCCCCTGGGCTCGGCATCAAAGCGGCCACACGATGTTCTTTGACGACCAGGTCGCGTGGCTGGCCACGCAAACATCCAAGACCGCAATCACCGTGCTGATGCGCATCGCGTGGCGCACCGTCGGGGCGATCATCACCAGGGTCTGGGCCGATACCGAAAAACAGTATGACCAGTTCGCCGGCCTCACGCGGATCGGCATCGACGAGATCAGTTACAAGCGCGGCCACAAGTATTTGACCTGCGTCGTCGACCACGATTCCGGCCGTCTTGTGTGGGCCGCACCGGGTCAGGACAAAGCCACCCTCGCGACGTTCTTTGACGCGTTAGGGCCGGAGCGTTCAGCGCAGATCACGCATGTTTCCGCGGACGGCGCGGCCTGGATCGCCAGTGTTGTCGCCGAGAAAGCGCCCAACGCCGTTCGGTGCGCCGATCCGTTCCACGTCGTGAAATGGGCCACCGAAGCCCTCGATGAGGTCCGCCGAACCGCGTGGAACGATGCCCGCAAAGCCGCCCGCCACAACGATGCCCAACGCACCCGCGGCCGGCCCGCCGCCGACGCTCCCGCTCGCCCGGACAGCGCCCGCGCTGCCGGCATCAAGAACTGCCGCTACGCCCTCTGGAAGAACCCGGAAAACCTGACCGAGAAGCAGCAAGCCAAGCTCGCCTGGATCGTGCAGACCGACCCTCGCCTGGCACGCGCCTACTACCTGAAGGAAGGCCTCCGGGTGATCTTCAAACTGCCTCTCGACGAAGCGACCGAAGCCCTCGACAAATGGGTCGGCTGGGCCCGACGCTGCCGCATTCCGTCCTTCGTGAAACTGCAGAAGAGCATCGTCAAGCACCGCACCGCGATCCTCGCGTCCATCGAGCACGGCCTCTCCAACGGCCGCGTCGAATCCATGAACACCAAGATCCGCCTCATGACCCGCATCGCCTTCGGATTCAAATCACCCGACGCCCTCATCGCCCTCGCCATGCTCAGCCTCGGCGGGCACAAACCCGTCCTCCCGGGCCGGATTTAACCCACGGTTACGTCAGGAGAGCCGGTTTCTGCGGGGTTTCAGAAATGAACACCATGACAGCCATTTTGGTGACCTAAATTGACCCACTGACCAAGGTCCGCTTGCGCCAAGGTGCACTGGAATTCGCGGCAACGGAAACCAATCGCGAGACACACGGTTATGAGCCATCAGGCTCACACCCGCAGGCCAACTGGAGCGCCAATTGTCCCACGCACCGTGGGACAACGGGCGGTTACTGCGTATTCGTCCGCGATGGCTTCCAGCAGCTTTTTGCGTCCGGCAAGGATTGTTGTTTCGACCGACCGTCGCTGGCGTTCTCGTTCACAAACGCACCCAAGATCACCATTTGGATGAGTGCGACTATGACCCAGACGCTGCCGGACGACAGCAAGATAGATGCGGCCGTGCGAATGAGCTCAATCGCCATTCGTTGCTGGATCGGTGACGGCATGGCCCGCGTCCGCGCAGGATTAGCCGTCTACGTTTGCAGGCCGCCAGAGCTCCAACGCTGCCCATCCTTCCGGCACTCCCATTGACTCGGCGGTCATAAAGTCAGAATTGGGAAAGGCGTTGATGAGGTCAACAACGCGAGGCGTCCATCCGCTATCTGGATCGATGGTCCGGAGCAGATATGCCATTACGGCCAAGGCGTTGTAGACGCCGAAGACTTGTTTCGACGTGACCTCGTCTTTGAGGTGGCCGAGGAGGGGAACTTGCCCTGTGCTGGGGCGCGCTGGCGCACCAACGAGTTTTCGATTGAAGAGCCGAGCGTGATGCGCGGAGACATTCCGCACATAGTTCAGGCTGGAGATCCAACTGCTCATCACTTTCTTTGACGGAGCCCCGTACGCGGCGGCGATCTGCGTTGCGAGTGCGTTGTTCAATCCGGAATAGAGCCGACCCAAGTGCCCAAATTCCAAGATTTCCGTCAGCGCCCAGATCGGCATCTTGTCATCGTACTCATTGCGGAAGTGAGCGACAAAGGCTTCGTCCGACTCCGCCTTCCGCGCTTCCACGCGTGCAAGCCATTGCTCGTGTTTGCTTGGCAACGTTTCACCAGTCAGCTCGTCGAAAGACGCCGTAGTGAACGAAGCTACAAAGTTGGCGGGATCGCTGTGGGCGAAAGCCGACTGCCGGCCCAAGACATATCCGACCTGCATACGAAAGGAGATTTCGATCCTTTCAATGCCCTCCAGCACGAGCATTCGCAGGCGGCGATCAAAATCAAGAAGCCCGGCCGCATTCTCGACGGTGGTGCCCGCACGATAGCGGTTGAGCACACGGGACCTGGTGCGGCCTTCGTCATCCGCGATTGGCTCCGACTCTCGGAACGGATAGAGGTATCCAGTGAGTCGGTAGTAGCCAACGGCCTGGAGGAGCCGGCCGCAGCTCTCCGAGTCCTGAATCGCCACACCGCGTGACTGAAGTTTCTCCGTCTGCTCACCAACGGACAACCACTTCTTGGTGTACTCGGCCACGAGTCTCCTAGTTAAAGAAAATCAGCCCGAGCCGTGAGGCGAGCGGGCTGA
>JACMOZ010000427.1 GCA_014377785.1 Aeromicrobium sp.
CATTTACGGCGTTGCCTGGACCCCCGAACCCTACGTGGTGGACGAGGAGGCGACGATCGCGCTGCGGGCGCAGACCCGCAAGGATCGCATCGCCCGCGGCAAGCCCTATCACGAGTTTGTCGAGGAGTTCGTCAAGGCCGAGCCGCCGAAGGAACTGCTTTACTACGGCTCCTGGGGTCAAGACGATGACGAGGAATTGATAGCGACCCACTGGGGCGGCCTCGAACCCGAACGGGTCAAGGGGAAGCTCAGTGAATTGCCGCTCATCATGGTGCCGGATCGTCGGGTGCTGAAGATCGGGCAGCTCGAACAACGAGTGCTCGAGCTTGAGCAGAAATACGGCGAAGAGGTGGTCCACAAATCATGACCACTTCTCTCACCGCAGTCATTGCGAAACCGCCGTCGGGCCGGAATACGGCGGTGATGTTCGATCACCATGACTATGCGCAGTCCGTCATTCTTCAGGGCCGTGAGGTTCCGTGGCGCGAGCCGATGGCCTATTCGAACTTCTTCGGGCAGGCACAAGGGTTACTCAAATCCGATGTGGCGCTTCTCAGTCTTGACCGGTTCTATGCGCAACACCTGGCGTCCAACAGCGCTTTGGCGGGCGCGATGGGAGCCAAGAGCCGGACGGGTTATGCCCTGCGCACACTGCTGGGCGACGCGGCCGCCAAGGCGCAGGCGGTGGAATTGGCAGAAACGTTTGTCAAGACCCAGCGCGAACCCGTTGTTCTGCACATACCGTCCCCGATGCAGTGGCTGGCCAGGACCCACCATTTCTCCGGTGCGGCCGACATCGGCGAATTGGACGCCGATGATGCCGAGAATGCCTCGATGTATGTCGCGGACTGGCTTCGCGGCTTCGCATCCCTGCCCTTGGCCGCAGTTTTGCTTGACGGCAGGAATTTGGCCGGCGGCGTCAAGCCGGTCTCGGTGAAGATGGAGACCTATTCGCCGGTCGCCAACGTCACCGATCATTACCGCTGGACCCTCGGATTGCGGCGCGCTGACCGGGTAGAAGTGCGGGGGAGTGACTTGGCGGGAGCGGTTATTTCACCGGAGTTCTGGCTTGAGGAAAACGGGCAGTTGCCGCCCGGTGATTTCTTCATGAGCGAAATTCCGCCGACCGCCATTCCCGAGGATGTGCTTACGCGGATTTCGACGCTGAACTGAAGGCCGCTAGCGTAACCCGGGAACGACCGAGACGAGGAGCAGCATGGACAAGGTTTCTGCAAGCGCTATTCAGGCCGTCGCCGACATACCGAACGGGGCGACAATCGCCGTCGGCGGGTTCGGCCTCTCGGGTATACCGGCGGTGCTCATCGAGGCAATCGTCGACTTGGGCATAGGCGACCTCGAAGTCATCTCGAACAACTGTGGCACCGATGAGTTTGGGTTGGGGCGACTGCTGGCGAACAAACAAATCCATCGGATCGTTGCGTCGTATGTCGGGGAGAACAAGACGTTCGCCAGCCAATATCTGAGCGGTGAACTCGAAGTCGAACTGACACCTCAGGGCACGTTGGCCGAGCGGCTCCGTGCGGCAGGCGTTGGCATAGCCGGCTTCTACACGCGAACCGGTGTGGGGACGCAGATCGCCGACGGTGGCTTGCCATGGAAATACGCCGCCGACGGTTCGGTCGCCTTGGCTTCGCCGCCGAAGACGGTGTCGACGTTCGGCGGCAAAGACTTCGTTCTCGAGCGGGCGCTGCCGGCCGACTTCGCCCTCGTCAGGGCTTGGAAGGGCGACCGGCACGGCAACCTGGTGTTCCGCAAAGCGGCGCGCAACTTCAATCCGGTGTGTGCCATGGCCGGCAAGATTGCCATCGCCGAGGTGGAAAACCTGGTCGAACCGGGGGAGATCCATCCCGACGACGTCCATTTACCCGGCGTCTACATCGACCGGGTTGTCGCGCTGACTCCCGCGCAGGCCAAGGACAAGCAGATCGAACGGCTCACGGTGCGCGAGCCCGACACCGAAACGAAGGATGTTTAACGATGGCGCTGACTCGTAACCAGATGGCCGCACGCGCGGCACAGGAATTGCACGATGGTGACTACGTCAACCTCGGCATCGGCCTTCCCACCCTCGTTCCCAACTATGTTGCCGACGACGTGGAGCTGGTGTTGCAGTCGGAGAACGGAATCCTTGGAACGGGCCCTTACCCCTTGGCGGGAGAGGAAGACCCCGACCTGATCAACGCCGGCAAGGAGACGGTGACAGTCCGCGCCGGCGCCTCCTACTTCGACTCGGCGACGAGCTTCGGCATGATCCGGTCCGGCAAGATCGACGCCGCGATTCTGGGCGCGATGCAGGTCTCAGCGACCGGAGATCTCGCCAACTGGGTAATCCCAGGAAAAATGATCAAGGGTATGGGCGGCGCGATGGACCTGGTCCACGGCTCGAAGAAGGTCATAGTGCTGATGGAGCACGTCTCCAAAGACGGCGAGCTCAAAATCCTCAACGAATGCGCCCTGCCGCTGACTGGTCAGCGGGTCGTGCACAAAATCATCACCGATCTGGCGGTCATCGATGTGACCGATGAGGGACTCAAACTCGTTGAGTTGGCACCCGGTGTGACCGAGGCAGAGGTTCGCGCGAAGACGGAGCCGCCACTTCATTGAGCGTTGCGATTGATCGGTGTCATTGATCGGTGCGATTGATCGTTGCGTCGGGCTGTGACATCGGGCACACTTATACAGACCGATCGTTCAGTAATGCCTGCAGCGGTGGTTCTCTGGAGGATGTATGACGCTCGAAATGGTGCAGGAAAGCGAATTGCTCGAGGGTTTCGACGCGACGATCGCCCATAACCAGCGGATCGAGCCGCGTGACTGGATGCCCGAGGGCTATCGCAAGACGCTGATCCGGCAAATCGCCCAGCATGCGCATTCGGAAATCATCGGCATGCAGCCCGAAGGCAACTGGATCACGAGTTCGCCGTCGTTGAGGCGCAAGGCGATCTTGCTCGCCAAGGTTCAGGATGAGGCCGGCCACGGGATGTACCTCTATTCGGCCGCCGAAACCCTGGGTGTCGACCGCGCCGAGTTGACCGAAAGGCTGCTCAGCGGCGCGCAAAAGTATTCCTCGATCTTCAATTATCCGACTCTCACGTATGCCGACATGGGCACGATCGGCTGGCTCGTCGACGGTGCGGCGATCTGCAATCAGGTGCCGCTGTGCCGGAGTTCCTACGGCCCGTATGGACGCGCAATGATCCGCGTCTGCAAGGAAGAATCGTTTCACCAACGCCAGGGATTTGAACTCCTGATGACGATGATGCGGGGGACCGAGGAACAACGGGCCATGGTGCAGGAGTCGGTCAACCGGTGGTGGTGGCCTTCACTGATGATGTTCGGCCCGCCCGACGACGATTCGCCCAACACCGCCCAGTCGATGGCCTGGGGGATCAAGCGGCATACCAATGACGAACTCCGCCAGCGCTTCGTCGACATGTCGGTGCCGCAAGCCGAGGTCCTCGGGGTGACGTTGCCCGATCCCGACCTCCGATGGAACGCCGAGCGCGAATCCCACGATTTCGGTGCGCCCGACTGGTCCGAACTCATGGACGTCATTAAGGGAAATGGCCTGTGCAACGCCGAACGCATCGCCAATCGCCGCAAGGCCCACGAGGACGGCGCCTGGGTCCGCGAAGCGGCGACCGCCTTCGCCCTCAAGAACGCAAAGGAATCAGTCGCATGACCATCGATTCAGGCTGGCCGCTCTATGAAGTGTTCGTCCGCGGCAAGCGCGGACTCAACCACGTGCACGTCGGCTCCTTGCACGCCGCCGACGACGAAATGGCAGTCCGTCATGCACGCGACGTCTACACGCGCCGCAATGAGGGCGTGAGCATCTGGGTTGTCCGCTCCAATGACATCACCGCTTCGAGCCCTGATGAGAAGGATCCGAACTTTGCGCCCAGCGGCGACAAGGTCTACCGGCATCCGACGTTTTACAAGATTCCCGACAATGTTCCGCACATGTGAGCGCCTGATGACTTTTGATGACAACCCGGCGACAGCGGATCCGCACGCCTCGGCCTATGACAGTCCGCTCGGCGACGAGGGGCACTGGGCGTTCGGAAGCACCCTTCTCGATTTACAAAGCGACGATCCGCTCGCCGGCGTCGACACGACGGTCGCCGTGGGCGTCGACCACTCGGCCCTTGGCGCCTATTGCCTGATGCTCGGTGACGACGCGTTGATAATGTCCCAGCAGTTGTCGAAGTGGACGGCGAAGGCGCCGGACCTCGAGGAAGATGTTGCGCTGTCCAACACGGCACTCGATTTCCTTGGCCAGGCCCGGCTGCTTCTTGCCCGGGCGGCTGCGGCCGATCCGAGCCTGGTCCCGGCGATGCCCGAGGGTTCGCCGGTTCCGGCCGAAGACGCGTTGGCGTTTTTCCGCGACGAGACCGAATTCCGCAATGTCCGCCTCGTTGAGCCCGACAACGGAGATTTTGCCTCGACCATGGTGAGACTGCTCGTGTTCACCGTGTGGCGACTCGCGATCTTCCAACGATTGGCGGGGTCGCAAGACCGTGTGTTGGCGGCCGTTGCGGCAAAAGGCGTCAAAGAAATGACGTATCACCGCGATTACGCCGCCCGCTGGGTTGTCACCCTCTCCCAGGGAACCGAAGAGTCGCATCGCCGCACGCTTGACGCCCTCGATTGCTGGTGGCCACTACTCCACGAGCTGTTCCAAACCCATCCGATCGAGAAGTCGATGAGCGACGCCGGAGTCGGTGTGGATCCCTCCGTGCTCAATGCCGAATGTGAGGACGTCCTCGCCACCGTCCTCGCTGCTGCCCAGTTGAAAGAGCCCGACGTCCCGCAGATGAACGGTCCCGGCGGGCGCACGGGCACGCATACCGAATCCATGGTCCCCTTGCTCGCCGAGATGCAGGCCGTCGCCCGAGCCCACCCGATGGGGTCGTGGTGACGATGACGACTCTCCTGCGCATGAGTGCCGATCAGCTTTCCCGTGCGACTCTTGTCGCCGACGCGGTCACCGACCCGGAAATGCCGATGCTGACATTGCGTGACCTCGGGGTCCTGCGAAGCGTTGAACTAAGCAAGGACGGGCAACTCGTCGTGACCGTGACGCCGACGTATTCGGGGTGCCCGGCGATGGCGACGATGCGTGATGACCTGACGTATCGGCTACGACAGGCCGGCTTCAACAACATCGCCGTGCGCACGGTGTTGGAGCCGGCATGGTCGACGGACTGGATCACTGATGCCGGTCGCCGCAAACTCGCCGAACACGGCATCTCGCCGCCCGGTCCAGCCACTCATCACGCCGGCCCCATTCCGCTGACTCTTCGGCTGCCGCGTCGCTGCGTCCGCTGCCCCCAGTGCGGCTCGGTCAACACCGAACTCAGCTCGGAATTCGGCGCCACCGCCTGCAAAGCGCTGTATCGCTGCCTCGATTGCCGCGAACCGTTCGATCACGTGAAGGAGATCTGACATGACTCTTTCCACCACCGTCGTGCGACCGAAATCGGCCTTTCACACATTGACCGTCGCCGACATCGAGCCGTTGACCGACGACGCGGTCGCCGTCACCTTCGAGGTGCCGGCGGATCTGGTCGAGGCCTACGCATTCAAGCCGGGGCAATCGTTGACGTTGCGCCGGATGATCGACGGTCGTGACCACCGGCGCACCTACTCGATCTGCGCCCCTGCCGGTCAACCACCGCGCATCGGCGTGCGCGAAGTGGCGGACGGGTTGTTCTCACACTGGCTCGTCCATGACCTTCGGGCCGGCGACCAGATCGAAGTTCAGACGCCGACCGGGACTTTCGCCGCCGACCCTGAGCAGATCGCGCGCCACGTCATGATCGCCGCCGGTTCGGGCATCACGCCGGTGCTTTCGATAGCTTCATCGGTTCTCGCGACTCCCGGCACCGAGGCGACGCTCTTTTACGGCAACCGAAAATCGAGTTCGGTCATGTTCGCCGAATCGTTGTCCGATCTCAAGGACTCCTACGGTTCCCGGTTCGACCTGTTCCACGTCTTGTCGCGTGAGCCCCGTGACGTCGAACTCTTTTCCGGCCGGCTTGACGCCGATCGGTTGCGGACGTTGCTGACGATGCTGGTGCCGGTCGCCGACATTGACCATTTCTGGCTTTGCGGCCCGTTCGCCATGACCGCTGAAGCCCAACGCGTGTTGGCAGAGCTGGGCGTGCCCGAAGACTGTGTGCATGTTGAACTCTTTTATGTCGACGAACCGCCGCCGGAACTTCACCACGTCGAGGCCGTGGCCAGTGGTGAGACGAGCAACGTCACCATCGTGCTTGACGGGCGCAGCTCGACCACAGCGTTCCCGGTCGGCAGTTCGATTCTCGACGCGGCCCAGCAAGTCCGCACGGATCTCCCGTTCGCCTGCAAGGGTGGTGTATGCGGCACGTGCCGCGCGCTCGTTGTCGAGGGAAATGTGGACATGCGCCGCAACTACGCCCTCGAAAAGGCCGAAGTCGCCGAGGGTTTTGTCCTGACCTGCCAGTCGTTCCCGGTCAGCGACAACGTCACCGTCGATTTTGACCGATAAGTTCAGCACAGTGAGTTCACTGCGGTGGTGCGGCCAGCCCGTCAAAAGCCAGCATGACGACGGCGTTGGCCACCGCTTTGGCATCTTGCGTGCCGTCCGGGCGATACCACTCGACCAGCGAGTTCACCGTCCCGAAAAGGAGACGCGAAATCAGATCCGGGTCGATGTCGGCGCGAAGAGCCCCCTCGTCGACGGCGTCCTGGACGAGCGAGGCGAGGGCGGCGTCGATGTCGCGGCGGCGGCGCAAAGCTTCGAGTTCGACCTCGCTGTTGCCGCGCACCCTCAGCAACAACGTCACGGCAGGCAGGTGCGCGGCCAGGACTTCGATGCTCTGTGTCACGGCCGTCCGCAATCGCTCATAAGCGCTGACCGAGCTGTCGGCGGATCTGGCTTCGTCGATGACGTTGGTCAAACCGTCCAGCGCCTCGTTGAGCGCGGTCTCCAACAGGTGGCTCTTGCCGGGGACATGGTGGTAGATCGCCGACTTGGTGACACCGAGTTCCTTGGCGAGGTCTTCCATACTCGTGCCGTCATAACCGCGACGGTTGAACACATCGATCGCGCCGCGTACGACCGATTCCTGATCGTGGCCCGGACGTCCCCGTCGAGGTGTCGGAGTGGACTCGGTCGGCATGAGCCAAGAATCCCACACCGGCCCGCGCAGTGCGTTAGCGACCAATCGACCAATGAATCGGCCAATTAATCGACTTGGATGGAGCTGCCATGGATGACTTGACGCCCGACCCGGGTGAACTCGACCCAATCGAGAAGTCTTCGATCGACGAATTGCGTGCCCTGCAGATCGAGCGGCTCCGGTGGTCGCTGAATCATGCCTACGAAAATGTCGATCATTACCGGCGGGCTTTCGATGCGGCCGGAGTCCACCCCGATGATTGCCGCGAACTCACCGATCTGTCGCGGTTCCCGTTCACCGTGAAGGCCGACCTGCGTGATAACTATCCGTTCGGTATGTTCGCCGTTCCGCGGGAGCAGATCTCCCGAATCCATGCTTCTTCGGGCACAACCGGCAAGCCAACCGTCGTCGGCTACACCGCTGGCGACCTCGCCATCTGGTCACACGTCATGGCGCGAAGCATCCGCGCCGCCGGCGGAAGGCGCGGACACATCCTGCACAACGCCTACGGCTACGGCTTGTTCACCGGAGGGCTTGGCGCCCACTACGGTGCCGAGGAGCTGGGTTGCACAGTCGTCCCCGTGTCGGGCGGTATGACCGAACGCCAGGTTCAGCTGATCACCGATTTCAGGCCCGACATCATCATGGTGACCCCGTCATACATGTTGAACATCATCGACGAGATGGAGCGTCAAGGCCTCGATCCGCGCGGCACTTCGCTCAAGGTCGGCATTTTTGGTGCGGAACCGTGGACCAATGACATGAGGTTCGAAATGGAGCAGCGGCTGGACATGCACGCCGTCGACATCTACGGACTGTCCGAGGTGATGGGTCCGGGCATTGCCAGCGAATGTGTCGAGACCAAGGACGGTCTGCACATCTGGGAAGACCATTTTTATCCCGAGATCATCGATCCGTTCACCGGTGAGGTGTTGCCCGACGGATCCGAGGGCGAACTGGTTTTCACTTCACTGACCAAGCAGGCAATGCCGGTGATCCGCTACCGGACCCGTGACCTGACCAAGCTTCTGCCCGGCACGGCGCGGCTGATGCGAAGGATGGAGAAGATCACTGGTCGCAGCGACGACATGATTATCTTGCGCGGGGTCAATTTGTTCCCGACCCAGATCGAGGAACTCATACTGCGGACGCCGGAACTGTCCCCGCACTTCCAGTGTGTGTTGACACGTCAAGGACGTATGGACGACCTCACAGTTCTCGTCGAACGCCGCGAAGCCGCGCCGATGGTGCAGGCCATCGACGCGGGACGGGCGCTGCGGCATCACATCAAGGCCACGATCGGAGTGACAGTTGCCGTCGATGTGGTCGATCCCGACACCGTCGAGCGATCAGTGGGCAAGATGAGGCGCATCGTCGACAAACGAAACGCCCGATGAGCGACGCGCACCTAACTTCGCATTGGCTCAGTGGATGAGGACCTTGAGCGCTTGGTGTTCCCCAGCGTTGCTAAAAACCTCATAGGCCTCGAGCATCTGGTCAAAGGAGAACTCGTGCGTGACGAACTTCTCTGCCGGTAATTTGTGCCCCTCCACAAGCTTCAAAAGCATCCCCAGAGTGTTGGTGTTGACCAGCCCCATCGAGATGTTGAGGTTTTTTATCCAGAGTTCATTGAGCGCCAATTCGACCGGCTTCCCGTGGACGCCGATGTTGGCGACGTTGCCGCCGGGGCGGACGATTTGGGTAGCCATGGTGAACGTCTGTGGGATGCCCACGGCTTCGATTGCGACATCGACGCCGAGACCGTCGGTCAGTGCGAGCACCTGTTCCCTCCAGTCCGCATCGCCTGAGTTCACGGTGTCCGTGGCACCGAAGTCGTGCGCTCGCGTGAGTCGGGAATCGTCGAGGTCGATCGCTATGACTTTGGCGGGTCCATACAGTGCCGACGTCATCACCGTTGAGAGGCCGACCGGTCCCGCACCGATGACGGCGACGACATCGCCGGGCTTCACCTGACCGTATTGAATGCCGATCTCGAAGCCCGTCGGCAAGATGTCGGAGAGGAGAATACCCTCGGCGTCGCTGATACTTTCGGGAATTTTGTAAACAGAGTTCTCGGCGAACGGCACGCGGACATACTCCGCCTGGGTGCCGTTGATCAGATAGCCGAAGATCCAGCCGATACCGGAAGTTCCCTCGGGATCGAGGCAGTGACTGTAGAGGCCCTGGCGGCAGTATGAACACCTTCCGCACGAACTCACGCAGGCAAGGATGACCCGGTCGCCGACCGCGAGTTGAGTCACGCCCGAGCCGATTTCGGTGATGACTCCGATGCCCTCGTGTCCAAGGATTCGGCCCACCTCGACTTCGGGAACATCGCCTTTCAGAATGTGCAGGTCGGTGCCGCAGATCGTCGTCGCAGCCATCTTGACGATGACATCGGTCGGTTTTGCGATGACTGGATCGGGGACTTCTTCCCAACTCTTTTTACCTGGACCTTTGTAAACAAGTGCCTTCATGGCGGACTTCCCTTCCTCAATCCCAAGTCAACAATGGGTGAGGAGTCGGGCCAAGAGCCAAAGGTCCCTCAAACTGCGGGAATGGTCCTGTTTCTTGCCTCCCTCCCGGTCCGATTGGGTTGTCAGACCCTTGTTATAGCGTGTGAGTATGTTCGAAAACGTGGCCGCGGAGGAGCTCTTGAAGGCTGTCCGTGTGCACGATTTCGACCCTCATGACGATCCGATGTGCGGTGACCGGATCGATGCGATCAAGGCCTGTGAGCTGGTTGTCCGTGCCGCGCAAGCGATGCAGGCTCAACAGATCGCCGCCCTCGACACATCACGTGCTTCACAGATCACCTTGGGCCACGGCGACCACTC
>JACMOZ010000051.1 GCA_014377785.1 Aeromicrobium sp.
CAACGAGCGTTTTCCATCACCAAATACGACCGTGCGTAGCAAGTACTTGTACCCGTCGCCGGCGCTCATCACCCGCACCGACACCGTCACTGACACTCCGTCATCGAACGAGAGGTGCGCCGCCTCGATCTGCAAGAGGCGTCGAATCGCTTTCAGCCAGGGCCTCTGCACTGAGACTGGACCCACATGTGGCTTTGCTCGCGGACGTTACACCTTCGCAAAGAGGATCGCTCGGGTGGTCACCTCGATGACGGAATCGATCTGTTCTGAACGTCGCTGACACCTCCTATGCCGTCTTGTAGCGTCCAAATATGGAGATTGGGCGATCAAGCGAACACGTTCATTCAAGATTCTCATCGAACTTCTTGAAGAACCAAGCAAGCGCATCGTCAATGTACTGACGAGCCACGTCGTCGCCGAGGATCTCAATCGGGATCGGGGGACGCGAGTTCAAGCGCGACGGGGCAATGTCTACGTCTGGCGCCCGGTTAAGTCGCTGGCGGAACTCTTCCCGGACTGCAACGTCGTCGAACGGGGGCCGGACGACGAGGTGTTGAAAACCGACTTCCACCGAGAGGTCTGGGTATATCGCAATAGGTCGGACGCGGCGGGCGCCGGCGATTCGCTCTGGAATCAGGAATACGCAGGACGTTGATTCGCCCCATCCGTAGTCGAGCTCGCCTCCCATCCGGGTCCAGGACCTCATAAGGCTGAGCACACCATGCTGCACTGAAGGGGAGTTGTGGTCCTCCAACTGGGCCAGGAATCGCTCCGCTCGGTCGTCTTCGCCCGCGGGCACGGAAAGACCCTCCAACGGTTCTCCGGGTTCGAGGCCAAGCCGTTCTGCCAGTTGTTCGGCACCGACTCGTTGCGCTGGTTCCGCCTGTCCGTGGCTGTCGAAGTGCAGCCCTTCGCTGAGTAGAACCTCAAGCGGGTCTCGCAAATCAGTAGGGTCGGCCCATCGGAAGCCGGGCGAGATCCCTCCGCTGGCCTGCAGAACCCGCCACGCCCCCTCGAGATTGACCTTTGCCATGTGGTGGCCGAGGGGGTTCGGGTGTGTGCCGATCAGCGCGGCGAGATCACCGTATGATGTCCACTCCCCGGGCTGAAGCTCCAAGACGGCTCGGTGAGCCAGATCCCAATTCACCCCGGAACGTGCTGCCTTGTCAACGAACAGCGGGCCGGGCCACTCGCGCTTGACGAGTTCCGCCAGATGAATGGCTCGCGCCGCTATCTCTTTAGGCGTCCACACCTCATTGGCGGAGATCTCACGATTCATCTGGAAGCCGCTCTCGGCCAGTCGCACGCGTTTCTTCGAGAACGGCAGATTGCTCAATTCGGAGTTGTACGCCGTGAGGGTCAGGTTACCGAGGGTGTGGAGTAGCCCTGCGTGGAGCGACTCGATGGTTTCCTCTTCCTTGACGTAGGGCTCGAGGCTTTTAGTCCATTCGGGGGTGAGGGTCTGCGGAAGTACGTGCTCGATAGTCGCGCTGGTCGGGTCCACTCTTTCTCTCGATCCGTATGACTCCTCGATCCATTGGAGGATAAGTTTGCGCTGCGCGGGTCGGCCTTGAAAGTAGAACGGAATGGTCGAGACCGCCACGTCGATCTCTCCATCGGTGCCGTACGTCTTCCGTCCAGTGGAAAGGTACTCGCGAATGGCATCGGTCGAAGATTGGTCGCGGCGAATTTCCGAGCTGGCCGCGAGAAGGATCCGATTGATACCCGCCGTGGCACGGCCCACTATGATGCGTCGAACCAAGAACCCTTCAACGATGCGGAGTGTGTCAGCGACGGCGTCCGCGGACTCAATTCCATCCGCCCGCCTTGAGAGCAATTGGAGCGTGAGAGGGTCGACGGTGGTCGTCCCCCAATCCTTTAATCGTGTTAGTCGTTTGCGCAGTTCCGGATGCTGTTCTCGGCTCGGGTCCCGCATTGTGGCGAGAAGTGTTGCAAGTCCTGACCAACGGCGGACCTCTGCAGCGATCTCATCGTCCGGCAGCTCCTCGAGCCGCTTCTGCTGACTGGCGTAGACATCGGTCTGCGTCACCAAGGGTTGGCGCATCACGATGTCGAGCCAGAAAAGTTGTTGAAGGTCCTTGGGATCAAGAAGTCGTTGCATTGGCAACCAAGTGGAGTCGTAGATCTCGTCTCCGGCTCTTCCGAGGCGCATAAAGACGTAGTTGCGGATCAAGTCGCCTTGCGTCAGTGGCTTGCCCGTGTTGTTGAGCGATTCGAAGATTCGGTAGACGTTGTCGTCGCCTCGAGCCGTGATCGACACAAACACGAGCCCCTCGAGGATTGCCTCTTCAATTCGAGCAATGTCGTGTAGATCCTCTGGATCATCGGACTCTCGAAGCTTCTGCGAAAAGAACTTGTAGGCGATCGCGATGTTCGAGTTTGCGTCTTCGGGAGCGCGACCGTCGAGAACCGCGCGGTAAGCTTCGCGGTCGGCTTGGGTGGGCAACACTTTGAGGTGGCCGTCCCCCTCGCTGAAACGATTGACGAGGTAGGACTCATGCAACATGGTTCGCCGCCTATGCCCGTCAGCCTCATTCTTCTCGACATAGTCGCGAAGAGCACACAGAAGGATGGTCAGGGTTGTCAATCGCTGCTGTCCGTCGACGACTAAGAACTCCGTACCAGCGGGCCCAGTCCGGCCAACCGAGAGCACGAGCGACCCCATGAAGTGGCCGGCAGCTGTCGCACTGGTTCGTTCACTGGCAAGGCGCTCGATGTCGTCCCAGAGTCGCTGAACTTGACTCTTCTCCCAGGAGTAGGGCCGCTGGTAAAGCGGGACTCGGTACTGCTTGGTGCCGTCCAAAATGGTTCGAAGCGCGGTCTCTTGGACGTCCATCACGTGATCCCCTAAAAGTCATGCGGCGAATGCAGCGGCGCATCCACCATTGACCCTAGCCATTTGCGATTCTCAACACCGTAGCGTCGTCCTATGAATTACCGGTGCGCGCCCCGCATGCCCGACGCCCTAGCCGCTCCGCCCTAGGAGAACTGACGTCGAACGAAATCCGCTTCTTCAGGATTGAGAAGCCATGGAGAGTGTTTTTCGGACTCGGGTCGCAATTCGACGCTGCGCAGCCATGCGCGAATTGTCCTGGCGTCCAATTCGAGCTCGGACGCAAGCTCCGTGGGAGTAACAAATTCTGACTCTTGCTCTGAGCTCATGGCCTGACCCTAGCCGGAGCAGGTGGAGTAAGTCTCTTCACGCAGGCCGCAGATGCCTCCTGGGTACCTTCCTCGTCGCTAATTCGGGCGCCGCATCCCGGTGGCGGCGTCGAGTTTGAGAGGTTATTCGGCAATTGTGGCGCCGGAAGCCCTCCGCCGCCTCGCGAGGAGCAGGCGTTGCTGGGCCAGCCCGATACCCGTCGGCTTCCGTGTGCCTAAGGGGTGCACTGTGAAAGTACTCGCGCTCAGCACGGAGCAGTCATCGATGACACCGAGTACGGGTCTGCTGCACGATCGATTCGCGGCTCGTCCTAAGCTGGCTACAGGCCGATGATGCATTCAAAATAGCTGAAAGACTTTGGAGCCAAGTGTCACTGCCAGGCCGCAATGTGCTTCTCCACATGGCCCATCAGGCCGAGAGCACCACGGCTTTCATCTCCGCCAAGGAGATCGCGGCGGAGCTCCAGCATCCCAAAGGCAAACCTGGTGTCGCGGGGATTCTCGGCGGCGTGGGCAAAGCAATACGGCGCGCCGACCTGCCGATGTACAGCACGCGCTCCGGCGGTAGTTGGCACTACGTCTGGGATTGGGATGGCGACGTCTACG
>JACMOZ010000428.1 GCA_014377785.1 Aeromicrobium sp.
CGCCTCGGACTGATCGGCTCGCGCGCGTAGACGGCAGCGAAGAACAAGCTCCAGATGGTTACATACACCGCGCCCATCACGAGCAACCATCTGCCGCCCGGGACCGCCAGAAGGATGAGCCATAGTGCTCCGGACGTCAGGTTACTCACAAGCATGTGCCGATCGAGCCGAGCCTCCGCGCACTCCCCTTGAACGACCCGAGGAGCAGTAGAACTCATGCCACCAATGATGCCCGACTGACGATTCGTCCCCTCGCAATCGTTGAAACCAGATAGGTGTATTGAGAGATTGCGGGCTGGCCAGCCCAACCTTCCTATGTGGGTGAGAAGGCGGTGAACTGACGCAGATCGCCGCAGGCTCGCACGTTGCTTGGTGGGTGCGGGCGGCTTCAGTGATGACGAAACGGCTTTACCTCGGGGGTTTGGGCAGCCGGCCCTCTAGTAGGTACCCGTCATCGCCGACGTCGAGGACGATTGACACTTGCCTGGTGCCCCGACGGGCGACGCGACTGGAGATCGTCCCTGCACCTTCGAGGTAGCGCACAGCGACGGCGCAGAAGTCGGACAGTATCCCTAGGATCCCATCGTCGTCATGGTCGTAGATCTCTTCCAGGCTCATGACGCCGTCTAGTCGCAGGATGAAGCGACCAGTACCGGTGATCTCGATTCGCGCTTCCGTTCTTGGCAGAACGTCTCTAGTGACGGCGACAGTTCGGGGATGGATATGCACGTGTCTGGAGCCCTTCGCGAGTTCCTCCACGGCAATCTCGAACACGCCCGGTTCACTGAGCATCGCGCCGACGCTTTCGACCAGCGTGGAGGGGTCTTGGAAGTTCACACCGCATCGTCCCACCACCCGTGACCGGTGCACTTGAAACCCGCGTGCCCAACTACGAGTGGCCGGCAATGTCGCCTCACGGCAAAGAAGAAAGGGCCAGGTCTGACCGTGGGTCAGCGGCGGTGAAATGATGCGGGCCGCACGAAACCACGCAGCCGGGCGGGCGGGCGAATCCTGCGGACAATACTGGGGATTGTCAGTGATCGTCGGCGACTGAGAACGGCAATTCGCGTGGGGCACAGGCATCTCTGAGGGCGCTCTCCAATCGCTCAAACTCCTTGGGGAGAACGACAAGCAGTGGTGGGAAGAATCCGCGGTCATCCCAGACATCAGACGACTTCGCGACAACTTGCGGAAAGTCCGCATCGTCTGAGATGAAATCGAAGGTCATGCGTAGCAGGCTGTCTCCGCGGATCAGTCTCACCGAATCGATGTCCGCCCATGGCATCTCGGTCAATGTCTTCTTTCCTCGCCGAACGGCGAGGTGGGTCTCTGACGTCGCAAGCACTCTCGGTGCCACAAGCCGTGTCCACACCAAGACCCGACTCAAGCTGATGACGCCCCCAACCGCTGCCGCAAGCGCGATCACCACAGCCGTCGAGAGATTGAAGAAGAAGGTTGCCAGCAATCCAGTGCAGGCTGCGGACGCTATGAGTCCGGGCAGAGCGAGCAAGACCGTAAAAGGAATCTTGCGTGCGGCGAAAATGATCGTGAACCCATCACTGTCGGATAGGTGCTCATCGGCATCGTCTGGCATCTGAAGATCCTAATTGTGCGGAGGGTTGAGTTCCGGCACACCGGCAAACCAAGCCCATCTCTGACCGGATTGCGGTGGTATGACGCGCGTAAGCCGATCTACTCAAACAGGGAAACAATGATCCCCTCGGGCCCACGCACGTAGGCGATACGCACACTGCCCCCGTACTCGCCGACACCACCGACGAGCCCGTACCCGTCCGCAGCCACAGCGTCGACGGCCGCCTGGGGTCGCCGACCTCGAAGGACACGTTGCGCAGACCGAGCTCGCTGTCCATCGCCGCGGGCGATCCAGGCACGTGCTCGGGCGTGACGAAGCTCGAGAGCTCCGGTTGTGTTCCACCGGCGGGCGACTTCAGCATCGCGATCTCACAGTGCGCGCCCGGGATGCCGCAGACGGTCTCCACGAACTCACCCTCCAACGATAATTTGGTGCTTCGGATTCCGGGACGAAGCCGACACCGCATTCTCGACATGCTCACGATCGCACCAAGTCCGTACGCGGTGGATTGACGCGGGTTCGCAGCGAGGGGAGCGACGGGTCTGGTGTACGGCAGACTGTTCGGGTGTTGCTGACCATCTCTGCTGAACGTTCGCTCGCTCTCGAGGAGCCGGCCGATCTCGGCTACCTGCTGCACAAGCACCCCGCGCGAGTCCAGGCGTTTGAGGTGTACGGAGGAACAGTTCACGTCTTCTACCCAGAAGTCAGCATCGACCGTTGCACCGTCGCGATGGTGCTCGAGGTCGACCCCGTCGCTTTGGTACGAGGGCGGTCCGGTTCCAGCGATGGTTTTGCGCTAGGTCAGTACGTGAACGACCGCCCGTACGTGGCCTCGTCGCTGCTGTCGGTGGCGATGGGCAAGGTGTTCCGATCTGCCCTCAACGGCCATTGCGCGGGACGCGAGGAGCTTGTCGACGCAACCTTGGACCTGACGATCACGATGCCGGCTGTGCCAGGCAGCCCCGTCCTGGTCCGGCGGTTGTTCGCCCCGATCGGATGGGAGGTGGTCGCCGTTCCGATTGCGCTGGACTCGACGAGGCCGGAGTGGGGCGATGCGCCTTTGTCGTCGCTGACTCTCCACGGATCCTTTCGTCTGACCGACGCACTCAACCACCTCTACGTGCTGCTCCCTGTGCTGGATGACGCCAAGCACTACTGGGTCGGCGACGACGAGGTCGACAAGCTCATCCGGGCTGGTTCTGGATGGTTGGCGACCCATCCCGAACGAGCACTGATCACGCATCGCTACCTCGCGCACCAGCGAGGTTTGAAGGATGCCGCTACCCAACGTCTGACGGAGCTGGACGACCGACCGGTCGAGGAAGCGCTGGTCGACGAAGAAGCTGTCGTCGCCCGTCCGCTCGTCCGTATGCGCCACGATGCGGTGCTCGAGGTC
>JACMOZ010000429.1 GCA_014377785.1 Aeromicrobium sp.
AAGACCGTACAAATCGGCCGAGCAGCGAATTGGAATGCCCCGGGAGTAGTGGACACGTTGTTTGTCAGATCATGCCACCAGAGTCAGAGCATTCTTCCGCTCCCACTCAGCCGGGCTGACTCCGCCGAGGCTGGAGTGTCGCCGGTGGGGGTTGTACCACCCTTCGATGTACTCGAAAACCTCGCGGCGTAGTAGGTCGAGCGTTGGCCACGAGCGGGCGTTGGTGCGGTCTTTCTTGAGCGTCGCGAAGAAGCTCTCGGCGACCGCGTTGTCGTAGCACGTGCGTACGTGGCCCATGCTTGCGAGCACCCCGGCGTCGCGGAGAGTCTTGCCCATCGCGTAGCTGGTGTATTGACTTGACTCAACCAGTCGTCGCAACACCTGCTTGTTTCACAGAGTCTAGATACTCCGCGAGCGTCTCGGCGGGTGTCTTCCATTTCAGTGTTTTGCGGGGTCGTGTGTTGAGGGCTTCGGCGACCGCGTCGAGGTCGTCGGCGTTCCAACGCGCCAGGTCCGTTCCCTTCGGGAAATACTGTCGTAGCAATCCGTTGGTGTTCTCGTTCGTGCCGCGCTGCCACGGCGAGCGCGGGTCCGCGAAGCAGACGTCAATGTCAGTCGCCATCTTGAGCTGCACGTGCTGCGCAAGTTCCTTTCCTCGGTCCCATGTCAGCGATCGACGCAGCTGCTCCGGCAACGTATCGATCCGAGCAACCAGGGCTTTGCGCATCGACTCGGCGCCGTATCCACCGAGGGCCGGACCGTTCTTGACTGCGGGCTCCACGCGCCAACCTTCCTCGCGTGGTAGATGCAGCAGCATCGTAAATCGAGTGGTGCGCTCGACCAGGGTGCCGATCGCGGAGCGTTCGAGACCGATGATCAGGTCTCCCTCCCAGTGCCCAGGGATTGCGCGGTCCTCGACCTCCGCAGGGCGTTCGCTGATCATCACGTCGGCAGTCACGTGACCTGCAGGCTTGGCTCTGGCCCGGACCCGAGGGACCCGCAGCGCCCGCCCCGTCCGCAGGCACGCCACCAGTTCGCGTTTCAACGCACCCCGCCCCTGAATGTAGAGCGCCTGGTAGATCGCTTCGTGGGAGATCCGCACGGACTCATCATCCGGGAAATCGACTCGCAGCCGCTGCGCTATCTGTTCCGGGCTCCACGACCGCGCCCACCGACGATCACGCCGCGGAGCTTGGTTGCGGCCGTTCCACCCGGTCGTTGCCGGGCCGTGCACAACGGACCCGTCGCGTCGACATACCTGCCCCGACAATCGCTCCTGAACGTACTCGCAGAGCTGAGGATTGGACACCAGCTTCGCCTGTCGCGGGCGCCGCGCCATGAGCTCAGCTTTCCACTGGGCCACCCCTGCTCGGTATTCGAGCTTGCCGGCTCGAGTTGCCGCATTGCGGCGCAGCTCCCTGGAAATCGTTGAGGGATCCCGCCCCAGCCTGCGCCCGGTTTCGCGCACGCCAATTCCCTGCACCTTCAAGAGCGCGATCTCCTCGCGCTCTTCGAATGACAGATACCGGCCCGACAGATTGCTGTTTCCGAATGGTGACATGCCGCCACCCTCTCGGAACCAACGCGCGCCGGCCGCAGGTGATGCGCCGACCTCGACAGCAGCCTGCTCGCTCGTGACGCCCGACGCGATCTGAATCCAGAACTCGCGCTCGATCGCCCGCCGTAGCGACGGCTTCCCCGGCGACTTCATCGGAGAGCGTCCCGTCAACTCCGTCATCCAACCCGCTGGCCTGCCCATCACAACCTCCACGCTTAAGGTGTTGCGACGACCGGTTGAATCCGCCCAATACACAGCACTGACCTTCGGCGCAGAGCTACGAAAACACAAGATCGAAGCGAGCATGGGACGCGTCAAAACGTGCTACGACAACGCCGCCGCCGAGAGCTTCTTCGCGACCCTAAAGAACGACCTCGTCAACCGATATTCATGGCCGACCCGCCACGACGCCCAGGCCGCGATCTTTGACTTCATCGAGCGCTGGTACAACAATCGACGCCTGCACTCGACTCTTGGCTACGTCACACCAGCCGAATTCGAACTGTTGATGCAAGCGGTGTCATGACAAAACCGTGTCCGTCACACGGGGCGCATTCCAAGCATTCCCAAATATCAGCGGGGTACCCACTCCGGGTAGCGCATGCGCACAAAGGCCTTGAACCCGGCTGAGATGTCAAATAAATACTCGAACCCCATCAACCGAGGCCCCCCCGGAAGAGACGGCACGCGGATGGGTGCCTCAGGTGAGCCGTGCACCACCGAAGTGACAAGCCAGCCGGCCGCTTCGAATTGGGACGCGAGTTCGCGATCATCAACCGCCAGCTCAACCGACAACTCGTTGGCTCGCCCGTGCGCGTCAAACGCGCGGGTCGCTTCAAGCCACGCTTCTTGAGATGACGCCATGTATTCGTGTGTTATCGCGTCGATTACTAACAAGCGTACCCCACCTTCGGCACTCCCCACGCGAGGTCAAAGTATGGAGCGCCCCCGCCGTCGGTAACCGCCCAAGCGCGAGCCGTTGAGGCGAATCTCGGAGCGACTCCGCAAGAAGGAGGGGTCGACCAGTTGAAGGTCCGGATACGACGGAACGAAGACAGGAAGCTGGTAGTGCTCTTACACATCCACGAGGACCAGGCACTGTCGTTGTAAACAAGTCGGGCGATGCATACCGTAATGTGAATCGCGCCCGGATATGACTGGTTGCACACCCAAGAGGTGTCGACACCTACTTGAGTTTGTCGGGCACCCGATTTCTGGTCCAGCTTCATAGTTAGCCAACTCTGAGTTCCATGACATCGGCTGCTCTCCATTGGAGTCTGAACTCGACGGGAGTCAGATGACCGAGGGCTGAGTGCGGACGCCCATGGTTGAAGTGGT
>JACMOZ010000430.1 GCA_014377785.1 Aeromicrobium sp.
CAGCAGGCCGGGGTCGTCGCAAGATCCGACCTGCGTGTTACCCCACACTCCGTCGACGCCGACCCCGTTCACATCCTTTGCGACGACCGCTCCCGCAACCAGAATCGGCGTGGGAGTCTCGTCCTGGGCCAGCGCTGGCCCCGCTCCGAGAAAAGCACCCCCTGTTAGTGCTGCAATGAGCATCGCACTCAAGAAGAGCTGCCGACCCGCGGGCATCCCGCCCCGGGATGAATGAACGGTTTGTGAGACTGGCAACGTTGAATCCCCTGACTTGAAGACAAGTAATACTTACTTTATTGTCCCCCAATCGATGATCAACGTCAATCGAACTGGGGGTTCGTTACAAAGGCGGGCACGATCCGATGGTGCATGCCGGTACCTGCGACTGAACGGATGCCGCGCCCCGTATAACGATCCTGTGCAACTCCATCGTCGACCACTTTTCATGGTTAGCGTCGAGCTCATGGGGAATATTCACTTTCGGAGCATACTCAGCGCG
This sequence comes from Aeromicrobium sp., assembly GCA_014377785.1. Taxonomy (GTDB): domain Bacteria; phylum Actinomycetota; class Actinomycetes; order Propionibacteriales; family Nocardioidaceae; genus JACMOZ01. The sequence goes on from JACMOZ010000430.1 coordinate 500, forward strand.
TTCACCGTCATCATCGTGCTGGCCACTTCCGCCTGCATGTCTCCTCGCCCCGGAGCGGGATCAGCCAACACATCACCATCCGCGACGGCCGCGCCGTCGGCCGACTCGATGGCCGACCCGACGGCACTTCCCCAAGTACCCAACCATGTGGTCGTCGAGGCGCAGCAGCTCGTCCTCTCTGACGTCGACGGAACAACCATCGAGTCCCTGCCCTTCTCGACTGACCCAATTGTCGCGCGTGACCAGCTCACCGAATGGTTCGGCTTCGCTCCGACGACCTCCACGTTGGACCCGACCCACTACTGCACCGAGATTCCTGCGAACCCAGTCGACAGTTGGGGCGACAGCTTGTCCATCGTGCATGGCGGCACCTTCTGAGCCGGTTACGACGTGCAATTCGCCGCTCACTTCACCGGCCCGGCGGTTGGCGACCTCGCGATCGAGGCTTTCGACGGGACCAGGGTTGGAAACTCACCCGAGGCCTTCATTGCAGCGCTCCCCATGGAATCTGAGGCGTACTTCGAAAAGCAGGATGAGGTCACGCGGATCTATTTGGGACTGCTGAAGGTTTAGTTGTCACTTTGACCTGCCCCACGGTTTGGTTACCTGTTGCGGTGTGAAGATCAGGCGGGGATGGATGTTTGGTTGAAGCGTAGCTCGTGCTCGATTGGTGTCGAGTATCCGAGCTGTGAGTGGCGGCGTTGGCGGTTGTAGAAAATCTCGATGTAGTCGAATATCGCATTCGCCAGGTCGACCCTGGTTCGCCATTTCTTCCGGTTTAGCAGCTCGATCTGCATCGATGACCAGAACGACTCCATCATCGAGTTGTCGTAACAATCGCCGATCGTTCCGAACGAGGGCATCAGCCCGGAGGCGCGGATCTTGTTCGTGAACGCCCATGAGGTGAACTGGACTCCGTGGTCGGCATGAACGATCCCGCCAGCGGCAGGTTGGCGATTCTTGATCGCCATGTCGAGGGCATTGACGACGAGAGTCGAGTCCTGCGCGTTGTCGATCGACCAGCCGACGATCTTCCGGGAGAAGGTGTCCATCACGGCGCAACAGAAAACCTTTCCTTCTCTCGTGGGATGTTCCGTAATGTCGGTAACCCAGAGTTCGTTCGGTGAGAGGCGGTGGAACTTGCGGTGGACGAGGTCGTCAGCGGTGGTAACTCCGTGCAGTCGCTTCACCTTCGCGGGCCCCGGGAGCCCGGCGATCCGGGCCTGGCTCATCAGAACGGCGACGAGCCGCTCGCTGACCCGAACACCCATTCCGAGCGTGAGTTCCGCATGGACGCGTCTGGAACCGTAGGTTTGCCGCGAGGCCGTGTGAACCTCCCGGATCAGCCCGGTCAGCCATTGCCGACGCATCTGAGTCGGCGACAGGACGCGGTTCTTGTATTTGTAATAGCCGGGGCTGCTGACGCCCAGAAGCCGGCAGCAGACTTTGGCCCGGTAGCCCACCTTTACCAGGGTGTCGACTACCGGGTGAATCCTTTTGGGCCAGGGCGATCCTCCCCAAGCAGCTTCGCCGCGACCTTCAGAATCTCGACCTCTGTTTCGAGTTGCCGGATCCGTTTCTTCGCCTTCGCCAACTCCGCGCTCTCGGGCGTCGTGATCCCGGGTCGTTCCCCTCGATCGATCTGATCCTGGCGAACCCAGTTATGGATCGCCGCCGCGCTCACCCCGAGCTCGACGGCCGCGGTCGTGATTGGTTTGCCGGCGCGGACGAGCGCGACAGCGCGCCTCCGGAACTCGGCAGGGAAAGGTCTGGGCATGCTAAAAGCCTCTCAAAGAGAGCCCGATCCACACACCATTTCGGGTAACCAAACTGTGGGGCAGGTGCGAGAGTCAACTAAACCGACAGCAGTCCCGAACCCATGCGGACGCCCGAGAAGGCGAGCGTCATTCGCCCGCGAAAATCAGGACCTCTTGGTTCTCTCTGTCGTAGACGAACTGGAGGCCAGTAGAAGCCGGAAAAGCCGATCGGAGCTCTTCGGGAAGGCCCTCGTCGTCTGCCAACAGCTGGGTCATCGCCGGAAATGGTCCTGCAGCACAACCACCCCTTATCTGGCCCGGGAACGAATCCGAGCCGGCATTCTCTGCGTCTGCGACTAGAAAAATGGTCAGGCACTCGCCCTCCCCGCCACTGCTGAACCAACCAGCGTCCGCGATGACTGCACGGAGCCCGTAGAACTCGTCGAAGGCCAGGACAGAATCACTCTCCGTTGCAATGTTCCGGAGAAAGCCAGGAACCTGGTAGCCGGAATCGATCGACAGTCGAGCGATCTGGTCGGCTCCGACCTGGAGAGGATCGGGCTGGACCCGCTCGACAAGAACGAGCGCGGACACGGTGACGCTCGCGATGACGACAAGACCGAGCCCGAGCAGCACGCTCGAGCGGCGGGCGTGCGCGAGTCGACCCCGCACGGCAAGAGCAAGGCGAGCAAGACGTCTCCACAATTCGTAAGACGGGCGTTGCTCTACCTCATTGACGAGATGAGGATCCTGTTCGTCGGTTGAGTCAACCGGGTCGATGATCGGCCCAGGCGCCGTCGCTGCTTCCGGAGGTTGCGCCGGGTGCCGTCCTGTGTCCTCGAGCTCATGAAGCCGCGCTTGTGCTTGCAGGTCGAGGCGGATGTCCGCATTCGGCCCATAGGCCCGCGCTCGCAGACCCCGAAGTTCATCGTCGCGAGTTGCCCCCATACAGAAGATCCTCTCACCAACATCTTTAATCCGCAGGGTCTCCGCGAGGCGTTGCCTCCCGCTGGCAGGATAAGCACATGGTCACTCGGGGAGTTCTGCACCATGTCGAGCTGCGGACGCGCAATCTGCCCGCCGCTTTATCCTCCTGGGGGTGGATCCTGGAACAACTCGGATACGAGGTATTCCAGACATGGCCGGCCGGCCAAAGCTGGAAGACCGGCGACACCTACATCGTCCTCGAAGACGCACCACCCGAGCTCGCCCATGATCGACGCGGACCCGGGCTAAACCATCTGGCATTCCACGCCGGCACCACCGCTGATGTCGACCAGCTGTGGGCCGATGGAGTCCGTTACAGATGGAACCGCCTCTACGAGGACCGCCACCCGAACGCCGGGGGCGAGGGGACCTACGCGGCGTTCCTCGAAAACGATGAACGGTTCAAAATCGAGCTGATCGCAAGCTGACACCCGCTCCGCGGAGCCAAACCACGTTTCGGCCGCGGACTCCGTGGTTTCAGCAGTGATTCAGGCCACCGCGCTCGTTCCAGGACCGAAGCCTTGGATTCCGATTAGGGGACGATCACCGGGACGGGTGCAGATAACTCCAGAAGTTTGCGACATGAAAAGAGGTCCTACTGCGCCGGTTCCCGTAAGACCCGCCCGAGATAATGCCCGGTGAAGGGGGGCCATACGGGGCACGATCAGGACGCCCGAAATTACTCGCCCGCGAGGTCGAGCGCTCGAGAGCGCCGATAGAACGACGCCCTGGACATTCCGAGAGCGCCGATAGAACGTCGCCCTGGACATTCCGAGATCGCGGGC
>JACMOZ010000431.1 GCA_014377785.1 Aeromicrobium sp.
ATCCGCTCTCGCACGACGCGCATCCGTACCGCAGCTGGCTAGACACCTACGCGGATGAGGAGTTCGCCGCTTCCACCGCATGTGCGATCAAGATTGTCACCGCCGCCGCCGCGGCAGCGGCTGAACCGGCCCGCCACCGCATGGCCCAGGCGTTCCGCGCCTCGGCCGCGCATGAGCGAGAATTCTTTGCCGCGCCCCTGGCTACCCCCCGGTAAGAGCGCTAGTTCCTCCATTCTCCCCACTGCGTTCTTCATATCCCTCGATCGTGTAGTTATGTGGGTATTTGGCTCGAGCAGCGACTGCTTCCCAGCACTACGGGAACGTCGAGAACTGGTTTATTCGCAGACCATCTGAGTATGATCAGAATTAGTCAGGTTTACAGGTTTACAGGGACGGCTCAACTGGCCAGTCATGCCGGCGGTGCCGCGAGGTTTTCCTGAACGTTTTAGTGATGGTGTCGTTCGACATCATCATCCTGCTCAGGTCGAACCGGGGCAGCGCACTCAGGCCGCCTCTTCGTATCTGAGGCAGCTGGGCCTCACATTGCCAGGCGGCGTTAGCGACGCGATTTGGGCTTGAACAGCCCCGCGACCTTCCCACCTGCAGCGTCTGCTGCGCTGGCTATGGCTCCTCCGACGCCCTTCACTACGGTCAGCGCCTGTGCCTCGTCTGGGACGCCGTCCCCGTCTAAGTCAACGCCGCGAAACGGGCGCGAAATCGAGCCCGCTGCGCTGGCCACTCCGGTGCCCACCGCAGCCGCGCCTGACGCGACACCCCCGCCGACCGTGCTGGCGGTATCGACGACCCAGCTGCCCGTCACCTTCGCTGCGTCCTCCAACGCCGCGAGAGCCCGGTTCGGCTCGATGTCTTGGTCATCGACCTCAGTTTTGGCCTTCACCGGAATGTCCAGATGCGCCGGGAACGCGTCGGGTGCGTCGGCGAAGGCCGTTCGGGACGCGTTTACGACGTCGCGACCGAATACGAAGCGCGTAACTCCTCCGGCCAGTGCGCCGACTCCGTATTCGACCGCCGTCTGTTGCTTTCCGGTCAAGCCCATTCGCACAGTGTCGAGTTGGCCGGTCTGTATGGTCTGAACGAGGCTCTGCGCTGCTCCCGCGGGGAGGGTGTCTGCGAGAGTGTTTGCCCAGTGGGACCAGTCCGTGCGGCCAGCCGCGATTCTTGTGCCGACGCCGGCGACACCCTCTGGTGACACGGTCGCGATGTCTGCGGCCATTGTGGCGATCTGCTTCTGAGTGACGCGGCCGTTTGATAGGCCGTAAACAAGGGCGTGAGCCTGATCCTGGTCGAGATCCATACCGTGGATGTCCGCTAGCGCCAGGCCGAAGATGGCTGTGATCTCGAACTGGAGCTGCTCATCGCCAGCAGGGAGGAGCGATGCAACTCGTTGTGCACCGGTCTTCGCTGCGCCCAGCGCTATCCCCTTTACAGCCCCCTTTGCTGCCGCCTTTGCAGCTGCCTTGGCCACGGCCTTAGACGCGGCCTTCGCCGCTTCGCTACCGGCCTTCTTGGCGGCTTGCTGGCTTGCGCTTTTGGCGCCGGCTGCTGCAGCACCGGCGACTGGTATTAGCGCGATGCCGACATCGGCCGCAATCGCGCCGGCAGCGATGACAGCGCCTGCGGTGCTGATGGACGCAGCGTAATGACGTTCGAGCATCTGGATTACTTCGGTGGGAGTTGCGTCCGGGTTCCGGCGCCGGATCCGCATGATGTATTTGCGGGCGATGGAGCGACGTCCGCTGACCGCCTTTGCGATTTCATTCGTGGCCTCCTCGGAGACGAGCTCCGCTTCCAACGTAATGGGCTCGATGTCTGTCAACGCGCACGCTCCAATGGGTTCACTTTGCCCTGAGCTTACTTCGAAGAAGCCCGTCTTTCGAGGTGCCTGCGGCTGCGCGCTGCGTATGCGCCCGGTGTGTGGAGGTGACGGCCCGCCGGGAACGCGATCGCCGGGCGTCATTACGGATACGGAGCCGTTCGCCGCTCAATTTTGGTTGGACGTTTCGACGATTCGCTTGTTGCGACCGTTCACGAAATCGATCGTGAGGCTCCGATAGGCGATGTAGTCATCGGCACTTGCCGGCAACAGTGATTCGTGGAAACCGAGGAATGGGGCGAAGAACCGAATCTCGGAGTAGTCGGCGGTGACCAGATCTTGAAGTAGGAAGAAGTCCACGTAACCGCGGAAGTCGCGGAACAGCTCGAAGAAGTCTGAGTACCGTGCCAGCACCGTTGCTAACGGGCTCGCTCCCCCATCGGCGTAGTGGCGTCTGATGCACTCGAGGGTGAGGTCGGATCGATCCCCGATCCGTCGGTTGATTCCACGGGCTTGATTGATCGTGAATTTTCCGTCGACCTGGCTCATGGGAAATATCGTCATGCCGCCGATTGTGTATCCGAGTCTCGAGAACGCGGTCCTGTCCGATTCCGGGATGTGACCAATCACGCTCGACATGCCGCGGCGGTTCCTGAAGGTTCGGATGATGGTGTCGCTCGACATCAACATCGGGCCCCGATCGGACTGGTGCAGGGGGTAGCCGTTCGGGTAGATGTCCTCGAGGTCGAACATCGCCCCGCAGGGAAGCGGCTTGCGCCACAAATGGCAGTGGTAGCTGCGAATGGTTGAACTGAATCGATCGGGATCCTTTCCTCCGGCATCAAAGTGGAGGTCGAGAGTTGTGTCGATGACGGTTCGGTTTTCGCTCACACGGCACAACCCATCTTTCGGGGCCGACACGGAGAGCCGATCTCGTTGATCGGCCGACGACGGCACCACTCAAGTTGGCCAACGGGCGTCCCCTGCGAAAGTGAGTGGACCTTGTAGGCTCGCAAAATGGTCAGGTCAATGCGCGACGAGAACTTCAAAGCGGACCAGTGGAAGCGCCGGTATTCCCCGCACATCGCCCCGATCAACGAGCTGGTTGACGCGCTGCGCGAAGCCGACCCACCGGAGGG
>JACMOZ010000052.1 GCA_014377785.1 Aeromicrobium sp.
ATTGCCATTGTCGGGCTGAACAAGACTGGGCAAACTTTCTTACCATCGTGTTTACCGATACGAACTACAGGAAGTAGGCGGGTTGTGCCATGTAGTCGGTCCTCCTAAGGTACGGGACACGTAAGGGTGATCAACGTCCTGATTCGCTCCGAGAGCCCGAGCCACCCATAAACCCTCGACCAAAGGAGAAACCACCGTGAAGCTATCGGCGCACATCAAGAGGTGGTCAGCCGTCACGGCCGCGATCACAGTCTCCGCGGTAGCTCTTGCAGCCTGCGGTGGCTCCGGCGACTCCGCGGACGGCGGCGAACGCGACACCATCACCATCGCTACGTCCAACGACGCCCCGTTCTCATTCGTCAAAGACGGCAAGCTGACCGGCATCGACGGCGAGATGATCAACGCGATCGCCAAGGAGAACGGCTGGAAGGTCGAGGTGTTCACCACTGTATTCAGCACCCTCATTGCTGCCCTGAAGGCCAAGAAGGCCGACGTGATCGTGGACGCCATGTACGTGACGGACGAGCGCAAGAAGGAGATCGACTTCACCGACACCTGGTACACGCAGGGCGAGGCAATGATCGTGCCGGCCGAGTCAACGATCACCAGCCGCGACGAACTTCAGGGCAAAGTGCTCGGCGGCCAGACCGGAACGGCCTTCGCGGACTTCATCAAGGGGTTGAAGGGCGGGGAGATCAAGCTCTTCGATTCTCAGGCTGCACTGATTCAGGGCATCGCCAACGGACAGGTTGACGCTGCGTTCACGGACAGCGCGGTCGTGTCGTACAGCCTCGTGCAGAACCCCAACGACAAGATCAAGATCGTCGAACCCTACGAGCCGTTCTTCCCCGGCACTATCGGCGCCGGCGTCCGCAAGGACGACACCGCCCTTCTGACGGAACTCAACAAGGGCTTGGTCGACCTCAAGGCGTCGCCGAGGTACGTAGAGATTCTTAAGAAGTACGGCCTGACCGAAGCCAACGCCGCCAAATGAGCGGTACAGGACCGCGATAGGGGTCACGCCGTATCTGGCCCCGAAGCTTTTACGAAGGACACGAGGATCTGATGGAATTCATCCGAGACACACTTGCGGTCTTTCCCGACCTGCTGAAAGCCGTACCGATTGTCATCCAGTTAGCACTGGGAGCCATGGCCCTCGCGCTCGTTCTGGGTCTGCTCATCGCTTTGGCGCGCATCTCCAGCTTGAGACTCATACGAGGTGTCGCGCTCATCTTCGTAGAGATCATGCGTGGCACGCCGCTGCTGGTCCAACTGGTCTACATCTACTTCGTCTTGCCCAGCATCGGCATCAGCATCGATCCGGTTCCCGCTGGCATCCTGGGACTGGGGCTGAACTACGCGGCCTATCTGTCGGAGGTGTTCCGCTCGGCCATTTTGTCGGTCGAACAGGGACAGACCGAGGCGGCGCTCTCGCTGGGATACACCCCAACCAAGACGCTTTGGAAGATTGTCATCCCCCAGTCCTTTGTGGTCTCGCTCGCACCGATCGGCAACTACTTCATCGCCATGGTCAAGGACACGGCACTGACGTCGGCCATCGCCGTCACAGAGATCCTCAAGACCGCCAACTCGCTGAACAGCCAGACGTTCCAGACCACAGAAATCTACACCGCCGCCGCGGTGCTCTATCTACTCATCAGTCTGCCACTGTCACGAATAGTGGTTCTGCTCGAGCGAAAGGTCCGCTCCAATGCCTGAAAACCCAATCATCTCCATCCGGGGCGTCCACAAGACCTTCGTCATCGGGGACAAGCCGCCGCTGTGGCGCCGGCTCGCTGGCCGTACCCAACCAACCGAGCGTCTCGAGGTCCTCAAGGGAGTCGACCTGGACGTCCATCGCGGCGAAGTCGTTGCGTTGATCGGATCCAGTGGCTCGGGCAAATCGACGTTGCTGCGATGTATTAACAAGCTGGAGACCATCGATCAGGGCCGCATCCTGGTTAATGAACATCTCATCGGCTACGAGGAACGCAACGGAGCCTTGGTCGATGAGAAGTCGTCAGCGACAGCCGCCAAACGCACCGACATCGGGCTGGTCTTCCAGCACTTCAATCTGTTCCCCAACAAGACAGCGCTAGGAAATGTCACAGCACCTTTGCGAGACGTCAGAAAGTTGTCAAAGCGTAAGGCGGAGGCGATCGCGAAACCGAATCTGGAGCTGGTCGGTCTGAGCCATCGGATCAACACCTACCCCAGCCGGTTGTCCGGAGGCGAGAAGCAGCGTGTCGCGATCGCTCGCGCCCTGGCCATGGATCCAAGCGTCATGCTCTTCGATGAGCCCACCTCCGCGCTCGACCCAGAGCTGGTCAGCGAGGTCCTAGCCGTCATCAAGACCATCGCGCAGCAGGGTACGACGATGATGATCGTCACCCATGAGATGCAGTTCGCCCGCGAGATCGCCGACCGGGTGGTGGTGATGGACCAAGGCCTAATCGTTGAGCAGGGGCCGCCGGCGCAGGTCTTCGTGCGTCCCCAACACCCCAAGACCCGGGCCCTGCTGAGTCGCTCCGGGGTCCTAGATGCCGCCACAAGCGATCGTGACTCCCCCTCCCCCCGTCACCAAGATCAATCCGCCACGTAGCGCCCGGCTCCGGCTCCCATCATCGGGTTCGCCAACAGCTCCTATGTGTCACCAATCACGCCCCCACACATCTGCAAAGGAACTCCACATGCGCTTCTCTCCTGCCATCCTGAACTCCCTCGAGGGTTCGTTCCACCACCTCAAGGCCGGTTCGACGACCCCATCGGCCCAACGCGACCCACAGGTCATCGAAACGGTCACCAGGATGCTGGCCGACATCAACGCGCGCGGCATGGCCGCGGTCGTGGAGTACTCACGCAAGCTCGACGGGTGGCAGGGCGGTGACATCGAACTCCCCGCCAAGGAGGTGGCGGCCAGTGGTGCACGGCTGCCTAAAGACCTGCGGACGGCCATTGAGCTCGGCGCCAAACGCACACAGGACTTCGCCCGCGAGACTAGATCGCATCTGACCGGTTTTGAGACCGAGCCCGTTCCCGGCGTCATCACCGGCGTTCGATATGTGCCCGTCTCGCGGGTCGGCGCGTACCTGCCCGCCGGAAGGTTCCCGCTGACTGCCAGTGGATTTATGACAGTCGGCGTGGCCAAGGCCGCAGGTGTCCCGAATGTCATCGCGTGCACTCCCCCCCAGCAGTCAGGCGGCGCCAACGACGCTGTGGTCTACACCGCCCACGTATCTGGCGTCGACCGCGTCTTTGTCCTGGGCGGCGTGCAAGCACTCGCGGCGATGGCCTTCGGCCTCGTCGACGACCTGCCTGTCGACATGCTCGTCGGGGCCGGCAATGCGTACGTGGCAGAGGCCAAGCGGCAGCTATTCGGCCAAACCGCCATCG
>JACMOZ010000432.1 GCA_014377785.1 Aeromicrobium sp.
CCTCATAACTAACAGTGAGTACCACGGCGAATTCAGGTGGTGAGTGCAACACCCTGAGTTCTAGTGGGTGTTTTCGATGGGTAGACCATGGTCGCCGTTGAGTGTTCGGTTGGCGTTTTGGAAAGGGTTGGACGAGGGGCTTCCGACATCGGCCGCAGCGCGGGCCGCGGGGGTGTCGCGGGCAACTGCGTATCGCTGGCTGGGCGAAGATCGGCAGGTGCTGCCATCACCTTTCCAGAACTTTGCGCTCACGCGTTCCGGGTCGTTGTCGTTGCGGGAGCGGGAAGAGATCGGCTTCCAACTCGCCCGCGGCCAAGGCATCCGACGGATCGCGGCCGCACTGGGTCGGGCGCCGTCGACGATTAGCCGTGAGGTTGCGAGGAACCGGGTCTATGACCGGTATGTGCCCTCGCTGGCGCAGGAGCAAACGTGGACGCGGGCCCGCCGGTCGAGGCCTCGGAAGTTGGACGGGTTAGCGTTACGGGGTCAGGTTGTGTCGATGCTCACCGAACGGTTCAGTCCCGAACAGGTTGCGGGTCGGCTCCGGCTCGAGCATCCGGAGAATCGGGAGATGCAGGTGTCCCACGAGACCATCTACCAGGCCCTGTATGTGCAGGGCCGTGGGTCGCTGCGGTTGGAAGTCGCGACCGCTCTGCGGTCCGGGCGTGCACGGCGCCGCCCCCAGAAACCAGACAGCCCCAAGGCAGGGCGTTTGCCTGGCATGGTGATGATTTCTGACCGACCGGCTGAGATCGAAGATCGTGCCGTCCCCGGTCATTGGGAGGGCGATCTCATCATCGGCTCGACGTCGACGCGGTCCGCGATTGGGACTCTGGTCGAACGGACCAGCGGGTTCCTGATGCTGCTGCACCTGCCCGGCGATCACACCGCTGCGACTGTCTCTACCGCGATGATCAAGGCGATGAACACCCTCCCGGAGCAGTTGCGTCTGTCGGTGACCTGGGACCAGGGCCGGGAGATGGCGAAACATCAGGAAGTCACGATGGCGACCGGGATGCCTATTTACTTCTGCGACCCGCACTCACCCTGGCAACGTGGCAGCAATGAGAACACGAATGGGCTGCTGAGGCAATATTTCCCGAAGAGCACCGACCTCTCTTTCCACGGGCCCGGGATCCTGGACAACGTCGCCGCGGAACTCAACGCGAGGCCCCGGAAACGCCACGGCTACCGCACCCCCGCAGAAGTCCTCACCGAGATACTCTCGAACCAGTCAAATCAAACCAGTGTTGCGACCACCACCTGAATTCGCCGGTTATGAGTCGCCTCGGCTATGAGACAGTTGCTTGCCCAAGATCGCCCGTTAGCGGAAGGTTCACCGGGACGCTGTGCGGTGCGCTTGTAGGAATCTTGCTTGCTGTTACCGGACTGGTCTGTGTCCAATGCGCGTGGAGCGGTGACCGTGGCGCCCAGTATGTGGTGGAAAGCATCCCGACCTCGGAGTTCCTTGCCATGCATGGTGGCGAATGTCACCGTCCGACCCGTATAGGCAGACGACCTTTGTGTCATTGGAAGTATTCGGGGCGGCTGACATGGGTTTCGGCGACGAACATGACCCCGCTGCCAGCCTCGAGCAGCTGGCGCACGGCATCGACCAAAGCGGGTGCGCGATCGGGGGGCAGCACGGTGATGAGCATGGTGAGGGTGTCGTAGTCATTGAAGAGCAGGGCCCCGGAGTGCTGGCCGTGGTGTCCGATGCCGGAGACTCCAGACACGGAGGTGTACCC
>JACMOZ010000433.1 GCA_014377785.1 Aeromicrobium sp.
GGGGATCTGTGCCATTCATTTTGTCCAAATCGGAGATCTCGGCAAACGCGACCCTGATGCTGATAGGCCGAACGCCGGCCTTCTCAGCTCCTATTGTCGAGGTGCTCCAGCGAGGAACTTGACGCTGTGACCGTCGAGCTCAGGTGCCCGCAAGCGGAACCTCGACCGGGCACTTTCTCGGCCTGAATCCTGTCTTTTCACCAAGAAGAACGCGGCAGAAAATCCGGGACGATTCACGCTTCACCCCGCGGCGACTCGCTGGACCTCCATTAACCGTGTAGCGGGGTGACTCGATTGGGGCGTTGCGTGCAGCTACATGTTTGACAGACCTGAACGGATTGAGCGATGGCGAGCTTTTGTCTGTCAGCTGCATGGAAGGGCAACTTGCCGCCGAGGATCACAGCGATCTCGCGATCTCGCGATCTCCTATACCTTTTCCTGAGTCCCCGGCCGTTTATTCTGCAATGGCCCTTCGTGGCGGATTCCTTTAGAGGTTGAGGGGGCTCATGTCGGCGTAACGGTCGCCTGACGCGGTTGCGAGGCTATCCAGGGTTGCGAGTTGCGCTGTTGACAGGATCAGGGTATCGGAGGCGACGTTCTCCTCCAGGTAGTGGATTTGTTTTGTGCCGGGGATTGGTGCGATGTCGTCTCCTTGGGCCAGTAGCCAGGCGAGAGCGACTTGCCCGGGCTTGGCTCCCAGGTCCGCCGCTACAGCATCCACTTGCTCGACGATACGGATGTTCGCCTCTAGGTTATCGCCCAGGAATCGTGGATTGGATTTACGGAAGTCGGAGTCTTCCAGCTGATTGAGGGAGCGGATGGTGCCGGTGAGGAATCCGCGGCCGAGTGGGGCGTAGGGTACGAAGCCGATACCGAGTTCCCGGACGACCGGGAGAATTTCGGCCTCGACATCCCGGGACCAGAGTGAGTACTCGGTTTGCAGTGCGGTTACCGGGTGCACAGCGTGAGCGCGACGAAGAGTAGTTGGGGCGGCTTCGGACAGACCGTAGCCGCGGATTTTCCCTTCTGCAATGAGTTCGGCCAGCGTGCCGACGGTGTCCTCGATCGGTGTGCCTGGATCCATGCGGTGTTGGTAGTACAGATCGATGTAGTCAGTGTCGAGTCGAGACAGCGAGCCGTCGACTGAGAGTCGAATGTTTTCTGCACTGCCGTCTAGGCCGCGAGTACTGTCGCCGCGGTGCAGGATGGTGCCGAACTTGGTGGCGATCACTACTTTCTCGCGCCGACCGGCAAGGGCCTGCCCGAGCAACGATTCGTTCGTGTAAGGCCCGTATATTTCTGCGGTGTCGAAAAAAGTTACGCCAAGGTCGATTGCGCGATGGATTGTGGCGATTGCGCCGGCGTCGTCTTGGCCTGCGCCGCTGTAGAAAGCTGACATGCCCATGCAGCCAAGGCCAATGCGCGAAACCTCAAGTCCGTTGGTGCCGAGGGTGATGTGCTTCATCTGGTGGGTGTCCTCTCCGGATCGGGCCACCATCGTCAAGTCGGTGGCGACCCTTCCGATAGTAGCCATGGGCGGGAAGAGGCAGCTGCGGGCGAAAGCGGAAGACAAAGATCCATGACTGGGCCTGCTGCAGGGATCGGTCGTAGCTGAGAGCCTTGTTTCTGTCTCACGAATGGTCTGAACCCGACGCCGTAGTCGCTCGGGTTGATTTTTCACTAACTCACAAGCCACCCCAGCTAGCAAAAACGACCTGTGGGCAGGGGTGGGTGTCCCTGACCACAGGTCCTTGTCGTGCGGTGAGTGGCCTACTTGGCGGTGCCGTTGGTGTAACTGGTCACGGTTTGCGGCACGTCGGCGGTGGCGGTCGAGGCCGTGGGTCCTTGTCCGTCGATGACGTGATCGATCGTGCCGGCGTTCTTGTTCAACGCGATCGTAGTGAGGTCGTGCATGACGACGCCGGGCGTGTTCGGCACCTCGAAGGACTGGGTCGCGTGGAGGGTCGGGTCGACGTTAGTGAAGATGTAGCTGCCGAGGCCCCATGCTTCGTGCGTCTTGACGGTGTCGGCGACCTTGTACGCGGCGTACCCGTTGATCCCGTCGTGCTGCCACGCGGCCTGGTTCGGGGCGTCGTAGGGGAGCTCGTTCTGGAAGAACACCGTCTTGCCGCGATCACCGTTCCAGATCACGTTGTACTTCTGATAATGCTCGACGAACAGGCCGGTCGCGGTCACGTCGTCGCCGTTCACGACGACGCCGCTATCCGCGGTGTTGACCGTCCAGCCGACCGAGCCCGCGACGCCGTGGTCCGCGCGCCAGGCCCAGATGTCATCGAGGATAACGTGGTCGGTGTTCACCTCGAGGCTGGTCGTGGCCTTGCCGACGTGCGGGCCCCCGACGCGGAAGAACACGTCTTGCAGCGCGGTCGGGTCGCTCACAGTACCCGGGTGCAAACCGCCTTTGCGGTGGTCGCTGCCGACCTGCAACAGGGCGGGCGAGTTGACGGTTCCGGCATCGAAAGTCAGGCCTGCGATGTCGACGCCCTGGACGTCGGCCACCGTCATCGGTATCGATCCGTTATCCGCGGTCAATGTGGCTATGCCGAGCCCGAGCACGACAGTGTCGGCCCGCTTGACCGCGATGCTCTGCGCGAGGTCGTAGACGCCGGGGGTGACGAGCAGGTTCTTGCCTTGCGCGAGCGCGGAGTTGATCTTGGCTATGGAGTCGGAGGGGTGGGCGACGAAGAAGTCGCTCAATGGCAGGGATCGACCCGGCGTGTGGCCAGCCGCCCAGGTGGTGCCGACCGAGTTTGTCCGCGCGGTTGGCACAAAGACGCGGTACGCGCCCGTACTGTCCACGTAAAGGTATGGCTTCTCGCGCGATACGGGGGTCGCCGTCAGGGTGGTGTACTGGTTGCCGCTTGGAAAGTCTTGGGCCGGGGCATTGATGTCGCCGGAGAAGACCTGGTTCCAGACGCCATTAGACCAGCCCTTCGTCCCAAGGTCGGTGTTGCGGACGTAGAACTGCTGCTGCGAGCCGTTGAGCGCGCCGCCCTCAAGCTTCGAGTCGGCGACGAAGCCCCCGCTGGCAAAGTTCGGGTTCTCGCAGTAGGGCATAAAGGTTGTGAAGTCCTTCACGTCGACCCGGCGCATCGGCGCCGCCTGCGACACCGCCCACATCTCGTTCCCGGTGTGACAGCCGTCTGAGGTCGGCACCACGTGGACGGTCAGGTTCGACACGGAACGCCAGAAGGTGTCAAGAGCGCCGCTGCCGTTCTTCCCGGTCGCGGTCACGCCACCATTGATGGTGATGCCGGAGGGGTCCTGGCCGAGCCCGTCGACCTCCGTGTAGTAGCCCACCTTGACGTCCAGCGGGATCGCGGCGGAACCGTAGGTGCCGGGCTTGAACAGGAGGGCGTATCGCTGGGTGCCCATTTCGTTGTCGACCTGCTGCGCGTAGATCGAGTCGATCTTCGCCTGGATTTCCGCCGTCGTCATGTCAGGCGTGAACACGACCACGTTCGGGCCAAGGTCGACCGGTGTCGCCGGGGCCGGCGCGGCGAACGCGCTCTGGGTGGAGGCGAGCACGCTGAGTGCCGCCACCCCCACAGCAACAGCGACTCCGACGCGCCGTCGACGCGACCGCTTAGGAATGATGGATGGTAGCGCACGAGATAGCACCATTGACCTGCTTCCTTGCAGAGCGGCGACCCATCATCCGAGCCAGAGGACGAAGGCGTCGTCCGGGCGTACGTCAATAGCCGCAGGGGTAGAGAACTTCAGCAGCTTAGCAATCTCCGAGTAGACGTCAACCCTCCCAAGACCTCGACGCGGTCCAACTGCAGCCAGTCGCTCCCAAGCTATTCGGATCAAAGCGTCAACACATCCACGGGGTGGGTCGTAGGTGCCATTCTTGGCCGGGCCTAATGGAGCCAGAAGCACCAGATGTCGACACCAGGCACTTGCCTATTCGTCTCGTAAGGGAGGGTTCCGAGACATCTATTGTCGCGCTCAACCTCGAGCGTATGACGTCCGGTCATCGGGCTTAATGTCGGGCGGGGCAAACGCGTCATCCGAGATTGCAGAACTTCACGAAAGCGGGAACGGTGGGGAAGTGCCCGGTCACCGTCCGGCTTACGGGCGTTCTGCAGCGTTGCTCTGTCTCGTAACCAAAGCGTCTCGAAACCAATGCGA
>JACMOZ010000434.1 GCA_014377785.1 Aeromicrobium sp.
CTTCAAGACGCTGCGCGCTAGGTCCACCGGGTTTGCTGCACTAATGGGTGACAACTTGTCAATTAAACCGATAGCAGTTTCCTTGTTGAAACCCCTCACTCGATGACCTCTGCAGGATCGACATCTCTGCAATTGCACCCGACGACCGCTCACTTAGCCGCCACGAGGAGCTTTTCGCTCGGAGGTGAGGGCAAGCTTCTCCGCCCGCGTGAGCGGTCACTTCCCCCACGTCCACAACGGCAGCTGTCCAAGCAAACTGATCCGACGCGCGGCGAGACGCCGGTTGCGATAGGCGAATCTTTGTTTTGCCGCCCATGCAGCGAGCCGCTTCTCAGCGTTGCTTTCGCTGCTCACAACTGGCGCGCGGTTGTGCTGAAGTAGAAATCCCTGATAGCCCAGAAGCTGTGCATTCCAGCGGTCTTCCAAGGGACGGTCACGGTAGCCGGGGATGCAGGCGAGGCGATCGAGTTGGTATGTGCACCGGCGTCCCAGATCTGCGGCAGATCGTTGACTTCTCACCCACGTCGCGAGGCGACGTTCCTCTGCAGCGATGGAGGACCTTTCCGCTCGGTTGTTTTCACGCGGCCAGCGTCCGTTTCGCGCGACGAACGCTTCCAAGGCGTGAAGTGCGGTAGTCCACTGGATCACGCGGGCTGGCACGAGATCGGTCGAACCGATACCAATCGCCAGGGTTTGTTCGTAGGTGAAGAAGATCAAGGACCGACTGCGGTCGGGGGTAAGTCGTTTCGGTGGTCGCTGCGCAAGCTCGGTGTACGCAGAGAGGAGTTGGTCGATCGGGGTGGGGTACGGCACGGGGATCCTGTCTGGCCACACGGCGTGTGGCATCGACATCCCTGTGCGCGGCATTGGAAAGGGCCGAATTTGGGTCTGAAAGTGCATTCCTGCACGAGCCCAACGTCGCGGCGCGCCTGACTACTTTTTGAAGATCAAGACCTATCGCTTGCTCACAAGAAGGACGGCACAATGCACCCTTTACCCCTCCGTATCGGCTCAACCTGGGGAGCCGGTGCCACCGATTGGGGCGGATCCTTCGGTGAGGAACCTCCATACCGCACGTCTCAGAAGCAAGAGACGGCGTGATGTGGGAGATCGACGACGGCTCGCCGATGGTTGCGTTCGCCGGCGACTGGCACGGTCGTGATACGGGCCTGGAGGAGAAGTTGCAACGCCTGTGCGCGAACGGGATCACCCGCCTGGTTCACGCAGGCGATTTCACGATCTGGCCTGACCGCTCGGGCCGTCTGTTCCTCGACCGGGTGAACTCCTGGGCTGAATCGACGGTGATCCGCATCGGTGTGACACCGGGAAGCCACAAGGACTGGAGCCATCTGCAGACTGCGTTCGCAGCCGCCGCCGATGGTAAGCCGGTCGAGGTCTGCTCGCACATTGCTGCTCTGCCGCGCGGATACCGGTGGACGCAACGAGGGCGCAGATTCGTCTCTTATGGAGGCGCGGCATCGATCGCGTCCGAGTCGCGGGTGACCGATCCGTCATGGTGGCGAGATGAAATCCCCACACCGGCGGAGTTTGCGGCGCTTGATGCTGGCGGGACTGCTGAGGTGATGATCACCCATGACTCGCCGGTGCCTGGAACACCGAAGGTGGACGCGATCCGCAGATCCTCAAACGGATGGTCCGACGACGCATTGATCTACGCCGAACTCGGATCCCGCGGAATCACCGCCGCGTGGGAAGCCGTCCACCCGGACCTGTTGGTCCATGGCCATTTTCATGTCCAGGACGAGATCACATTGGTGAGCGGGCAGCGGATTTTCTCACTCGCGGCGGAGAACGACCCTGGGAACGTTCTCCTTCTAAATCTCGACACGTTGCAGACCAGCTGGCTGGAGGAAACCGATGACTGACACAACGAAACCGGCGAATAGCCCGGCGGAAGCCGCGGAGGAAACCGCGGAGCAACTCACTGGAAGGGAGGATGGGATCTGGGACGTCGTCACCCGTGACAGTGTCCATCAGTTCGACTTCGACGCCGGCACGGTGACTCGAATTCCGGGACCCAATGCCCGGCCGGGCATCAACGATGTGCCGAGGCTGCTGATGCGCATCTACGAGTGCACGGTAGGTCAGCGCGGCTATTGGACAATGCACCCGGACGCGTTCGATATAGATCGCTACTGGCAGCACTGCAGTCTGATCGCCCGGATCGAACGAGTCACCAACCCAGACTTGCCCCTAATCGTCGCAACGCAATCACCAGGCCAGGGCTGACATGAAGGCGCTTTCCTCCTATTTCGTCGGGCTGTGGTCGGTTCAAACGGTGACCGGGACGACCTATCTTCTCGATTTGGACAACATGCTCGCCGTTCGGCGATCAGACCTGTCCGCGGGCGACGACTGTATCCTCCGGCCGGATGAGGCCCCGATCTCATTGATCCGGCTGCAGCATTGCGAAATGGGCGACCCCATGGTTCTTTTGCTCGACCTTCAGGTGCCGGAAGTCGACTTCACTGCCCGGATTTCGTCCACGGTTCCTCGTATCGAGTGGGTCGATGCCCAGTTCGAGGAGGTGAAGTAGATGACTCCCACGGATCGCTAAGGCGAATGTGAGCTGATGTCTTGGGTCGCTGCGCTGTCAGCCAGCGATCGGGCCGCCGACGAACTCGCCCCTCACCGAACCGTTCCGCTCCCCAGCTTGCGCGGCATCCCGCTCGATCTGTCTCCGCCGGACGGCATCCCGGGTCGCGAACTCGCTGACCTCTCCCAGGACTAGATCCGCCGCCGCAATATCTTCCAGGCGCATGATCATCTC
>JACMOZ010000435.1 GCA_014377785.1 Aeromicrobium sp.
ACAGAGATCCCTTTGCGCTGAGAACTGCCATACGACCGCCGCCAAATACAATCTTCGACGCTGACGGTGCATCAAAGGACTGGGTGGAGCTGGCGAGGGCGGGATCGATTCTCGAGACCTTATTTGATTGCGGGTCGGTCATGAAGATGTTGTTGCCGCCCTGAAGAACATCGAACTTGTTTGACGTCGCCGGAACGCCGATCGAATCAAGCTCGGTGATCTGAGTATTAAAACGAGCGGTCAGCGACAGGCTGGCGTTAGTCACCCACACGTCGAGCGCCTTGAGATTTACGCTCGAGACCGGGAAGCCATCGTGAAGCACCGCCAAGGTAACCGGCGCACCGATCAACACCGCCAGCACCGTCGCAGACGCCACCGCTTTACGCGTGCGCAACCCCCCGAAAAGCTTCATTTTATGATCCTCCAAGATCGCGCTCGGAACCGCGATGGGGAGGGGTACCCATGACAAGCCGTCATGACACGGTCTCCTGCGACTGGTCGATTCTGTCCAGCAGCACGAGATCGTCGCTCGTCACCAAGTGGCTCGCGAAGGCGTACTCGATGAGGCGAGCCTTGCGGTTAATGGCGAGGTTTCCCCGGCTGCCGCGGAGCCCTGGCACCCCGACGAGGTCGAGTTTTTCGCAAACGTTGTCAAGCTTGCGGTTGAATGCTGTGAGCGTCCAGCCGAGGCGCTGTGCCGTCGCTGACGACGAGGGAATATGACCGTGACCCTTGTTGCGCGCTCGGAGCACGTCCTCACAGAGAGCCACGAGGAAGAGCCGCTGGCCTGAGGTCAGCGGAATCGGGTCGATGGTGGTCGCTCCGCTACGGTCCATGAATGAGGAGGACGATGCGAAGTACTCCTTGTCGCCGTGGATCGTGAAGTCGTAGGTCGTCGAGCCGGCGCTGAACAGAACATGCATCCGCTCGAAGACGATTGGGATCCGCGCGCCGGGAGCGAGCCAGGCCTGGATCTGGCCCGAGGGGTCCGTGACCGTCGCCGAAAGCAGGTTGCCGGTGTTACCGAGCCACCAGAGTCCGTTTTCGGGATAGATCTGCAGGAACCGACGATGCAGAAAAGGATTCTCATCGATCACGAGGTCGGATTCCCGGCCGATCGACAGGCCATCGGGTTCTTTGACGTCATACCATTCACCCACGTACTCGACCCGCAGCGGTTTCATTTCGCCACGCAGAACGGAGGGCTCATCGGCTCTGACAGGTTGCCCTGTCGAAGTATCCGGACGTCGATGCAGACATTGGTGTTCGGAGCGATCCCCGTGACGACCGCCTGTGCTACCCCGGTCGTCGTGACGTCCGTGTTGGCAGCGGCGCCGTCGATGCGCTGCCAGCGGAACTGATCGCCGTTTTGCGGTCCGGGGTTCGTCCACGTGAACGTTGCGCCGGTGCCGTCGACCGAGAGAGTGACGGCGGCGGCCACGGCCGGGGCCAACTGTGTTCCCACGTCGAGGGGTGCCCCGGTGGTGCTGGGCTTGGTCGCCGCCGGGGTGCCATGCGGAGCAAACACCACAACCCCGGCGATCGCAGCCGCAACGACAAGAAACCCACCGACCGCTGCGAGGATCAAGCCCGAACGCTTCCGGACCTGAGGTGTCTCCCCCAAACCGACGACCAGAGTCGGCGCATCCGTTGAGACCACTGCCCGGCCGCCGGGCCGAATGACTGTGGAGTCCGCGACCGTAGCAGTGACACCAATCGGGGTTCTGTTCGGCGTCGCGATTTGCGACGCCACCGGCAGCGCACTCGCGCTGTTGGATGCAATCGGGGAGATGATCGTCGCTCCCCGAGCTCGCGTGCGATCCACCGGATCGGAGGCGGGTATTGACGGTCGCACAGGCTGGGCAACCACTGGGGTGACTCCGCGAGCACGGGTCGCATCCGCAAGATCGTCGCCCGCTGGGCGCGGCGGTGCCTCAACCTGGGATAAATTCGGCACGTCTATCTGAGTCGGCGGGTAGGACAGCGACAGCTCGATCGCTTGAAGCGCGCGCGCAAAGTCGACCGCGCTTGCGTAGCGGTGCGTGCGGTCGACGGCCATACCCTTCCGCAGCACGGCAAGTAGCGCCGACGGGACATCGTCGCGATCCATCGGCGTGATCGCACCGCGCTCGATACGTCCCATGAGCTCGATGACCTGGTTTGACTTACCGGGAACTTCGAAGGGAGTGCGCCCGGCCAGCAGAGTGTAGATCGTCGCGGCGAGGGAAAAGACATCGGAGCGAACATCCGGCTTCGGATCGTCCTCGAACATTTCCGGAGGCGACCAAGGCACTGACAGTCCTACGGACTGGCTCCCGGTCGTCGAGCCGGAGCCGGCAAGCGAAGCGAGCGTTGTGGTGTGAGTCGGCAGATCATCCTCGACCATCGACGAAATCCCGAAGTCCGTGAGAGCCGGCCAGCCGTACTCGTTAGTCAAAACGTTTGCTGGCTTTATGTCACGATGCAGGATCCCTGCGCTGTGCGCAGTCGCGATCGCGCTCGACAGCCGGACGCCGGTGCGCAACGCCTCGGGAACGGTGAAAGGTTGCCGCTTGTACCGATCGGCGAGACTCGGCCCGGAACAATATTCCATGACAAAGAACGGACGACCATCGTCAGACACGTCGGCATGATGGATCGACACAATGTAGGGATGTGCCGACAACTGCGCCATCAAATTCGCCTCGGCCGCGAACGAAGCCCGGTTCTCTGCCGTCAGTTCATCGAGTACCTTGACCGCGACAGACCGCTTTGGCAGAGCCTGTTCATAGAGGTAGACGTCTGAGAATCCGCCCGAGCCGAGCTGCCGTAGATAGCGGAAGCCCTTCAATTCAGGAGGCGAGGAGGTCGGCCGTGCCATCAGCCCTCCTGAACCGTCAAGGTCGCTCCGTCGCCCAGATCGACGATGGTGCCTGGGATAATGACCGTCGGCTCGCCTTCGCGAATCTTTTGAGCCGGTCGACCTGGCATCGTGACGAGAGTTCCGTTCCGCGAGTGGAGGTCGGTCACCACAACGGTTTCGCCTTCGACGGCGATCCGTGCATGGGTGCGTGAGATGTCCTGATTGATAGTCGTCATTGTTATCAGACGCGGCATAATCCCACCGCCGAGAGCGGAAGCACTGGGGGCGCGGCCTATCACGAGCGGCTGGTCGAGCAGCTCACGGCCACCGGTCGACAATTCGACGTAGAACTTCACTCTCGGCGCTGGCAACTCGACGGCACGGCCTCGTCCAGCGCGGCGATCAGCGCGAAGCTTTGCTAGATCGGCTGCGACTACCGTGTGCTCTTCCAGGGGTGCCGACGCAGAATCGTTTTGCTCTTCAGTCGAACGCACCGCGGCATCCTCGACCGTTCGATATGACGTTTCGCCGAAGAGGAAATCGTAGGCCGAGGTCGCCGGTGTCGGTGCTGAGCCATCGACTTCGTCGGTTACATCGTCGTCCTCGCCGAGGTGGCCGGCCACGGTCTCCTCGCCCAGGGGGCCCATCACAGTCTCCTCGCCCAGGGGCCCCACCGCGGTCTCCTCGCCCAAGGGCTCGTTCGGCGCAGGCGCCTGTGATGCCTGCGTTTCGGTAACAGGCGGCGGCGGCACGGCCTGCTGCTCAGCTGGCTCAGGATCAGAGGGCCGAGCGATCGGCACTGGAGTGGGCAGGTCGGCGCTTGTTGGCGTGTAGTTCTTTCCGAAAGCCGCAATCCCATTTGTGTCGGCTGCGAACCAACCTGCACGAATCGCCCCGCGCTGAATCGGTACACGAACTGAATCCAAAGGCGGAGTAATTTCGCATTCGAAACGATCGATTCGATCAAAACTGCGCTCTGCCCAGGAGGAGAAGCCCGAACCGGTGATCGTTCCACTTTCGGATCCCTCGACCGACACGGACACCGGACCACGGACCAGCACATTCCCCTCACTACCGAGGGTCACGATCAAGAAGTGCGGCGCGGATGAAATGCCAGAACGGGTAAGTATGTCCAAGACGGGCCCCGCGTCACTCGATGACGTGACGAGCATCCACAGCTCCCCCAATAGCGGTGACTCATCGGGAAGGGCAACCCCCACACAGAATTGCCCGTTCGTAAGGAACATCCAGCCGTCCGAGGCGGGGACGTACGCCGATCCGGTCACGTCAGTTCTCCGATCCGCGGAAGGGTCTCCT
>JACMOZ010000436.1 GCA_014377785.1 Aeromicrobium sp.
CGGCTAAGGCTGCTGAGGCTGCGGATGCGGCTAAGGCTGCTGAGGCTGCGGATGCGGCTAAGGCTGCTGAGGCTGCGGATGCGGCTAAGGCTGCTGAGGCTGCGGATGCGGCTAAGGCTGCTGAGGCTGCTGATGCGACTAAGGCTGCAGGGGCACCGGCAGAGGGGGCAGACGATCCAGCTGGGGCACAAAAGGTCACGATCGCTGTCGTCGACAACGCCGAGGACAAGGTCAAGTTATTCGTCTGCAAGTATGTCGGCACACCTGGCGTGAACGACTCTGCCCACCAGGTGATCAGCGTGTCATTTAACGCGGCTGACGCACCGACTGTGGGCTCATTCTTCGATGATGCTCAATCGTCGTACGCACTCGCAATTGACGAAGGCCAAGACGAACCCAGTTTGGATCTGTGTCCGCCGCGCTCGGGGACAATCGTTATCGATATCCCAGTGCTGACTTTGCCTACCTGCGAAGCACCCGGCAGCGGACTTCAGCTTCCGGCCGATACTGCCCAGATCGCCTACGCATTCGTTACGGGCGAGGCAGGCATGACCGAAGGTAACTACGTCATCACCGCGACGATCATTGTTGAAGGCACAGTCTTCAGCGACCAATCGACTGTGCATCGCTACACCGGAACGCTGGAGGCAACGACAGATTGCACCCCGCCGAAGAAGGTGTTCGTCTGCAAGTTCGTCGGCAAGCCCGGCGTGGACGAGGTACTCAAGGGTGGCGAGAACCCGATCAGCGTGTCGGTCAACTCGATCGACCCGAAGTTTGACGGCGACCCGGCAACACTTATCGGCAAAGACTTTGCCGATGAGCAGGAGTTCTCTCGAGTTATCGCGGTCGACGCCGGTGGTCCGACACCGAGCATCGCTGATTGCCTCAAGGTCGCTCCGAAAACGGTCGTGGCTGAGCCGCCGATGGTGGATCCTGCGACATGTGAAAGCAATGGCAGGCTGATCCTTCCGACGACCGACAACGTCACTTACGTGTCGACACCTGCGGGCACAGGCCCCGGCAAATACACCGTGACGGCCACAGCCGGGTCCGGCTTTACGTTGTCCGGAAACTCGGTGTTCAGGATCACCGTGGCCAAGCAGCTTCCCGCATCGGAGTGCGTGGAGCCGATCGTGGAGTCGATCGTGGAACCGCAGATCTTGCCAGCAGTTCTGGCCGGTGAAGGCGCTTCCCTTCCCAACACGGGAGGCATCTCGCTGTGGTTGCTCCTGCTCGCCGGACCGCTGACCGCGGCTGGTCTTCTCGTGGTGATGCGCAATCGGCCCGTGGCCCACGCCTTCACCGGTGGCTACGGTCCGCGCTACTCGCTGACGAGCCCGCCGCTCGCCAATGCGGTCGAGATGGCCCAGACGGGCTTCCGCAAGGCCGTCGGCCGCGTGGCTGCGATGTTCGGCTCACTCTTCGGAGGACGCCGCTGATCGAGGTCTGAACCAAGAAGGGGAGTCGCCAGTCGGCGGCTCCCCTTCCTGCGTGTCCAGACTCAGCCCACTGGCACGCGCATTGCGTCGGCGACCTCGGCCTCGCCTGCCACCGTCTGCCTCGCAGTCCCTCGACGACGTCGGACTGATCGGCTGCGGGCTAGAGGCGACAGTGTGTGTTCCCGCGCGCCATGTGCGCGACGATCGGCTGGACAACCGCGAGTTTTTCTTCAGCGATTTTTGGTCTCCAAGCAGCACGTCGAACTCGACCCAGCCAGCCCCATGATTTGAGCGTCTCAGGTCTGTCACGATGATCCCGTGCCCGCCAAGGTCGTACGTCTCTTACTCTCGTGCGTGATTCTCGGTATGGGCGTGGCGATGTTGTTGATTGCCGCCTTGGGGTCCGATGGATATTCGACGATGATCAATGGTCTTTCGATCGCCTTGGGTGCCGAGTTCTTCGTGGTCAATTTTGTGGTTGGAGTCCTGCTGGTCGCGATGGCATGGGCGCGCGGACTCACACCTGGACTCGGCACGATCGTGCAGCCCCTCGTCGTCGGATTCGTCGTGTCGGGACTGCTCGATGCCTTTACCCAACCCGCTGACTTGTGGGCGCGCGCTGGCTTGATGTTGCTCTCGTTTCCGGTGCTCGCCGTCGGTGTTGCCGGTTATCTCGCAAGCGGCACGGGTGCCGGGCCGACCGAGGCCGCCGCCCTCGCTTTCGATCCGCCAGTCCCGTTCAAATGGAGTTACAGCGTTGTCCAGGGCGGCGGCGCCATCATCGGCTGGTTTTGCGGTGCCGCGATCGGGCCCGGGACCGCGCTGGTGATCTTCTTGCTCGGTCCGTGCGTGGATTTGCTGTCGGCACGGTTTGCCGTGTTCAGGATCGAGAAGATCGACGCTGAATAGTCGGGGCTTCGCAAAGGGCCGAGGCTCCAGGATCTCAATGCCACCGTTCTTTTGCCCCGAGGCCATGATCTTGTTGAAGTCGACTTCGCCCGAAACCGGCTGGCCGGCGCCGATGGGCAGACTCACATCCATGTAGAAGCTTTGACAGCAACCCGGCGTGTGCAGGCACAAGAGTCGGGCTGATTCGGAGACGACCATGAAGGCGTGCGGCACTCCCCGTGGAGCGACGGTGACGCCGCCCTCGAATCAGACGCGACAGAGCGTTCGGTGTTGCCGCTGCGTCAGGGTCGGGCGATCGGCTGGATTGCCGAAGCGCTTGAACCTATTGGAGACCGGCTGACCGAGGCCGAAAGCCATCGTCTGGTGCTGGCCATCCGCAGTGCTACGGGGATCGAAGCCCTGGTGTAGTTGACCGACGTCGGTGGCCTCTCGCGCGTCGATGCCGGCCGAACTGATGCGGTGGTCCGCGCAGTCGATGCTTCACGCTGAGCTAAACGCAAGCCCACCGCCCATTTGAGGTTCAGTACCTCGACAGCTGCGGGGTGCTCTAGGTGTACTGCCCAGTGAGGTTGTTCAATCGGCTGATTGGTGCCTTGTTTCCGATAGCGGTGTGGAGCCTGTGGTGATTGTAGTGGTGAATCCAGGCCGGTAGTGCTGCTCTGCGTGCTGCTTCGGATTCGTAGAAGCGGGCGTAGGCCCAGCCGTCGCCCAGGGTGCGGTGGAACCGTTCGATTTTTCCGTTGGTTTGGGGCCGGTAGGGCCGGGTCCTTTTGTGTTTGATGTCGAGCTCGGCGCAGGCATCACGCCAGGCGTGGGAGCGGTAGGCCGAGCCGTTGTCAGACAGGACTCGTTCGACGGTGACGCCACGAGTGGCGAACCACGCCACAGCCCTTTGTAGGACCCCGATCGCTGTGACGGCTTTCTCATCGCCGCAGATCTCGGCGTAGGCAACACGGGAGTTGTCATCGATGACGGTGTGGACGTAGGCCGTGCCCATCTTCGGGTTGTGGTAGGCGTTACGCGGTTTATCCGGGGTCGCGGCACGGTTCTTACGTCCCTGTTGCCGGCCGACGAACCGGTGTCCGCCGCCGTCGGGAATGTTGCCGAACTTGGTGACGTCGACATGGATCATCGACCCCGGGTAGGCGTGTTCGTAGCGTCGGATCGGTTCACCGGTGACCCGGTCGATGTAACGCAACCGGTTGACCCGACACCGCACAAGCACGGCGTGGACAGTCGAGGCCGGCATGTTCAGCCGGCCGGCGATCTGGACTGGTCCGAGGCGTTTGCGCCACCGCAACGCCACGATCTGTCGCATCACCTTCTCAGGTGTTTTCGACGGACACGAATGCGGGCGCGAGGACCGGTCGCCCATCGCATCGGGGCCGTGTTCGGCATAGCGGACAGCCCACCTCTTCGCGGTCGGCCACGACACCATGAACATTTTCGCGGCCTCCGAGATCGCCCAATGGTCATCGACAATCAGACGCGCGAGTCGAAGACGTGCTTTCGGGGTCAGTTCAGCGTTAGCGTGGGACACGAGGGCCTCCTGGTAGTGAAGCGGTTTCTTAGACAGCTCCACTTCACAACCGGAGGCCTTCGTCATCCCGGAAATTCAGACCGTGTCGTCACACAAATTCAACCAACCTGCCCGGGCAGTACATCTAGGTCACTGTTGTCGATGACGAGTGTCGCCCTTGTGAGCGGCGTGAAGACGGTCTCAGCGATAGCCGTTCGCGAGTTCCTCGACGAGGGGAGTCTGTAATGGCGTCCGGCGACGGC
>JACMOZ010000437.1 GCA_014377785.1 Aeromicrobium sp.
CGATCGCAGCCGGGATCGCGGCTACGACGATCCCGATCACGATGAGAAGAGAGTCGGCACCCGTCCACGGAGCCGGTTCCGCCCAGGAGCGGCCAACACCAGAGGCGCGGGGCAACGAGAAGCCTCTCGACTCCATTGCCACTGCCATCCGTCCCGCTTGGCGAAGCGACTGCAGGAGAAGTCCGAAGGTCAGGGCGGTAACGGTCTGGATGCGAGCAATGGGCGAACGGCCACCTGCCAATCCCCGAATCCGGCGCGTTCTGGCCAACTGCTGCCACTGATCGCCGAGCGTCTCGAATCGTTGCATCGCGGCGACAGCGGCGACGACCGGTCGGGGGGGAAAGTGGAGCCTCTGCGCGAGATGGTCACCGAGGGCGAACGGATCCGACATTCCCGCCAGAAGAATGCCAGGCAGCACGAAGAAAGCGACCCGAAGACAGGCGGTTACCCCCACTGTCACATCGTGGCCGGGGCTGAGCAACCAGCCAGAGAAGCCAACCGAAAACACCGCGAGCAGCCCGGGCAGCAACCGCACAGAGGGTCGCACCCAACCAAACACAATCGGCGCGAGCAACGCCTCAACTAGAAGAGCCACCGCCCCGACGCGAACGTCTGTGATGAACAGAGCTCCGATCGCGAGCAGAATTGACGACCCGAGCAGCGACACCGGCCCACACCGTGCCGCGAGCCCGCCTCGCGACCGTCCGCGAGGGCGCGCCACGGTTACTGACACCGGCATGGCTGACACTGGCGGTGAGGGCGCCAGTACCGACGGCGTACCGTACGGTCCCTCAACAACCCGACCATGCTCAAGGCGTATCACTCGATCGGCAAGCTGGATGAGGTGCGGATCGTGGGTGGCCACGATAACGGCCAGCCCTGCATCCCTCGACGCTGTGATCACTCCCGCCACAGCAGCCCAGGTGAGACGATCCTGACCGACCGTCGGCTCATCCAACACCAGCACGCTCGGACCGTGGGCTATCGCACCAACAAGGGCAAGACGCCGGAGTTCCCCGCCCGAGAGCAGATGCGGATCGCTGTCCCGAAGGTCAGCCAGTCCAAGAGCGCTGAGCAAACCGGTGACTCGCGCTGTCGCGAGCTGCTCGTCACGATCGAGTATTCGACCGGTGCTCATTGCTTCATCCCACACCGTCCGGGCGACAATAGCGATCTCTGCCTGCTGGGGAACCCACCCCACGCGAGACGCAAGATCCCGGGAACTCCAGCGGCACAGTTGCGCCGAGGAATCCGCGCCCCACTCCCCCGCAGCATGTACCGAGCCGTCGGACGGAGCGCTGAGACCGGCGAGCAGCGCCGCGAGCGTGGACTTACCGGCACCACTGGCCCCAACCAGCACCACCAGTTCGCCTGCACGAGCAATCGCGTTGACCTGCGACAGCACGGACGATGCCGGTGTTGCGGAGGTGCTAAAACCGATACGCGCCACGCGATTCACAGTTACATTTTTTGCAACCACGGCGGGAGTACCGGTCCCACCGGCCGTATCGAACGCAAGAACCAATTCGTTTGTGAGCTGAAGCGGTTCAGGAGCAAGAACCTCGGGAAGCCAGACCCCCAGAGCAGCCAGAGTCTCGGAGTGAGCCACTAGCGTCTCTGCTACCGGTCCATCGGCCACGACCACGCCCGCGGCGCTCAAGACGACAACTCGATCAATTTTGTCGAGCCAGTTGTCGAAATGATGTTCCACGATAATCATCGTTGCAGCGGTGTCGGCTACCGCCGCGCAGATCGCGTTGCGCACTTTCGCAGCAGCGGCTGGATCAAGCATCGCGGTCGGTTCGTCAAGCAAAATCAGCCGAGGCCCGAGGGCGAGAACACCGGCGAGTGCCAGGCGCTGGGATTCGCCACCGGATACCGCACCAACCGGATGTCCGACCCCGTACGGGAATCCGACCGCATCCAGCGATCCCTGCCCTCGTCGCCAGATTTCTTCGCGGGCCAGCCCGAGGTTTTCCGGGCCGAAGGCAACCTCGCGACCGACCCGGCCGGCGACCATGGCGTCAGCCGGGTCTTGAACGAGTAGGCCGGCGGATGCCCCGCCCTTGTGCGGGTCCATGCTGTCGACGGTGATGGATCCGCCCAACTCTCCAGACTCGACCGTCATGAGGACACCGGCGATCGCTCGCAAGAGGGTCGACTTGCCTGAGCCGCTCGGACCGGTGAGCAAAATCCGTTCCCCTGGTTTGGCGCTCAGGGTGATTCCGGAGAGCACCGGTGAGTCTCGTCCGAAGGGGCGCCAGGTCAATTCATTGATGTCGAGCCGAGCACCGCCGAGGACGGGTTCATATCGTCGAGTATCGGGCTTGTCAGCGGGATCGGCGTGACTCACGGATCTCCTGGCCGACGGGGAACGCATTAAGCGCGCCGGTGCGAGCGAGTGCGCGGACGAGCGCCCATCCACCGACACCTGCGATGAGTCCACCAGAAACGACTCCGCACCCGAGATAGACCAGTCGCCAGGCCACGGAATAGCCGGGCACATAGGCCCACCATTCGTAACAGGTGATTTCGAGGATCGCGGAAAGCATGCCTCCAAGCACCGCGACCACCAGGCCGAAACGCCTCCACCGAAACAGGGCGAGAACCAGTTCGACTCCCAGCCCCTGCAACAGCCCCGATAAGAGCACCCCGGCTCCCCACCCGTTACCCAGAATCAGCTCGATGTTGGCCGCGACCAGCTCAGTAAAGAGTGCCGCGCCAGGTCGCCGCACCACCAACCCACCAACGATCGCTGGCACCAACCAGACGCCCAAGGCCAGTTCACCGGCGGGCGGGAAACCGACGAAAACCGCCGCTACGGCCGGATAAACGAACGTATCGAAGCTCCAAAAGGCAACTCCGAACGCCACCGCGAGCATCGCAGCCGAGATGAGGTCCACCCCACGCCAGGACCTGAGCCGCCCGGATACGAGAAGCGGGTTTCGTGACACTGTGGGTGGTGTACCGCTAGATTTTTGGGTTTCTTGAGTTGCCATGTGAAGCTTCTTTCCCGTGGAATTGCGATCGGTTCCGCGGGGAGGAGCCCCGGCCGAACCCGCCCAAACTTTCAGACGTGCGCAACCCGGAGGACCCTGAGATTCCCGACTTCCTTCGCCGGTACTAACCGGTGCAGGTTCGAGGGTCTGCGGCGTGCCGCACTCTCAGCGCAAAATAGCGCTCCCCTGTCGTTCCCTGACGACGTTACACGGCAACTAGTCCGAAGTGTCGAAGCGGCACATTAGTGAAGGCTCCATCCCAGTTCTACCGATTCAATCGGCCGGTGACAGAGCTGCGGTGGATCGCCAGTTGACTGCATTGACAGCAGCGTCCCATCTTTCGACGATGTCGGGTTACGTAGCAAAGCGCGCTGGAAGCCGTCCCCCGGTCAGCTCAAAAATGCAGTTGGCACGCACGGTAGAACTAGAGCAATTTTGATACAAGAGAAAAGATTTCCGAAGCGAGAGACAAGAGACGCCGATCCGAGCCCGGTTCGGACTCGAGAGTGACCCCAAACGGCAGGCCCGCGATCCTGCCGCCAGGAATAGAGATCGCAGGAAGACCTGCGATTGAGCCAGGACCAGTGTGCCGGATAGAGGTTTCAAAGACCGGAACCGGGTCACCGTTCAGGAGGGTTATGTAATCGTCTCCGAGGGGAGGAACTAATAGAGGCACAGTCGGGTAAAAGAGCGCGTGCAGGGTGTTGTGGGCGAGAAGGTCTGAAAAAAGCGCCTGTAGATCGGCCCGCTGCTGGAGGGCTAGGTCATATTGCGCCTCCGTCACGGGCATCTCGATGATGTGATCAAGAATTTTTCGGACATCCGGCGAGAGTGAGGCGTCCCTGACATTCGTGAAGGTTGATCGGGAGTAGGGTCCTGGCAAAGAGGAGAG